>JBIIJE010000039.1:0-20857 GCA_044234005.1 Chitinophagaceae bacterium | reverse complement strand
TATCACAAAAGTAAAATTAGGCGATTCTGCGAATATAGATATAGAAGCTTATCCAGATAGGATTTTTAAAGGCATAGTCAGTAAAATTTCTCAATCAAGTACCGGCTTAGCTGCTTTACAAGGCGCTGGCAGCATGAATGAACAGGTTACCAATTATACAGTTAGCATCGAATTATTGCCTGTTTACTATGCCGATTTAACACAAATTGACAATCGAAATTTTCCATTCAGACCCGGCATGTCGGCCAGTGTTGAAATACTTACCAAATATGAACGAGCCAAATTAGCTGTTCCTATCAATGCAGTTACGACTCGAGAAGAAGAAGAAGACAAAAACTCTGATTTGGCTAGCAGCCAAATTCAGGAATACGTATTTCTCGTTAACGACAAAAACGAAACCGTTTTACAAGCTGTAAAAACGACTATTCAAGATAACGACTACATACAAATCAGCAATGGTCTGAAGGGTGGCGAAAAAATTATTGTTGCCCCATTTAGTGCAATTTCGCGGTCTTTAAAAAAGGGAACAAAAGTAAAGGTTGTCGATAAGAAAGATTTATTTGAGAAGAAAACAGATAACTAATAAAAAATCTTTAGGGTTTTAGAAATCTTATAAGTTTACATATTATCAAGTATAGCAAATTTCATAGTAAATGCTTGCTTATGAAATTCTGTATATGCTTCGTGTTCTCCAAACCCATTCAGAATTTCGGCATTGATACCTTGTGAATCCAAGTGCTTCAAAACATCATCATAGCTATCCTCTTTCCATTCTCCAATTCACTTGATATATCCATTATGAAAAGCACTTCGATGAATGTAAAATATACTTAAAAAATAAATGATAGTAACTATTAGGCAGAAGTAGTTGGTGGTAATCTTGCTTCATGGGTAGGCCGTAATAAAAAGTAATAAACTAACCCTATTAATTTTGAAAACCTTATAGGGTTAGTTCAGTATACTAAAACGGTAAATCATCCCCAATCTCTTGCGAAGGCATTACATCTGCGTTTACAGTTGGCGCTGCGTATTGCTGTTGTGGAGCAGCAGCTTGTGCAGAACTCGCCCTTTCAACACGCCAAGCATCTAATGAATTAAAATACTTAGTACCTTCTGGTCCAATCCATTCACGTCCTCGCAAATTAAACGAAACCTTGATTTCATCACCCATTTGATAAGAATCCAACAAAGAACATTTGTCTTGGGTTAATTGCAAATTAATATATTGAGGATAAGGTGTATTTAAATCTGTTGTGATTACAAATTCACGTTTCGAAAACTTGTCACTTACAACTTGTGTATCACGTTTTACTTTCAATGTTCCGATAATTTCGAATGATGCCATAATGAGATTTTAATTTAGATATGTTTAATAAATAGCAAACGAAGTTAAATAAAGTTGCGCTAATTTTAGGTCAAATTCCGATATGAACTTTTCAACACTCATAAGTCTCTTATTTCTAGTTGGCGTCTTAGGTTGTCGGCCACACTTGTATTTCAAACGAAGTCAGGCGCAACAATACAGAATTAAGGACAGCTTGCCAACAATAGGGTCAAGCAAGCTGCAAAGTTATTTAAAACCCCTTCATGATAGTTTGAGTAAAGTAATGAATGAAGTAATTGGTGAAGCCAAAGGTGATTTCGTCAAAAAAAAACCGAATGGTAGCTTAGGAAACTTAGTCGTGGATGCTATGTATTTAAATGCCTTGCTCATCGATTCAGCTTTAGATGGAGCCATCACAAATTTTGGCGGACTGCGTGTTGCAGAGATTAAAAAAGGCCCTATCTCACGTGGCAAGCTATTTGAACTGCTGCCTTTTGAAAATGAATTAGTGATTCTGGAAGTGAAGGGAAGTGATTTAGAAAAATGGTTGAACTTAATTGCTGAAAATGGCGGCTGGCCAGTTCAATTTGGGCATGTTCTGAGTTTTAAAAATAAAAAGCTGCAAATGAATACGAGAGATACAATTAGTAAACATTTGAGAAGTGGTGATGTGGTTAAAGTTATTGGTGATATCAACATTAACCCAAATCAATCTTATAAAATTGCGACCAATGACTATGTAGCAAATGGAGGTGAAAATTGCGATTTCCTAAAAGCTTGCCAAAGGAAAAATACAGGCATTACGATTCGAGATTTAACTATAGAAGCCATTAAAAAAGCGCCAGTGTACCCAAACTTCATGTCGCTTGAAGACGTGAAATTTGATTATTTATTTGAGCCTACTGAAAATCGACTAAAATTTGAAGAATGACAACTCGGAGAAAATTTATAAAGAATACAGCCATTGCAGCTGGTTTGATAGCAACACAGCATTTCCCTTATGAGGCATTTGCGAGAAAAACCAAGTCCAGAAAGCTTACGATACTGCATACAAACGATGTGCATAGTCGTTTAGATCCTTTTCCGATGGATGGTGGCAAATACCAAGGTATGGGTGGTGTATTGGTGCGTGAAAAGATAATTTCTCAAATACGAAATGAGGAAGAACATGTGCTGTTATTAGATGCAGGTGATATATTTCAAGGTACGCCTTACTTCAATTTCTTCAAAGGCGAGCCCGAAATGAAAATCATGAGTATGTTAGGATACAATTGTGCTACAATTGGTAATCATGATTTTGACAATGGGATAGATGCGTTAGCAGATCAAATGCAACATGCCAATTTCCCGTTTGTGAATTGCAATTACGATTTTAAAAATACCGCTTTAGAGGATAAAGTGAAGCCATTTACAATTATACAAAAAGGTAATCTTAAAATTGGAATTTTAGGTGTAGGCATCGAGCTTGAAGGATTAGTTCCTGACAAATTGTTTAAACCAATCATTTATAACAACCCAATCGAGAACGCAAATCGAATCGCAAATTTTTTAAAAACAAAGAAAAAATGTGACTTTATCATTTGTTTATCTCATTTAGGCTTTGACAGCAAAAATGGAAAAGTATGTGATAAAGATTTAGCAAGCAATTCAGAGTACATTGATCTTATCATTGGCGGACATACACATACATTTTTAGATGAACCCCATAAAACAAAAAATCGGAAAAATCAAGATGTACTTGTTAACCAAGTGGGTTGGGGAGGAATAATTTTGGGGCGTTTAAATATTTTTTTCTCTAATTCACAAGACTCTGACTACGTTTCAGAATTTGGCATGATAAATGTTTCAAAATCATCGGTATAAAATTTTTTTTTTCAACAAAAAATTACCACTTTCGTTGCTCGAATGAAAATTGTTATAAACATAGTTTGAATAACTTTTTCGAATCGAGAATTGAACACCAGAAATTAACTTTTTAAAACTACTATCAATTAATTTATGACAAATGCCTTTGAGAAAATATGGGAGAATTGTTTAAAGGTTATTAAAGATAATATTAGTTGGCAATCTTATAAAACTTGGTTTGAACCAATTCGACCGATTTCTTTTGAAAATAATGTTTTAGTGCTTGAGGTACCTAGTCAATTCTTTTATGAATGGCTTGAAGAACATTATGTAGAATTGATAGCCAAAACAATTAAACGTGAACTAGGAAAAAATGCTACACTCGAGTATAGCATTTTGATGGAGAATCAGAATAAAAAGAATCCAGCATCGGTAAGAATTGCTGCAGGAAGTCAACATCAAGCTAAACTTAGCAACAATTATGTTGATTTACAACTAGCAAATGATTCGGGCATAAAAAATCCTTTTATTATTCCAGGCTTAAAGCGTTCTCAAATCGATCCACAGTTAAATCCAAATAATACCTTTGATAATTTTGTAGAGGGCGAATGCAATCGATTAGCACGCAGTGCAGGCATGGCTGTAGCTCAAAAACCAGGTGGGACATCATTCAATCCTTTAGTTTTATATAGTTCATCGGGTTTAGGTAAAACTCACTTGGTGCAAGCAATCGGCAATGAAACAAAACGTGTTCATCCTACGAAAACGGTATTATATGTTAGTGCAGAAAAGTTTATCCATCAATTTATTGAACACTCAAAAAATAATGAGATTAATGACTTCATTAATTTTTATCAACTTATTGATGTTTTAATTATTGATGACATTCATTATTTCGCACCAGCTATCAAATCGCAAGACGCTTTCTTCTCTATTTTTAATCACTTACACCAAAATGGGAAACAGCTCATTTTAACTAGTGATAAGCCTCCTAAAGATTTGGATGGCATGCAAGAACGTCTATTATCACGTTTTAGATGGGGCTTAAGTGCTGACTTGCAAGCACCTGACTTTGAAACACGTATGGCAATCTTAGAACATAAGATGCGCAATGATGGCTTAGATTTACCCGCAGAAGTGGTAAAATATCTTGCTTATAATGTACAAAACAATATTCGAGAAATGGAAGGTGCGTTGATTTCATTGTTAGCTCATTCATCTTTGGTAAAACGAGATATTGATTTAGATTTGGCAAAGAAAGTGCTTCGTAATATTGTGAAAACTTCATCGAAAGAGATTACTATTGATACCATTCAGAAAATGGTATGTGAATATTACGACATCACATATGACAAATTACAAGCTAAAACCCGCAAACGTGAAATTGTGCAAGCAAGACAAATTTCAATGTTCCTTGCGAAACAATACACTAAAAATTCGTTGAAGACTATTGGAGATCATTTCGGAGGACGAGATCATACAACAGTAATTCATAGCTGCCAAACTGTGAAAGATTTAATGGATACTGACACGATGATACGTGAACAAGTAAAAGAGTTACAACAAAAAGTACAACTAGCAGCTATCTAGTCTATAATATACATCTTTTTAGAAAAGTCGGAACATCCTCTAAATCCGGATTACCGAGTATAGCCTTATCAGGCTTTATTACAAAAATCAAAATGAGCTACGAATTTTAGATTTTTGAATCCCGATGCGAGGAAGGAGCTATCGGAGGGTTAATGCCTCGGAGCTCAGGTACCGATTTTGTTTCCAAAGCTTGCTTTGGAGTTCATATCCGAGATTCACAGCCACTCACTTCGTTTCTGATACAAAATCACGGTTAAACAGGCTGCTACAAATTCTTTACAAACCAATAATCTGTTTGTGGTGTGGTGCCTAGTGGAAAGTCATTTTCGATACCCGTATTGACAAAGCCTAATTTTTCATAGAAACCTCTTGCCCTGAAATTATACTCCCAAACACTCAGATACATCTTTTCGTAATTTTTACCTTTGGCGAAATCAAATGCGTACTGCATTAAATCTTTAGCAACATGGGTTCCATGATATTCTTTTAAGACGTACAAGCGCACTAATTCAATAGACTTAAAACGTTTTAAATCTTCAAAAGGATAATCATGAATTTCATTGATTCTGGTATAGCCTTTCGTAATTTCATCTTCTTCAAGAAAAAAGAAATTATCTTCCTCATTCTGCAATTCCGATTCGCATTGTTTGGTATTAAAATACTTCTCCAACACACCTTTCATGTCTTCTTTGGTACAAGTTCCGCCAAAGGTGTCATCAAAGGTTTTTCGTCCTATTGTTTGCAGCAATTGAACATCATTTATAGTTCCTCGTCTAATTATCATGCGTTCAAAGTTGATTAGATTAAAAATTTGATTTGCAGTGAATTTATGTGCCAAAGACTACGTTAGAAAAATCGTTAAAAGCAGTATTCAATCATGAAAGCAAAAGATTAAAGTCCACACATATCTTCTGGCTTTACCCAAGCATCAAACTCCTTATCAGTCACATAGCCCAATTTAATCGCCATTGCCTTTAAAGTTGTGCCTTCTTTATGAGCTTTTTGAGCTATCTCAGCTGATTTATAATAGCCAATTTTTGTATTCAAGGCTGTTACTAACATCAACGAGTTATCGACGTGCTTCTTTATATTCTCTTTAATCGGCTCTAAGCCTTCCGCACATTTATCATTAAACGAAATACAACCTTCACCAAGCAAACGAGCACTATGCAAGAAGTTATAAATCATCATAGGTTTAAAAACATTCAATTCAAAATGACCCATACTTCCGCCCACTGTAATAGCAACATCATTTCCCATCACTTGTGCAGCAATCATGGTTAATGCTTCACACTGTGTTGGATTTACTTTACCGGGCATAATAGAACTACCAGGCTCATTATCTGGAATGAATATTTCGCCAATTCCAGAACGTGGGCCCGATGAAAGCATACGAATATCATTTGCTATTTTCATTAAGCTAACCGCTACGGTTTTCAATGCGCCGTGTGCTTCTACAATTGCATCATGTGCTGCTAAAGATTCAAACTTATTTTCAGCCGTCACGAATGGCAATTTGGTCAATTTAGCGATATGCTTAGCTACGTTTACAGCATAATTTTTGGGTGTATTAATACCTGTACCCACAGCAGTTCCTCCAAGCGCTAATTCACTCAGATGCGCCAATGAATTTTTAATTGCTTTCAATCCATGGTCGAGCTGTGATACATATCCACTAAACTCTTGCCCTACGGTGAGTGGTGTTGCATCCATGAAATGTGTACGACCAATTTTTACCACCTTCATAAATTTTTTAGATTTTTTATCTAATGTGTTTCTCAATTTGGTTATGCCCGGTATCGTGGTCTCCATCAACATTTTATAGGCTGCAATATGCATCGCTGTAGGAAAAGTATCATTACTACTTTGGCTTTTGTTTACATCGTCGTTTGGATGTAAAAATTTCTCTTTGTCCTTCAACTTACCGCCTTTTAATATATGTCCGCGATATGCAATAACTTCATTCACGTTCATATTACTTTGCGTTCCGCTTCCAGTTTGCCAAACTACCAAAGGGAAAGCATCTAGATGCTTACCATCTAATATTTCATCGCAAACTGCAGCAATCAAATCGCACTTTTCTTTCGATAAAGTTTTCGCTTCATAATTAGTAAGTGCGGCAGCCTTTTTCAGATAGGCAAATGCTGAAATAATTTCTTTTGGCATTCGATTAATATCCTGCGCAATTTTGAAATTGTCAATTGAGCGCTGTGTTTGTGCTCCAAATATGGCGTTCATTGGTACTTGAACCTCTCCCATAGTATCCTTCTCAATTCTGAAACTCATAATAATATTTTTATTAAAAAATGAAAGTGCGCAAAAGTAAATAATCTATTGCGTACGAAAAACAGAATTCCATAAATCATAAAATCTGTGAAGTAGTATTTGTATAAAATGACCCCTCATCGCTTTCTCTCTTAGTTTATGATGCAATATGATTATACTTGAGACGAGTTTAATCCAGATTCATCATTAGAAATGTTGAGACTATTAAGAAGCTATAATTTAATATTTCGAAACTATTGAAAACATCTTCAAATTCGTCTTGTTAATAGATAACGAGACATCTAACACGCTACAATTTTATTTCCTCAAATCCTATCGCGTAATTTAGGTTTAATACATTAAGTTTTCAATCTTTGTCTTTCACCTGAATTTTTCATATAAGTTCATTTTTCTTAGGAACTGCTTTGCCACATTGAAGTTGTCTGCATTTTTATCATAATATTTTTAGTTTAGCCATGTTATCTTTGATTGATTATAAAAATTTGTATTCATGAAGACGGATGTATTAGTAATAGGTTCAGGGATTGCTGGTTTAGGTTATGCTTTAAAAATGGCATTGGCTCGCCCTGATTTACAAATTATGGTAATAACCAAAACCGTTGAAGATGAAACCAATACAAAATATGCTCAAGGGGGTGTGGCAGCTGTTTTTGATGATGAGAAAGATAGTTACGATAAGCATATTCAAGATACTTTGATTGCCGGCGATGGCTTATGTAATGAAGCAATTGTTGAAATTGTTGTGAAAGAAGGCCCACTTCGTATGCGCGAGATTATAGCTTGGGGAACTGAGTTTGACAAAGAACATGATGGCGATTACAGATTAGGTAAAGAAGGGGGACATTCTGAAAATAGAATTTTGCATCACAAAGATGTCACGGGTAAAGAAATTGAGAGAGCTCTCTTAGCGAAAGCACATCAATTGGGTAATATAAATATTGTAGATCATTGCTTTGTGGTTGATCTTATAACGCAACATCATTTCGGAAGGCTAATAACCAAAGCCACTCCCGACATTACATGTTATGGAGTTTATGTAATCAATTTAGAGACAAATCAAACCGACAAAATCGAATCTAAGATTACGATACTAGCAACAGGTGGCTGTGGACAGGTGTATCGCACCACTACTAATCCTAAAATTGCAACGGGTGACGGCATGGCTATGGTTTATCGTGCCAAAGGAAGAATTGAGAATATGGAATTTATTCAGTTTCATCCAACTGCCTTATTCGAACCTAGCAAACGTTTCGGACAAGCATTTCTTATTACAGAAGCCGTGAGAGGCGATGGCGGTATTTTGCGCAATAGTAAAGGTGAAGCATTTATGGAAAAATACGATGCGCGACTTTCTTTAGCCCCAAGAGATATTGTGGCGCGAGCGATTGATAGCGAATTGAAAAGATTGGGTGATGAATTTGTGTATTTAGATTGTCGTGATATGGACACAGAAAATTTTAAATCTCATTTTCCAAATATTTATGAAAAATGTAAAAGTATAGGCATAGATATAGCCAAAGATATGATACCTGTAGCTCCTGCAGCACATTACAGTTGCGGTGGAATAAAAACTGATGAGTTTGGGAAATCCTCAATTCAACGTTTGTATTGCTCAGGAGAAGCTTCAAGCACCGGATTACATGGAGCCAACAGACTTGCAAGCAATTCATTATTAGAAGCCTTAGTATTTAGCCATCGTGCTTTTGAAGACTCGTTGCAACAAATAGACAAGATTAGTTTTCAGGCGAATATTCCAGATTGGGATGCAGAAGGAACCTCCGACCCAAAAGAAATGATATTAATTACACAGAGTATTAAAGAATTGCAATTAACCATGAGTGATTATGTTGGCATTGTAAGAAGTAATATTCGTTTAGAAAGGGCGATGAGTCGATTAGATTTATTACATCAAGAAACAGAAGCTTTATACAAAACCACTACCCTTTCACCCCAACTTTGCGAATTGAGAAACTTAATTACGAATGCCTATTTAATCGTAAAATCTGCGCAATTCCGAAAAGAAAGCAGAGGATTGCATTATACCCTTGATTATCCACGGAAGAATGAAATTTCACAAAATATCATTTTGTAAGATCCTTATTTGCATTTCGATTCCATGTACAATCTAAGTGCGTAAATGATTCTAGGAAAGAATTTTTGGTTGTCTATAGAACCTTATTAGTTCCTTACAGTCATCTCATCCATCAGTCTTCTGCCATCTAAGACTTTATCAACTACCCACATAATGTAGCGAATATCAGCACAAATAGTACGTTTGAATCGTTTATCAAAAGCAATATCTCCACTCATAGCTTCCCAATTACCATCGAAAGCACAACCAATGAGTTCGCCGTCACCATTAATTACAGGGCTGCCAGAATTACCGCCAGTTATATCGTTGGTTGTAATAAAACAAGTTACTAAACCGCCTAGACGTTGATCTGCATAATCGCCGTAATTCTTTTTACGAATTAAGTCAACAATTTTCGGTTGTAAATCAAACTCCTTATCGCCTGCTTTATACTTTTGCAATAATCCATCTGCTAGTGTAAAATAGTTATAAAAAACAGCGTCTTTAGGTGCATAAGAACTTATTCTGCCATATGAAACACGCATGGTTGAATTTGCATCTGGAGTCATCAGCTTACCTTTGTTCTTCTCAAGCAAAGCCCCTTGATAGGTTCGATTCAATTCAAACATTTCATAATTGAACTCATTTATTTTAGGCTCATAATTATCCTTATAATTAGTAACCGCACTTAAAGCATGTTCTATTGCTGGATCTTTTAATAGCTCTTCGATATTCTCTGGGTTACAAAGACTTGCATATTTTGCACTATCTAATAATACTGAATTACTGTAGACATAGTTCGTATAATCGTCAAACGTGTTTTGCCAATTCGCATTACCAAACTTTTCAAATACAATCTTTGCATACACATCTGGATGTTGCGCTTTGGGAACATCTTGATAAAACATAAGATTTAGCGCTGAAAATATTTTTTTATCCAAATCAACATCCATCCCATTGAACATAGACTTTCTTGCGCCTAACGCTTTTTTACACAATTTTTCGAGTGAATCTTTTTCCACTTTAGCCTCCAATGATTTTTTAATGTTGTAGAAAGACGCTCCGAGCTTCGTTAGGGCAGGCGACATAAATGCTTCGCGATAATATGTTTGATGCTTTGCATAAGGCTGATAAGCAGCATACGCTTTTTGATAATCGCCTAATAATGAACCTAGTTTAGGTTTATTATCTTCTAACCATCGGGCCAAATCAGCTTCTTCTTCTTGCTTTTGTTGTAAAATATTTAGATTTTTTAATTGCTCAGTTTGGCCAATAAAATACTTCCAATAATTGGCAATTGACGCATAAGACGAAGCATAAGCCAAATCAACAGCAGCATCTTTCTCCATTTCTTCACGCATAACAGACAATCGTTTGTCCCTAATTTTTACAACAGAAGGATTGCTTACGTTTATTGCTAAATCAACACCATATGAAGTAAGATAGCGCGTGGTACGGCCTGGATAGCCCATTATCATAGAATAATCATTATCTCGTACACCTTTTAATGAAATAGGTAAATGATGTTTTGGCTGATAAGGTCGATTATTTATGTTAAATGGTGCGGGCTTATTATCATTGTTGCTGTAAACACGAAACATTGAGAAATCGCAGGTATGGCGAGGCCACATCCAATTATCGGTATCTCCTCCAAATTTACCCAAACTTTCAGGAGGGGCGCTCACCAAACGAATATCTGTGAAGCGTTGGTAAACAAATAAATAGTAACGATTTCCCGCATAAAAAGATTTTACTTCACTCTCATAGGTGCCGTCTTCATTCGCTTTTTCACTTATTTGACTTGCAATTTCTGTAAATCTCTTTTCTACTTTTTCGCCATATGCCTTACCAATAAATTTGTGTACTTTTTTTGTAACATCTTCGATACGCACTAAAAATTTCACTGATAAATTCGGACACGGCAATTCTTGCTCACGCGTTTGTGCCATAAATCCATTCATAAGATAATTGTTACTCACTGTACTGAGTGTGGCAATAGCATCGTAACCGCAATGATGATTGGTTAACAATAAACCTTTATCTGAAATGACTTCAGCCGTGCAACCACCGCCAAAATGAACTATAGCATCTTTTAATGAACTATTATTAATACTATAAATTTGTTCAGCTGTTAAGCGCAAACCCATGCGCTGCATTTCCTCATAATTTTGTGAAATCAGCATGGGAATCCACATGCCTTCATCTGCTTTGGCTGCAATAAATTGGGAAATCGCAAATAGAGTAATTAAGAAAAATTTCTTCATTTTATTTTATTGAATTTGCAAATATAATCAAGAGTAGATAAGGGGTGAATTTATTTTGACAAAAAGATGTTTGATGCAATTGAATGGCAATTTAACTCCCACCAAGGGTTTTCTGAATAATATGTAATTATTTGACTGAATACGAATTGCAAATAGCATAGTCATTTTACGCTCGGTATAATACCCTGTTTTTTATATTTAAGTAAAAGGCAAATTCTATTCAAATTCAATAAAATGGTTTGCAAAACTTGCACGTAAGCTGAATAGTTTGCACCACTCACTTCATTTTCAACATTCACACATAGTTCAGAATAGCGCTTTCAAATTATTTCGCATCCAAAATTACATTACCATTTGATGGCATGACTATTACTTTTGTGTTCTGAGACAAAGCCATTTCTTTGTAAGCTTTTATTTGCTCATAGCGTAGTTGTTTATCGCTTAAGCCCTCTGCAATTATTCGCTGATAATCTGCAATACCTTGTGCTTCCACTCTTTTTCGTTCAGCTTCTTGTTTTTCTTTTTGTAGCACAAATTGCATTTTCTGAGCCTCTTGTTCAGCCGATATTTTACTTTCAATTGTAGTCTTTACATTATTGGGCAGCGTGATGTTGCGAACCAATAAATTTTCTAGTATCAGGCCTCGTTTCGCAAATTCGGTATTAATTCCGTTGAAAATTCGTTGCTGGAATTGATCTCTTTTAGTAGAGTATAATTCGATGGCATCAAAAAAAACTGCGTTGTCACGAATTTTTGTTCGCGAAACAGGTCGTATGATTTTATCTTTAAAATCTTGGCCCACACGAGCCAATAACAAGGGTGTAGATGATTCTTGTACACGATACAAAACCGACAAATCTATCGTCACTTCTAATCCATCTTTTGTAAGCACGCGAATCGCATCATCACCCGATTTTTCGCCTTCATCTTGCACTCCGCTCATCGTATAGTTTTGTGTTCGAGCATCTACTTCGATAATTTTAACCAAAGGATTCACAAGGGTTAGTCCACTATAAAGCACTTTATTTTGTACTTTACCAAAAAGTGTTTGAACGCCCACATAACCGGCATCGATTTGCTTTACGCAAGAAGTTAAAATACCTATGCATACAAAAGCAAATCCTATAAGTCGAAGATGTGACAATTTCGTTTGGAAATTAGCTAATGCACCGCTCAAACGAGTGAAGCTTATTGCGATCATAATAATACCAAGAATAGCTAAGAACATAAATTTAATTTTGATTCAAAGTTAATCTTATTCTGCTCTTGAAATACAATATAACTAATTCAACATTCAAATTCAAAGAATTCTGATCATGCATAGTTAGATATACCGCAAAACGGATCTTTAATTGCACACAAGTGCGCAAATCCTCTGAAGTTTCTTGCAGAAACTAGATTATATACTGGTTCTTAAAACGAATCTTATCTGTCATTCAACACTAGCTTCGCAACCTGATTATCAATCTGCTGGCAACCTGCTTCGCAAGGCGAGGGCGAGGGCTAAGCCACTAAGCCAAACATACTTTAAAGCCAAAGCTTGTAACGAAAGTATTGTTTAGATTTATCTTATTATACTAGTCCGGATTGAAGATGAAATTTTCATGACAACCCAAATCTTCTCCTCCGAAAAAATTATCCTAAGATGATGGAAAGCTTAACGCGAATAAAAAGAAGCAGGTAAGTTATGCGCGTTAAAAAGGTAATTTATGTAGCGTCCAAACTAGGATAATTTATGTTCGAAGAAGTAGATTCAAGTAGAATTCAAATGTAGTGCGGCTAAAGTATATAGAAAACCTTCAAGGTATAGTTACCGACTCTTATGCCATAAATACCCCCTTTTGAGGTATAACTAAGTTTTTTTGACTTTAAAAAAGCTGAAAAATCTCATTCATCAATTATAGATGTACGCTAAATAATGGCTTTTGCTATTAGAAATACTCATGCTGATAGCGTTAGCAAGCCTCAATTGAATTAAGAGAATTTGCATTTCTAAAATCGGCAATCAGGTGTTTTAGAAATACAACCGTTCTACTTGATTTTATTCAACCGAGATTTTGCACGAGAAATGAAGTGCGCTGTTATGAAACTCGGGTACAAACCCCAGAGCAAGCTTTGGAAACAAAATCGGAACTTCCTCGCATCAGGATTCAAAAATCTTGATAAGGCTTTTCTTAGAAAAATCAATTCGACGCAGGAGTATTAAATTTTTCAACATCAATCTAGAAAATCTTGCCGAAGTCATTTGCTGAGGTACTAGATTTTTAATCCCGTAACAAATTTTCATTGCTACCTGAGAGCAATTAGAAAAAGTTAACGGAAATCGATTTTGCAGTATGCATTTTCAACTGCAACATTTGGGTTCAAAATAAAATAATTAGCACACGTACCTTATCATCCTCTGTGGAACAATCCTCAGTTTTTTTAACAAAAAATTACGTGGACTATCTCTTACTCCTATCGGTATAACCTTACTTTTGAAGTCATAATAAAAACAAAATCTATGTCAGAAGCTAATCGCACAACGCAACATGAATCAACTCATGAAAATACTCAAAAATCAAAAATACTTTTGGTAGAAGATGATACGAATTTCGGTAAGGTGCTTAAAAACTACCTCGAGTTAAATGACTATGTAGTAGAACTTGCGCGTGATGGCATCTTAGGTTTAGCTGCCTTCCGACGTGAAAAGTATGACTTATGTATTTTAGATGTGATGATGCCGAATCTTGACGGTTTTGCTTTGGCTGAAGAAATACGAAATATTGATATTGATATACCCTTATTCTTCTTAACGGCTAAAAACATGAAAGAAGATATTTTAAATGGTTATCGTTTAGGTGCTGACGACTATATTCTAAAACCATTTGATAGCGAAATCTTATTGCATAAAATAAAAGCTATCATTAAGCGAAATTCTGATTTACAAGAAAAAAATAATGAGAACTTTGAATTCACATTTGGTAGATTTAATTTCAATAGCAAACTGCGTGAATTAAAAATAGATGATAAAATGTTCGTGCTTTCACCCAAAGAAAATGATTTATTGAAAATGCTGCTCGAACATGAAAATGATTTATTAGCTCGCGATCAAGCTTTGAAAAAAATATGGGGTAGCGATACTTATTTTAATGGAAGAAGTATGGATGTATATATTGCCAAACTGCGTAAAATACTAAAAGAAGACCCTAGTATGGAAATCATTAATATTCACGGAAATGGATTTAGATTAAATACACAAGTTTCACTAACACAATAATTCTTATTTTCGCCTTCTAATTTAAAATATATATGAAAAAAATAACACTGGCTATCGCTTTACTTATTGGCGGATATGCTGCGCAAGCTCAAACTTATAAAATTATTACAACCGTCGAATCGATTGTGCCTGGCGGTATGGGACGCTCGCGAATTGTAGAGAATACACAAGCAATTGATCATAAACCCTTAACTACGAATCGATCTGATGGCGATGATGATGGCAAGCAACGCAAGGTTGATAGAGATGATATTAAAATTGACAATATGAATGAAACAAAAATTCTAAATTTTTATAGTTTAATGGGTATCAATTTTCAAAATATCGCTTCTAACGACGCGGTAATTACTTCAAAAATAAACGACTTAGTGACCCAAGGTTGGGAGCTTGCGTTTGTAACAAGTGCTGTGGAAAGCGATTCGGGTGATAAAGATGGAAAAGGAATATTTATTACTCGTTATATTTTTAAAAAGAAATAAATTCTTCCATTGACATAAAAAAAGGTTGCTAATTCAAGCAACCTTTTTTTATACCTTAATTTTTACACCCATGTGATTTGCAAATTATACCAATCTATTGATTGAATACAAAATTTGTGATTGCAAATCTTATCCTGATAGAAATCATCAGGAGTATATCCTGATTGAAAATATGTTCACATAAATTGAGTTCGCGAAAATTGGTTTCACATATTTCAGTACTATTAAAGGAGCAAACCAAAACATAAGTAGTTAAAACGATTCAATTGAAACATACTTTTCGGCAAAAGCAAAATACGTTGGGCAGAAAGCATATTTGGCGTTCTAACAAATCAAATTCTATTTATTTTACGGTTATATAAACATAAATTTCTTACTTTAGATTATTATTTACGATTATGCTACCTACTGAAACACGCATTTGTAAAGCTTGTAACAAAAATCTCATTGGGAGAACCGACAAATTGTTTTGTAACGATTATTGCCGAAATAATTTCAATAATCAACAACGAGCTACCACAACTAATTATGCACGCAACATTATACACGCTATTAAAAAGAATAAAAATATTCTAAGTGATTACTTAGGCGATTTAGATAAGATAAAAATCAATAAGGAAAAACTTTTACAATCAGGCTTCCAATTTAAGTATCACACTCATCATTACGAAACACAAAAAGGAAATATTTATATATTTTGTTTTGAATATGGCTATCTTGCTTTGGATAATGATTGGTATCTCATTGTAAAAAGAGAAGAAGTTTAATCCTAAAAATTTCATTCTTATATATCAAGATGATTGAATTAATTTTGAATTTCTTAATTAATATTTACACTGAAAGCCATTATATATAAATCGACCGGCAGTTGGTATATTGCTCGAACTGAAGATGGCATATTTTACCCGTGTCGCATTAAAGGAAAGTTTAAAATTGATAAAGAAATCACTTCATCCAACCCAATAGCTGTTGGCGATGAAGTAAATATTACCATAGAAGATGATGACGAGAAAACTGCCATGATAACTTCTATATCACCTCGCCGTAATTATTTAGTAAGAACATCCCCTCATAACAAACGTCAAAAGCATATTGTAGCTTCCAACCTCAATCAAAGCATACTGATTGCAACTATTAAAGAACCTCGCACTTCCACAGGCTTCATCGACAGATTTTTAGTGAGCTGTGAATTGTATCATTTACCTGCCATCATTGTATTTAATAAAAGCGATATCTTAAACGAAGCAGATCTGCAATATTTTGAATATATTAAAGTCATGTATGAAAAGGCTGGCTATCAGGTGTTGCTCATTTCTGTTGAAACAAAAACCAACTTAGCAATTTTTGATAAATTACTGACTCAAAAAACCACATTATTCACTGGTCATAGTGGCGTTGGAAAATCAACCTTGGTAAATTATTTAATTCCCAATAAAGATATTGCCACACAAGAGGTTTCGGAATGGAGCGGAAAAGGAATGCATACCACGACCTTCGCCGAAATGCACGATTTACAAAATGGTGGCCACATTATTGATACACCAGGCATTCGAGAATTAGGAGTTGTAAATATAAAGCGCAATGAATTAGGTGGCTACTATCCTGAAATCAGAGAAATGGCAAAAAAATGCAAATACAATAATTGCTTGCATCAACAAGAGCCACAATGTGCTGTACGCACCGCTGTTGAAACTGGCGAACTAGAGGCTGAACGATACTTAAACTATCGAAAAATTTTTGAAACTATCGAAGAAAAAAATTACTGAGCGTCCTCTCCTCTATCTTCAAATTGTTTATAACGAACAAAAATTCTAATCCACAACGCTCTTGCATAGCGCATGATTAAAGGTTGCAATACGATTAAGGTGAGCACCATGAATATTAAAAAAATAAATACAGAATTGTTTCGGTACGAAAAACCAACGAGCAATGCAAAAAGTGCAGCCATTATAAAAATTAAAGCCACACATAAGCCATAACTTATATAGCCCGTACCATACCAAAAACCTAATTCTCTTTCAAACTTTAATTTACAAAGAGGGCAATGACTTGGCATTTGCATGAACTCCTTTAAGGGGAAAATACTATTGTTTGCAAACATTTTCCCTTTGCGACAGTTAGGGCACTTAAGTTGTAATAAACTAAGCCATTTATTGGGTTCTTTCATAGCATTTATGATTAATCTTTCTTACGTTCACCTATTTGTTGTCGCCACATAGCATAGTACAAACCTTTTTCTGAAACCAATTGTTCATGCGTACCTGTCTCTACCACATCACCTTTTTCCAAAACATATATTCTGTCTGCATGCATGATGGTACTTAGTCGGTGTGCTATCATGATAGTGATATGATCTCTTACATCACTAATTTGACGAATCGTATTGGTAATCTCCTCTTCAGTTAATGAGTCAAGTGAACTTGTTGCTTCATCAAATACTAAGAGCTTCGGATTACGCAATAAACTTCTCGCAATAGAAAGTCGTTGTTTTTCACCACCACTAACTTTCATGCCACCTTCGCCTATCACGCTATCCAATCCTTTATCCGCTCTCGCCAGTAAATTTTGACAACTAGCTTTATGCAACGCTTCAATTAATTCCGCTTCCGTTGCTTCAGGTTTTACAAATAACAAATTTTCACGAATCGTACCACTAAACAATTGTGTGTCTTGTGTTACAAATCCAATTTGATTCCGAAAATCCTCAAAATCAATCTCCTTTGAGTTAATGCTATTATAATGTATTTCACCAGAATAAGGTTTGTATAGACCCACTAACAATTTTACCAAAGTTGTCTTTCCACTGCCACTTGGACCAACAAAAGCAATTGTTTCACCTTTATTGACATGAAAGTCTATACCATTCAAAGCATTATTTCTTGCGCTTGCATGCTGAAAGGCTACTTTACTAAATTGTAAGCTATCAATTTGCTTTAATGCAATTGGATTCAATGGCTTCGCTTCAACTGGGGTAAGCATTAATTTTTCAAAATTTTCCAAGCTTGTTTCAGCCTCGCGATATAACATAATAATATTACCCAATTCTTGTAAAGGACCAAATATGAAGAAACTAAAAAACTGCATGGTTAGCATTTGACCAAATTCAAAACCATTGGTATTATGAAATACAGCAAAACTCAAAGCTAACACAATACATTGACGTGTAAGATTAACCACAGTACCTTGCACAAAACTTAATGCCCGAATACTCTTTACTTTTCGCAATTCTAATTTAAGAATTTTTTGAGTAGTATTATTCAATCTTAAGATTTCTTGATTAGTTAGTCCCAAACTTCGTATCAACTCAATATTGCGCAAACTCTCAGTGGTTGCCCCAGCCAATGCAGTAGTTTCGCCGACTATATTCTTCTGAATAAATTTTAAACGCTTACTTAATTTGCTGGTTAAAAAACTCAATATCAAGGTGCCAATTAAATATAAAAATACCACAGGTGGATAGTGCATTAAACTATAGACCGTAACAAAAACAACGCTCACCAGTACCTGAAAAATTACATTGATAAAACTTGTAATTAATTTTTCAGAGTCGGTTCTTACTTTTTCTAACACAGCCAATGTTTCACCACTTCGCTGATCTTCAAATTTCTGATAGGGCAATTGCAACGCATGCTTTAAACCATCTGTGTAAACATCAGCACCAAATCGCTGAATCACGGTATTCACTGTAAAATCTTGAAAAGCTTTCGCAATCCTGCTCACCATGGCAACCCCAATTAATATGAAGAAGAAGCCTAAAGCGCCCCATAAAAATGCTTGGTTTGAAATTTTTTCAACCTTATTATTATTGATATAATTATAAAATTTACCTAAATAAACTGGGTCTAGCAAGGAAAAACTTTGATTGATAGCGGCTAATGCAAATGAAAGAATCACATAAAATTTGTAACGCTTTAAATAAGAAATTAATATTTTCATAGAAAGAGTTGCAAAGATAGGTGGTATAACACGCAATTGAAAGTGCATTTTTGTAATACCTAATTATTGACTAGCCTTTCGGGGCTTCAATAAACATGAAGCCATATCAAGAATATAAATTACAATCCAAATCAATTTCTTCTGCTTGGCCCTTATCTTTGCGACACATTTTGAACTTCTCATGTTCTGAAATGATAAATACAGGGAAAATAGCGAGTTCAGTATGCAAAAAAATTCAAAGCTTTTCAGCTTTATATTCGGTGGTTTATTCAGCTTATTTGTACCATTGGGTGCGTACTATTACTTAAAGCTAAACGGACATGATGGACATGTGCAATTGCCTAAGCAATATGGTATTGACACAGTTCTTGAAAAAATGGTTGATGGTAAAATAGTCAAAGACACACAGTATCACGTGGTAAAAAATGTACAGCTTATCAATCATTTGGGAGACACCATAAATGTAAATAATGCCTTTAAAGGTAAAATATTAGTCACTAATTTTTTCTTTACAAGTTGCCAAACTATTTGCCCAACACTTACGCATAATATGCAATTGCTTAATAAAGCCTTCAAGAAAAACGATACATCTATCCGCTTTCTTTCTATCACCGTAGATCCAGAACGTGATAGTGTTTCGAGGCTTCGCACCTATGCAAACAAACTAAATCCGAATCATGACAAATGGTTTTTTCTAACAGGTAACAAAGCCGATATTTACAATTATGCGCGTAAGGAACTGTTACTGGATTTACCTGATGGAAATGGTAATGATGAAGATTTTATACACCCTGACAAATTTGTTTTAATAGACAAGTACAGAAATATCAGAGGTTATTATAATGGATTAGACTCCAACAATGTGCGTTTGTGCGCTGAAGATATTTCTTACTTAATGATAGAAAAAAATAAAATTCACGAAAAAAGAAAAAGATAATTTAGAGACTTATGTTAAAAGCTGTAATTCAAAAAAACGACAAAAAAGCGCATATATTAATTTGGATTTTTTCTGCCATCGTATTTCTCGCCGTCACCATTCTCGACAAAATAACCTTAGATGTTGAACTCGGTTTCGACCCTCATATTTTTGCAAAACTCAGTGCAGCTGTAAATAGCATTGTATCTGTTCTCCTTATTGTAGGTTTAATTCAAATTAAACAAAAAAAATATCAAGCCCATAAAAATACCATGCTATTCACCATGGCATTGTCGGTTTTGTTTTTAGTATTTTATATCGCTCATCACTTATTTACTGGCGAAACCAAATTTGGCGACCTGAACCATGATGGATTACTCCAAGAATCTGAAAAATTGCAGGCTGGTACTATGCGTTACATATATTACTTTATCATCAGCACACATGTTACTTTAGCAGGCATAATTATGCCTTTTGTACTTTACAGCGCCTATCGGGCCTTAACTAGCGAATTTGATAAGCACAAGAAACTTGTTCGATATACATTCCCTATTTGGCTTTATGTGGCTATAACAGGTGTATTGGTTTATTTTTTTATTTCACCATATTATCAATAATTTATTTTTTTTCAATGGCTTGTCATAGCAAACAAGTAACTTTAGGTTCAAATAAAAACTAAGCCTATGTTACAAGAATGGCAAACAGTTAAAGTGGTAGAAATACTTGATGCAAATCCAGGTACAAAACGCTTTTTTATTCAACTTGATTCGGTATCATCCTTTGATTTCAAACCAGGTCAATTCGTCACACTCGACTTGCCCATTCACGAAAAAAAGAACAAACGCTGGCGCAGCTATTCCATTGCCTCTGCACCCGATGGAACTAAT
>JBIIJE010000143.1:0-6178 GCA_044234005.1 Chitinophagaceae bacterium | reverse complement strand
TTTAAAGTGTCAGCATATTTCAATTCTATTAATTTGACGACTTCATCTAATACAGCTTCATTTTCTCGCGATTGAAAAGTATTCTTTATGGAACTTGACATTTTATAGCCTAATACCATACCTACTAAAAGTACAAAGGATAATAGTAAGGGGGATTTTATGGAAGAAAATTGATTGCTAGACAAAGTATGCTATGGTTTTTTAACAATCAACCCAAAAGTTTTATTGTACTTTGAAAGAATCAATTTGAATAGAGCCTATATCCGCAGAATTAGCGAATGTCAAATTTTCATCGCCTACGCGCAAGGCAACAACCACAGAGCCTGGCGAAGAAGGAGCCAGTTTAATATGTCTGTTAGTGCTGTCAATAAGTAATAATCCAGCACTAATCCAATAAAACCTTTTATAATTTTCAGAGCAATTCAGTATGTATACTGTATCGTTTGGATTTATTCTGTTTTTTGAAAATGTAAAGCAAGCTTTTGGTTTCGCATCTTTCTTGCAAGAAACAAATGTAAAGCTAGATATCAGCACAAATAAAATCAATAAGTAACGCATGTTAAATTATATATGGCTTAAAAGTAATGAATTTTTCAATAAATATGCTTTTCTGTTTTAAAGAATTAAATTCTGTTTGGATGGTAATTTATCGGTATCCACTTTGAAATGGTAATCTATAAACGGTACAACATTTAGATTGCTTAATAAAAAATCGGTAAATGCTAAGCGCGAATGACCACCTTTAAGCATCCAGATATAGTCTATATTTTTGGCTTCGGGCAATAAATATTTACCATCTTGACGATTGGTAATAATATAGTGTTCCAAAAGTTTCACGGGTTCTAGAAAGCTATATACATGGAAGCAAGTGCCAGGGCCTTGTATTTCATTTTCATGATCCCGTGAGAAGTTCATTTGCATGGCATCATTTAACCGGGCTATAAATTTATAGTATATCATGGGCGAAATGATTCCAATCAGACTTATGTCTTCAAAAAACTCTGAGATAAGTTCTTCGTTATCAAAGTGCTGCCTTTTTATTTTTACTCCCTGTTGTTGACTTGCCATAAATGCTGCGTGAAGTTTACAATTTGATGATTTTTAATTTCAATGCCCTCTGATTCTAATAATTCTTGCATGAGGTTAGGAGTTGCAAAATGGTGTCGTCCTGTGAGTAACCCGTTTCTATTGACGACTCGATGTGCAGGTACTTTAGGTTTTATTTGGTGCGCTGCATTCATCGCCCAGCCAACCATCCGCGCTGTCAACCTCGAACCAATGGAATCGGCAATCGCACCGTATGAAATTACCTTCCCTTTGGGAATTTTTCTTACTAAATCATAAATTTTTTGCATCCAATCATCATCACGAGACGTTTTTTTTTGTGATGGGATAATAATAAAATTATCTTTCTGCTTATTCATTTTCTGATGTCTTTCTTTGTTCCCTTCGTGATATTAAAAATTGTTTTCTTTTTTCATCTAGTACATTTTTATACTCAAATGGACAATGTAAACAGCCATTACCGCAGCAATATCCTCGTTTCAACAAAAACTCTTCTTTAAATACAACATAGCCATCCGAGTTTGTATAGGAAAGCTCGTCATCATCAAACAGAGGCTTCTTCTTCATATTTCTTTTTTTTCGGTGGTATTTCGATAGGATTTTCAGGCAACTCAAAATTCACATAGTATATAGTTCTGCCTTCTGCTAAATGCATTCCTTCATAAAATGTTTGGATATTTAATGGGAAATCAGGTTCGCCTTGCTTGTATATATCACTAATAGATTGAATGATATTACAATTGTGATATTTTATCATTTCGTGAGTAAACTCAAATAAGGGCAAAGAGTCTGTTTTGAGATGAATACTGCCATCCTTTTTCAACAATGGCTGATACATAGCGAGAAACTTGTGATGGGTCAATCTATTTTTAGCTTTCCCATCTTTTAAAAATGGATCAGGAAAGGTTATCCATATTTCTTGGATAGACTTCGGTTGAAAGTATAAGGATAATTGCTCAATACGCGTTCTTAAAAAACTTACATTTTCAATGTTTTCTGTCATTGCCTTTTTAGCCCCCACAAACATTCGATTTCCCTTAATGTCGATTCCAATAAAATGTTTATTCGGAAAGGCTTTTGCCATATTTACACTATATTCACCCTTACCGCAAGCAAGTTCTAGCACAATATTTTCTTTTGATTTTATTGACTGCCATTGTAAGTCGTCATGATTTGGCATTTCAAATACATGTTCGAATTTTTTGATTTCTGCAAAGCGAAATAACTTTTTAGCTTTCATGTTGCAAATGTATGATTCTCGTTGTTGTGTTTTATCAAGGTCATTTAGAAAATATTCAATAATTCCTTTGTTATCTATCGTTCAGGTGTCTATCAATTTTAAAATAAAATGAGTATCAATTTAATTTTGGATAAAAGTAGTCTCGTCATGATTGGCGAGATTTAGGCTAAAGTGGAAAATAATTGGGTACCTTTGTGGTTAATTATCAAAAATAGTTCAAAGCAATTTCGTTTTTCTCAGTCACTGTTCAACGCATTAAGCCAAACGCAATCTTTTCATGAGTATAAAACAAAAAACACTCGAAATGATTCGAGTGTTTTTTTGATGTTTGTTTAAAATATGATTAAGCTTCTGCTTCTTTTTTACCTTTAACTTTTGCTATTACTTCTTCAGCAATATTATTTGGCGCTGGCGCATAATGACTAAATTCCATTACATTACTTGCACGACCACTTGATAAAGAACGCAATTGAGTTACATAACCGAACATTTCAGATAATGGAACTTTCGCTTTGATAATTTGAGCGCCAGCACGGCTATCCATACCTTCTAATATTCCACGACGACGATTTAAATCGCCTGTTACATCACCCATGTATTGATCTGGCGTTGTAACTTCTACTTTCATAATAGGTTCAAGTAAAACTGGTTTCGCTTTACGACCTGCTTCACGGAAAGCTTGACGAGCACATAATTCAAAACTCATCGCATCAGAATCCACATCATGGTAGCTACCATCAAATACACGTATTTTCATGTTCACAACAGGATAAGAAGCTAACACGCCATTGCTCATCGCATTCTCGAAGCCTTTTTGAATTGCAGGTAAAAATTCTTTTGGAATTGATCCTCCAAACAAATCATTTACAAATTGGAATGATTTTCCATCATTTTCTTTTAACCATTCTTCATCAGCTGGTCCCATTTCGAATTGTATATCGGCAAACTTACCACGACCACCGGATTGCTTTTTTAAAGTTTCACGGTGTGTAACATTTGCTTGGAAAGCTTCTTTATAAGCAACCATTGGCGCACCTTGATTTACTTCTACTTTAAACTCACGACGCATACGATCTACAATGATTTCAAGGTGAAGTTCACCCATACCACTTAAAATTGTTTGACCAGTCTCTTCGTCAGTTTTAACACGTAATGTCGGATCTTCTTCCACTAATTTTGCGATAGCCATACCCATTTTGTCAACGTCAGCTTGTGTTTTAGGCTCAACTGCAATTGAGATAACGGGTTCAGGGAAAGTCATAGACTCTAATACAACTGGATGCTTTTCATCGCATAGTGTATCACCTGTTTTGATATCTTTAAAACCAACTGCTGCACCAATATCACCTGCTTCGATAAAATCAACAGGGTTTTGCTTATTAGCGTGCATTTGCATGATACGACTGATACGCTCATTTTTACCAGTTCGCGTGTTGAGTACATAAGAACCAGAATCTAAACGACCAGAATATGCACGGAAAAATGCTAAACGACCTACGAAAGGATCCGTCATAATTTTAAAAGCTAAAGCTGAGAATGGAGATTTTGGATCTGCTTCACGCTTTACAGATTCGCCAGTATCAGGATTTGTACCATCTACAGCTTCAATATCTAATGGACCTGGTAAATAGCGGCAGATAGCGTCTAAAGCTGTTTGTACACCTTTATTTTTAAATGAAGAACCACACATCATTGGGATAATTGAAATGTCAATTACCGCAGCACGAATCGCAGCATGAACTTCATCTTCTGTGATGGTGTTTGGATCATCGAAGAATTTTTCTAATAGTTTTTCATCATAATCAGCAACTGCTTCAATAAGATGTTGACGCCATTCTGCAACTTCTTCAGCCATATCATCAGGAATTGGAACTTCTTTGAATGTCATACCTAAAGTAGCATCTTCCCAAACAATCGCCTTCATCGTAATTAAATCTACTACACCTTTGAAGTTGTCTTCAGCTCCAATAGGTAATTGTAATGGAACAGCCTTCGCACCTAACATTTCTTTCACTTGTTTTACCACGTTTAAGAAATCAGCACCACTTCTGTCCATTTTATTTACAAAACCGATACGAGGTACACGGTAACGATTTGCTTGACGCCAAACTGTTTCAGATTGAGGTTCAACACCAGAAACTGCGCAGAATAAAGCCAATAAACCATCTAAAACACGCAATGAACGTTCAACTTCTACTGTAAAATCAACGTGACCTGGGGTATCAATAATATTAAATTTGAATAATTTAGTATCGGGGGTTTTTGCGCCTTGTACAGTTGGAAAATTCCAAAAACAAGTTGTAGCCGCTGAAGTAATTGTAATACCACGCTCTTGCTCTTGTGCCATCCAGTCCATGGTAGCACCACCATCATGTACCTCACCAATTTTGTGATTAACACCTGTGTAGTATAGAATACGTTCTGTAGTTGTGGTCTTGCCAGCATCAATGTGAGCCGCAATTCCGAAGTTTCGTTGGTAGCGTAAATCTGCCATTTTTATATTTTTTTTAAATGTTTAAGATTGAAATTTGCCAAGGCATTTTTCGAGGTTGCGAAGGTAACATTATTTTATGGGAAAATAAAATGCTTTGGCGGTTAAATGATTGTTGCTGAAACTTACTTTCGAGCTCAGTCATTAGAGATTGGATACCTATTTTTAGCACATGTATCCAATTCCGTTTGAACCCCTTTCTTTTAATATAAATTAAGGTGAGATATTTTATTACATAATGGCTAATTTTGGCTCAATTCATGAAAAGTATTTCGGTCGTAATACCTAATTTTAATGGCAGACATTTGTTGGAATTAAATCTGCCGAGTCTTTATAAAAGTTTGATAGGTTCAGGTATTTTGAAATATGAAGTAATTGTGAGTGATGATGCCTCAAATGATGATTCCATAAATTTTCTACAACAAAATTATCCAAATATAGTTATCGTTACCAGTCCTCAGAATACAGGTTTTGCAGGAAACGTAAACAGAGGAGTTGTTAAGTCGTCTTGTGATTTGGTTTTTATTTTAAACACTGATGTGACTTTGACTCCTAATTATTTTATGCCTTTGATGCATTGGTTTGATAGAGAAGATACATTTGGTGTTATGGGGAAAATTGTTTCTCCCGATCATAGCAGTGTTCAAGATACAGCTAAGTACCCAGCCCATTCATTTTCAAAAATTAATGCCACCTGTAATTTTCAGACCGTAAACGAATATTTTTCATATACGTTATTTTTAACAGGTGCCAATGCGCTCATTGATAGAACCAAATTATTGGAGATGAATGGATTTTGCGAACTATTTAATCCCTATTACAGTGAAGATGCTGAGTTAGGTATTAGGGCTTGGCGAAGCGGATACAAATTATACTTTGATGATAGAGCAGTTTGTTTTCATGAGAATAGTGCTACAATTAGGAAGCAGTCAGTTACTAAAGTACAGCGAATTGCTTGGCGGAATCGAATATTAATGCACTATTTGCATATTAACGGCTTGGAGTTGCTTTGGTACTTTATAAGAACAGTCGCGAATGCTTTATTTAAATTGATTTTCTCATTCAACAGCCAGCTTTTAAATGCTTTATACCTGTTTTTGCAGCATAAAAAGGAAGTCGATAGTTGGAAGAGAAAACACATTAATAAACTGCCAAAAAGCACTGCTGAAATTATGAAATTTTTAGTAGAGGATTTGAAAGGCAAGGAAGTAGAACGTTTCTGATTATGAATTCGCTCTATCGCGCAACAAATCGTAATAGTTTACGTCTTCACTTCCGACTGCAACAATGGAAAATATTCATAATATTTTGACAAGAGGACTTCTTCGTTTTTTAAAATATAAGTGATAGCAATTTCAGGATCACCCAATTTGGGATAGCGC
>JBIIJE010000038.1:0-21092 GCA_044234005.1 Chitinophagaceae bacterium | reverse complement strand
GGTATGTCATTAGCAAATAATCGAAGTGAGATAATGAAAAAAGTAGGTTGTATGATTGAAAAGCCTGACTTTTATGGCTATTTGAATGCCAAAGAAAATTTGGAATTGGTAGCAAGAGCAAGTCTGTTAAGCTACTCTAAGAAACAATATTCGGATTTGTTTGAATTAGTAGGCTTGCTGGGAAGAGAGAAAGATAAAGTAAAAACTTTTTCTCACGGCATGAAGCAACGTCTTGGACTAGCACAAACTTTGATTCATAATCCTGAACTAATTATTTTGGATGAGCCTAATACTGGGCTTGATCCACAAGGCATTATTGATTTACGTCAATTGATGCTTATGCTCAATAAGGAGCAAGGTAAGACCATTGTGTTTTCATCTCATATACTTAGCGAGGTTCAGGAGATTTGCACAAGTATGGTAGTCATTAATAAAGGTAAAGCCGTGGTGGAGGGTAAGGTAGCAGATTTACTTTCTCAAGAAAATTTGCATGTGGTAGTTGAAACAAGCGATATGAATGCATTGCGTAACTATATGCAAAATTCAACTTGGCATGCAGCGGTTGTATCGGAAAGTAATTCAGAAATGCATCTGCAGTTAGCGAAGAAGGATATTCCTTTATTAAGTCAAGAAATAATTAAACAAAATATTCCATTACTCCGAATTGATTATCGGAATCAATTAGAAGAATATTTTTTAAGAATCACAAAAGAATAATTAAATAAGATAGATGCAGGAATTTATAGCCATATTAAAGAATGAAATCATAAAGACAATTCGACGACCGCGCAGTTTTATTGGCTTTGCGGTTATTTCATTTATATGTTTAATGCTTCAATTTGCTTTTTTACATGATGGCAAAGAAATTCTAGCATTCGTGACTCAACAACTTGAAGGCTTATTTGATATGCAAGGTAAGTTAGTAAATGGGAATTTGATTTGCTTCATTGTACTACAAACTTTAATTGTACAAATGCCTTTACTTGTGGCTCTTGTGACTGGAGATTTGGTGAGTGGAGAAACATCAAGTGGTACTATACGATTTTTATTAACTCGGCCAGCGAGTCGCACCAAAATAGTCATCGCGAAATGGCTTGCAGGTATTTTTTATACGGTTCTTTTACTGATTGTATTAGGCGTCTTTGCATTACTTGTATCTCACATGATGTTTGGTAACGGCGATTTAATGGCCATGAATTCTGAAGGTATGGCAATTATCAGAGCTGATGATATAGTGTGGCGTTGGGCCTGTGCCTTTGGTATTGCATTTTTAGCATTAAGTGTTGTGGCTAGTTTAGCTACCATGCTTTCTTGCATGATGGATAATTCTATCACACCCATCGTAAGTGTAATGGCTATCATTATTGTTTTTACTATTATTGGTATGTTTGATATACCAAGCTTTGATTTAATTAAGCCATTCTTGTTCACCACTCATATGATTTCGTGGCGAAGCTTATTTGAAGATCCGATACCTACCGGAAATATTATATTCTCTTGTGTTGTATTATTTGCACATATCATTTTATTTATCGGTGTTTCAGTATTCATTTTTAATCGAAAAGATATAACAACGTAATGAAAAAAATAATTTTAGGAATCGCTATTTGTTTATCTCAATTCGCTTCGTTTGCAGGAAATGAAGCGCAGGGATTAATTAGTCAAGTCAATAAGAAATTTTCTTCGGTAGCTGATTATACGGCACAAGTGAATATGAAATTTGATGTACCTGGTGTGAAAATGAACCAAATGCGTGGCAAGGTATTTTTTAAAAAACCAAACAAATTTCGCATAAAGGCGAAGGGTATTTTTTTCTTGCCAAAGCAAAATCCTATTCAAAATATTGCGGCGTTATTGCTCGATACCACAAGCTATACAAGCGTTATCTCGGGTTACGAGGCGATGGATGGGAAGCAATGCGCCATTGTAAATATTATACCTTTGAAAAGTGATGGGGAACTTATTTTAGGTAAGTTTTGGATTGATAAGAGTGAAGTTTTAGTCCTAAAATCGCAAATAACAACCAAAGGCAATGGTACCATTGAGACTAGGAATATTTATGGGATCAAAAGAAAGTACGCTTTGCCAGATCAAATTGTGTTGAACTTTGAAATGAAGAAAATAAAAATGCCAAAGATGATGTCAGTTGATTTAAATAAAAAATCAAAGGCAAAATCAGATGAGGATAAAAAAGAGTCAGGCTCGATTACGCTGAACTTTAGCGATTACCAAGTGAATTCGAAATTTAGTGATGAGGTTTTTACTGAGACTGAATAGTATATTTTCATCTATATTTCATCAGAAGAACATCGCAGTTTGCACTTTCTAAATCATTTCTGCCTGGATTTATCTCAGAACTGAATCTGGGTTTATGTGTTAACAAACCTTACTTGGGTTCGGGTAATTATCACTTTGGTCTTCGTCAGTATGGTCGAGGCACACAAAATCTTTTTCAAGTAACAAGCTAAGTTTTTCTCCATGCTGCAGTGATACCTCATTTTTGTAAGTGATTAAGTCGGAGGTGTACCAGGTTTCAGTTTCTTTTTCAGGGAAATATAAGGTAATTGTATTGTCTTTAAAATCAGCAAATAATTCATCGGTATTCATGGGCACAATTGCATATTTGAAAGTATTATGAAGAAATTGCGTTGTTTCTTCAAGCACTTTTTTTTCGCACAATTGTTTTACTTCACTTTTTGATAATCTGTATCGGATGCTGTTGCCTTTAATTCTTATTTTCATATAATCACTATTTTTTTGAAATAATGCCTTCTATTTTTTTTGCCGTTTGTGGATGGTAATTGTCCTTCGATTGCTTGAAAATATCTTTAGCCATTTTCTGATTTGCTTCGGTATTCATCATTTCTCGATAGAGAGGCTCCAGAAATTTTTTACGGCCCACTTTGCCTAGGAAGTCTTGCATAGCAGGATAAGCTTTTTCATAATTCGATGAAATTGACAGTTTATACCATTCATCAGCAATTTCACAGTTGGAAATTCCTGTCAATTGGAAAGCATTGTCTAATGCATTCATTTTTGTATGATCCAATGGATGTGGAAGTTTGCGTAAAAGTTGTAGCCATTCATGCGTCGTCCAATTTGTAGTTACTAAATTTTTAACATCGCCACTTTGTTCGAATAATTTTCGAGCAGTATCTACTTTTTCAAATCGAATTGGATTTTTATGGGGGCAATTATTGGGTAATCCAGGACTAAATACCCAATCTTGAATATGGAGCTTCTCTTTAATTTTGATATCATTTTCAAATAAATATTGTTGCATGAAAGCCAAGCATTTTTTAGTTGTCATAGGAACAAATGCATTGGTTTGAAAATAGTTGTTGAGGTAAGCATCAAACTTCTTACGACCCATATTCTCTTCGAGCATCTTAATAAACACGGCTCCTTTCTCGTAAGGTATATTCGTAAATCCATTTTCGGGATGTCTGCCTTTTAAGTCAACATACAATTTTGTATCGGGGCTATCCATTCCTAAATCTTTAAAATCACTTTCCATATCCTGATATCCAAGTTCCCATAGCATATCATTATAATCCTTACCACTAATGGCTTCCATAATACGACGTTCAAAATAGGTTGTAAATCCTTCGTTGAGCCAAACATCATTCCAGGTCGCGTTTGTAACCAAATTGCCACTCCAACTATGAGCCATTTCATGTGCGATAAGTGAAACTAAACTTTTATCACCAGCAATAATTGTAGGTGTGGCAAAAGTCAAACGCGGATTTTCCATTCCACCAATTGGAAAAGAAGGCGGTGCGATAAGCACATCATAATTGCCCCACTTATAAGGTCCCCCAAGTTTTTCGGCAGCAGCCATCATCATAGGAATATCGCTAAGTTCAGCAGCAGCTTTATCGAGCATACTTGGTTCGGTGTAAACACCACTTCGGGCATCAATGGCTTTGTATGAGATGTCACCAACCGCTAATGCAATTAAATAAGTTGGAATCGGAATTTCCATATCGAAATGATACTTGCCTGATTCGTTTTTCGCTTGAGGATTTTTTGCGCTCATAACTGCCATCATACCTTTTGGAACTTCTATGTCTGCTTGGTAGGTTACACGCAATGCAGGTAAATCTTGGCAAGGTAAAAGTGAACGAGCATGTATTGTTTCGCATTGAGTAAATAGGTAAGGTAATTTCTTACCTGCAGTTTGCAAAGGTGCTAACCATTGCAAGGCTGTTGCATTTGCACCTGTTGTGTATTCAATGGAAACGATTGAATCATTCGAACCTATCGGAATACCAAGGCAGGTGCCAAATTCTTTATTCGGTTTGCCTAATGAGTAATCAATATTTTGTTGATTAATAGTGACATGCTGAATACTTAAATCATAGGTGTCAAAATAGATGTAAGGGCTATTATTTTTATTCTCAAAAGTCCAGGTAGCGATACCAGTTATTTGCTTGGTTTCGAAATTTACTTTGGCTTGCCAATTCAAATGTTTACAAGGCACACTATCATAATTTGAGAATGTATGCATCACCTCATTTAACGGACGATTATTTATTTTATGTTGGCAACTCATCCCAAAAAGACTCATCCAGATAAATCCCCACAAGGATATTTTATTAATCATATTTTATTGTAAAGGGTTAAAAGTAAATAATTACTTTAGTAAGTAAAAATTTTATACGATGCCTCTGCTTGATAAATGAGCATATCCATGCCGTTTTTTATAGATGCGCCTTCGGCTTCGCAGTGAGTTAAAAATCTAGTTTTCTCAGGATTATAAATAAGGTCAAATGCAAAATGTTCATTCTTTACAAATTTATAGGGAATCGGTAATTCTTGCTCTATATTCGGAAACATGCCGATGGGGGTAGTATTAATTAATAAAAGATACTTGTTGAAAATATTTTCATCTAAATCGGCATAGGTAAAACCATCTTTAATCTCATTGCGACTAACAAATTTATAATTGACATTATTTCTTGCTAACACATAGGCAACGGCCTTACTTGCTCCACCACTTCCGAAAATGAGCGCTTGCTTATTTTTTAGACTTACATTTTCAAGCAATGATTTCTCAAAACCAATGCAGTCGGTATTAAATCCAAATAGCTTATTGTCTTTTATTTGAATAGCGTTTACAGCTCCAATTTTTAAGGCTTCTGTTGAAACTTCGTCTAAATATCGAATGATTCTTTCTTTGAAAGGAATTGTAACATGCAAGCCATTGAGATCATTTTCTTTGATGATTTTTCTCACCGTATCACAATCTTTGATTTCGAAATTTTGATAATCAGCGTCTATATTCTCAAGTAGAAATTTTTCCTGAAAATATTTTTTCGAAAACGAATGCGATAACGAATGTCCTATTAAGCCGTAGTGTTTCATTTATCGAGATAAAACATAAATGTGTCACCTCGCAATCCAATTCTAGTTGCTTCTAATGGGATAACTTCATTGGGTGCAATATTGCCAAGGTTTACGTTGCAACCACACAATTCTAAAAAGTAAACCTGTTGTGCTTTTTGAGGAGCTTCCCATATAATTTTTTCAACAGGTATTTGTGTTAAAATTTCTTGAACTAAACCTTCTCGTACTTCGCCGCTGCTTCTATAAATACCTACATTACCGGCTTCACGTGCTTCAGCGATCACATAAGTGCTGCCCGCTTCAATTTCAGCGCGCATGAGTTCTATCCATTTATAAGGTGGAATAATATGTGCTGCATCTTTACTTCCCACCTCACTTAATACCGTTACATGTTTGGCTAATTTTTCAATGTAGCCACATTTTTCGGCATGTGGAATTGTTATTGAACCATCCGATACCTCAACATGATTGAGCCCAAAATCTTTTACCATAGCCAAATAATCATCGAAGCAATTTCGAATGAGAAATGCTTCAAACAAAGTGCCACCTAAGTAAACAGGCATTCCTGCTTCCGCGTATAAAGCAAGCTTCTCTTTCAAATTTGGAGTTACCATAGAAGTTCCAAAGCCTAACTTGACTAGATCGACATATGGATGTGTGCCTTCAATAAAATGTTTGGTTTCTTGCAAACTCAAACCCTTATCCATAACCATGGTTAAGCCATTGGTGCGCGGTATACTCGTTCTTTCAGGCAATTGGGGCAAATAAAAATTCATGTTGCAAAAGTAATAGAAAAAATGAATGCTTGAATAATTCAAACCTAGAAAGTGAGTTTGATTTTCTAAATTATTAATGCTGTAAGCTATTATTTTGAAATTGCCTTCAAACTTTAATATGATATGAATTCTGTGTCGATCTTCTTAATTCATGTACTTTCAAAAATTATATTACTTTTACGGAAACAATTTATTTGATATGAAGAATATTATTACGATTACCTGCTCAATGTTTTTCAGTTTCTACGCTTTTTGTCAGTCGCCGATAACCTTAACAAGAGCCGATTTACCATGTCCTGCTGCCGGTTGCGGAAAAGATAGTGTGCTTTTTACGAATGTTGTGATTGCAACCAATTCAGTAGATTTATCGCTTACTGGAGCTAATTTGGCTTGGAGCCATCCTGATTTAGGAACCTTGTCCACTGCTTATCAAAAGTTTATACCTGTATCATCAACACCTTTTGTATTTCAGCTTACATTTTTAGGAAGTGATTATGCCACACCCTTATTAGGCAATTTAGCCATTGCAGGCTTGCCAATTTCAGATGCCTATGAATATTACAATTACGCCTCTAACAATACAAGATTGGAAATACGAGGTTTTGGTGCCAATATTACAATCCCTACCCAATCTGTTTCATTTCCTTTACCAGCCATTTATAACAATCCAGATGTGATTTATAAATTCCCAATTACTTTTGGAGATACCGACAGCTCTAATTCTGGTTTTTCGATCACGATTCCTCCAACAGGGACAGCACTCGGTACATTAAAAAGACAACAAACTCGCAAAAATGCAGTAGATGCATGGGGCAGCGTAACCACACCTGCTGGTACATTTGACGTGTTACGCATTAAATCAAACATCAATCGGGTTGACTCATTGATTACAAGTATATTTCCAATTGGAATACCTACCAATACAACTGAGTATAAATGGTTAGGTCAAACTAAAAAAATACCCGTATTGCAAGTAAATACGAATCTTGTTGGTCAAAATCCAACAGTTACTGGCGTTACTTTTTGGGGAGAAGGACCAAATCCTATTACATTTTCCAACTTGAATAACAATGTTTTAAGTATCAGCCCAAATCCTGCTCAACAGTCAGTAAATATTCATTTCGGAGATAATCATAGAGGTAAAACAAAAGTGAGCATTATCAATTTGCAAGGTCAGCAAGTGGCTTATTTTGAGTTTCTTTTAACACAAACCAATCAAAATGAAACTATACCTTTATTTGAATTGCCACAAGGAAATTATATGATTCAATGTCAAAGTCAAACTGGGAGAAGTAACCAAAAACTTACTATTTACTAGTTTTAGTCAGTAGAATTATATTTTAGGTATAAGGGAAAATATTGACTTTTTTCACTACTTTTGCGCACGTTTTAAGATACCCTCATTAAAATTAATAAAATTTAGATATGTCAAAAATGGAAAAATATACAGCCCCTCGTGTTCGAGAGACTGTTGCTTCTACTGAAGTAGAACTAGATATTCCTAGCGCACAAGATAGAATTAAAACTATTGAAAGTTGGTACGAGCATAATCGTAAAATGGTGCTTTATGCTGCACTCGGTATCGTAGCCGTTGTTGTAGGATTTTGGGCTTATAATAATCTTTGGAAAGGACCAGACATTAAAAAAGCGAATGATGCTATATTTCGGGCACAAACCTATTTTGGGATGGACTCAATCAAGTGGGCATTAGAGGGTGAAGGTAATAATATGGGGTTTGTGAAAATTGCGAAAAAATACGGTAGCACACCGGCAGGTAACTTATCAAAATATTATGCAGGTATCTGTTATTTGAAACTAGGTGATTATAAAAAAGCGGAGTCTTATTTGAATGATTTTGACGGTAAGGGTACCATGGTGACGAATGTTGCAAAAGGTGCTTTGGGCGATGCATTGATGGAGCAAGGTAAAACAGATGATGCAATTAAGCAGTATCTAGCTGCATCTGAAGACGTAAAGAATATGTTGTTAAGCCCAATTTATTTAGAAAGGGCGGGCATGGCTTATGAAATGGCAAACAAACCTGCGGAAGCACAAAAAATATATCGTCAGTTAAAGGATAAATTTCCGCAAAGTTCGCAAGCACAAAATATGGATAAGAATTTGGCTCGATTGGGTGATTTCAATCCATAAAAATGGCAACGCAAACAAGTAATCAATTATTAAATTTAGACAACCTGCAACTCCTCACCGATTTGCAGGTTGTTATCGTTTATACTGAATGGAATGAAGCCATAGTGAATGAGTTGAAGGCAGGTGCTATGCGAATTTTGAATCAATTTCCACAAGTCGAAGTTGTAGCTGTAAAAGTTCCAGGATGTGTTGAAATTCCAAATATGATTAATCACTTGTATCATAATAGCCATACTTCACCTCGAGAATTTCGACAAGTTTTTATCGCACTAGGTTGTGTAATTCGAGGCGAAACACCCCATTTTACCTATGTTTGTCAGGCAGTGACAAATGGTATTTCAATATTGCAAGCTACACGTATAACGTCTGGCGATACGGCTTACAATGATGCATTTCCACCTATTATATTCGGTATTCTCACCGTTAATAATGAACAAGAAGCACTTGATAGGATTGGCGGTAAACATGGACATAAAGGTGAAGAAGCTGCAGCCGCAGCATTAAAAGTATGGGCTTTTCAGAAAGAAATATTACAAGAAAAATCAGTTTAGTCCTAACCCAACAATTCCATGAAAGTTCAATTATTTATACCTTGTTTTTTAGATCAGCTTTATCCACAAGTGGGTATGAACACTGTAAAAATATTGGAAAAAGTAGGTTGTGATGTGAGTTATAATGAGAATCAGACTTGTTGTGGTCAACCCGCTTATAATGCAGGTTTTATTCAAGAGGCGAGATCAATAAGTGAAAAATTTATTCAGGATTTTTCAGGCGAGGAAATTATTGTCGCGCCATCGGGCTCATGCATTGGTTATGTAAGAGGTTCATTTGATGAAATATTTGAGAATGCGTCTTGCCTTAATGAGGCAAAGCAAGTTAAAAGTAGGGTCTACGAATTGAGTGAATTCCTAATAGATATTATGAAAGTTGACGATCTAGGCGCTGAACTGAATGCAACCGTTACGTATCATGATGCATGCGGAGCCCTTCGTGAATGTGGCATCAAAAGTGGTCCGAGACAATTATTATCTAATGTTAAAGGCCTAAATTTAAAGGAAATGAAAGAGTGCGAAACATGTTGTGGTTTTGGTGGTACTTTTGCAGTAAAATACGAGCCAATCTCCATCGGTATGGCTCAAACGAAAGTAAGCAGTGCCATAGAGCAAGGTGCAGACTACATTATCTCTACGGATGTATCTTGTTTAATGCATTTGGAAGCTTATATTAATCGTGAGAAAGTCAACATCAAAACACTACATTTGGCGGATGTATTAACCATGGGTTGGTAGTGTACTATTATTCTTATACTTTAGCCGCCAAAATATTTCTATGAAAATTTTCACATTAGAGCTGAATTACTTAGTAAGGTTATTGTTCGCTCCTCTTGATGTTTGGGTATTATTGAATCAGATGCCTAGTCCCCAATGCCCGAATGGAAGGCTTTACAAAAATGTATATGGAAGTAATGATGTCAACTCACTCTATGAAAGTCGTTAAAGAACTCGAAATTATTTTTGGAGGCATGCTCCTTGTCAATTTTAAGCGACCCTTAGCTTGGCTTTTGCTATTGCCTGTCATTGTGAATTTACTCGTGTTTGAAGTGCTTATTGTGAAACAACCAGGCATTGGGGTTTTACTCATATTGATTAATTCAAACATGATCTATGTGTATCGCGATAATTATCAATCAATTAGTGTTTAAATTGTATTCGGGTTCATATGAAAAAATTATTCATTGCATTTCTTTTTGTAAGTATTAATTCAAATGCGCAACAATTTGCTACCAATATCATTTCAGGCGCTGAGCAATTAGATCAATATTTGCCTAGCTTGTCTAATAAGAAAGTCGCTTTATTGGTTAATCAAACTTCAGTAGTTAATCAAATTCATTTGGTGGATACTTTATTATCTCAAAAGATTTCGATTGTAAAAATATTTGCGCCTGAGCATGGCTTTCGTGGAACTGCTGACGCCGGTGAAAAAGTGAAGAGCGGAATAGATGTTAAGACTGGATTACCCATAGCATCGATGTACGGAGCAAGCAAGAAACCAAGCAAAGAAAGTATGCAAGGCATTGATGTCGTGGTTTTTGATATTCAAGATGTAGGAGCAAGATTTTATACTTATATCTCTTCCTTGCAATATATGATGGAAGCCTGCGCTAGTTTCGGGATACCTCTAATTATTTTGGATCGCCCTAATCCGAATGGTTTTTACATTGATGGACCTGTATTAGATACCTCTTTGCGGTCGTTCGTAGGTATGCAGCCAATACCTATAGTTCATGGTATGACAGTGGGAGAATATGCTATGATGTTAAATGGAGAAAATTGGTTGCAAAATAAAACGAAGTGTGAATTGAAAGTGATCCCTTGTAAGAATTATACACACTTGAGTTTATATGAATTACCTATACCACCATCGCCGAATTTAAAATCCATGACGGCTATTTATCTGTATCCTTCATTGTGTTTGTTCGAAGGTACGGATGTAAGTGTGGGTAGGGGCACTCCAACGCCATTCGAAATTTGGGGGCATCCAAACTTTTCTAATACTTTATTCAAGTTTACTCCTATGAGCATGGCTGGTGCAAAAAGTCCGCCACACGAGAACAATATCTGCTACGGTGAGGATTTAAGATTGGGTGCATGGGGTGCTTTAAAAAAAGTAAACAATCGTCTTAATCTTAGCTTTTTACAAAAAGCCTATGGATTAGCGCAGGATAAAAAAAGTTTTTTTAATCCTTTCTTGGAAAAGTTAATTGGGAATAAACACTTTCGCAGTCAAATTATAAGTAGAAAAAGTGAATTAGAGATTCGAAAAAGTTGGCAACCGAATCTGTCGAAATTCAAGTTAATACGGAAAAAATATTTGTTATATGAAGATTTTTATTAGCGGAATCATGAGTTGCTGATATTAGATTTTCTCATCCCGAAGATGAATCTATCGAAGGTTAAAACACACTCTGATCTGCTGCGAGTATTAGATTGGTCTAATTTGCAAATCAAATGGGTATAAGCTCTTGTTAAAGGTTTTTAATACTGATTAATCTAATAGCTAGCTTTCTTCGAAATATGGTAAGGAGTAAATGATTTTCTAGTTTTTATACCCAACTAGTGAGCATAAAATTTCGTCTAAATAATTGTTAATTCTCAAAAATGGGATTATTTTACAACCGAAAGTTAAATCGTTAACTATGCAGAAAATCTACCTTGGTCTTATTTTATTGATTTCGTTATCACTAAGCAGTCAAAAGTCTTTGGCAACACATGCTGCTGGTGGAGAACTTATCTATAAGCATATTAGCGGAAATACCTATGAATTCATTTTTAAATTCTATAGAGACTGCGGAGCTGCTGGACAGCTCACCTCAACGGAACCTGCTACATTCACAATGTGTTACACAAGCCCTTGTGTTCCGAATGGCGTAATCACTTCTGTTACTATGCCTAAAGTAGCAGGTAATATTGCCACCAATCCAGCTGTGCCCAATGGTTCACCTTTAAATAATGGATGTGATGCAATAACGACTTGTGATGATCCTAATAGTACAACGCATGGATATCGTCAGTGGTGGTATTCTGCTCAAGTTACTCTTCCACAACCATGCAACGCATGGAAATTTTGGGTAACCTTATGTTGCCGTAACGACATAACCGGTAATATTACCTTGCCGCCAGGTTCTCAATATTTATATGTCGAAGCCAATTTCGATAATACCACATTTAATGTAGATAACAGTCCAGAATTTCAAAGTTCAAATGCCCCGAATTCACTGCCTGTTCCATATGTTTGTGTCAATTTGCCTTACACGCATATAGGTGGCGCCACCGATGCAAATGCTGACTCGTTGGTATTTGAAACGATTTATCCGTATACTAAAACAGGCTGTAACGCAAATGCGCCTGTTAATATTTTATTGCCTGCTTTTAATATTCTAAACACAGCTGGTGAGCCGCTACCTTGCGGTAATTCTTATAGTCTAGATCAGTCGACGGGGCAATTCTCCCTGACTCCGAATGCGACGGGTTACTTTGTACTTTGTCAAAAAGTTTCTCAATATCGAAATGGAGTTCTTATAGGAAACGTAATGCGTGATATGCAAATGGTTGTAGATGTTTGTAATCCATTACCAGTTAGCAGTTTTTTAGATTCAATTTCAGTGGTAGGTGGCGATGTGGTAAATGGAAAAGTAACTACATGTCCTGAAAGCAATTTGTATTTTTGTTTTGAAATTGTCGATAATCTAAATCCAACTTCACATGTGGTTCATTTATCGGATAATCATACTACCGCTTTACCGGGCTCAACTATCACGTTTTCTAATCCTACCACAAATCGATTAAGAGTATGTGTGCAATGGGTTTCAAATATGGCAGATACTAATTTAACTAAAACCCTGAGCATTACTGTAAAAGATACATTAGATTGTAATTCAACTTCCGGAGTGGCTGATATTGATGTGAGGATTTTAAAAAGATTATACACTGGCGGAGATTCAACCATTTGTAAAGGAGATACAATAAGCATATGGGGACTTGGTAATGGGGCGCTAACTTGGTCCATGTTACCAGGAGGATCGCCCAATTCTTTAAGTTGTACGAATTGCACAAATCCAATGGTTTACCCTTACTGGCTGACTAAATATGAAGTAACGGATGATAAGTGTGGATTTAAAGATACTGTCACTGTAGATGTTTTGGATTTAATCAAGCCAGTCGCTTCTTTTGAGTTGACACCGCGACAAACAACCATGGTAAATCCTAATTTTAAAATGGTTAATACCTCTAAAAATGGTATATCGTACGCTTGGTATGACTTTCAGAAAAATCTGCTTTCGACATCAACAGATTTCAATATCACAGAAGATTCTGTAGGGCAATATTGCTACTTTTTAGAAGCTACTAACTTTTGTGGTGATAAAAGTTTAACCGTGGAATGTGCTCACATTTTAGATGATGGCTTCTTAGTGGTGCCTTCTGCATTTACACCTAATGGAGATGGGAAGAATGATATTTTTAAGCCTAAAATGATAGGTTCAATACGCATAAACGATTATTCATTTTTGATTTACGACCGATGGGGTAACCAATTATTTAAAGCGAAAAATTTCAATGACGGATGGAACGGTACTTATAAAGGCAGAGATTCGCAATCCGATACTTACTTCTATTATGTTGAGACCTTCGATGCCTTGAGCAAGAAACTAGTTTATAAAGGAACCTTCACTTTATTAAGATAGAATAAAATTCTTTTTATTGAAAATAGGGAGCCCAAAAAGTGTTAGCTGAATTTCATTTTCCAAACACCAATAATAGCTTCTTTTACAATACCTTTCGACATTTTAGATTGTCCTTCTGTTCTGTCAATGAATGTAATCGGCACTTCTTTAATTTTGAATTTATTGCGCCAAGCTTTGTATTTCATTTCTATTTGGAAAGCATAGCCAACAAATTTGATATTATCTAAATCGAGAGAATCTAAAACTTTTCTTGTGTAGCAGACAAAGCCCGCTGTACAATCTTTAACGGGCATCCATGTTATCAATCTTACATAAACAGATGCACCGTATGAAATCATAATCCGATTGAAGGGCCAATTTACAACCTTACCTCCCTTTACATACCTAGAGCCTACACTTAAATCTGCTCCGCCTTTTGCACACGCTTCATAAAGTCTGAGTAAATCTTTTGGATTGTGAGAAAAATCAGCATCCATTTCGAATATGTAATCGTACTTTTTTTCAATACTCCATTTGAAGCCTGCTATATATGCCTTACCCAAACCTTGTTTGCCACTTCTTTCAAGTAAGAATAAAGAAGTAGGAAATTCAATCTGGAGTTTTTTCACCACATTGCCTGTTCCGTCAGGAGACCCATCATCAATGACTAGCACATGAAAATTATTTTCTAAACTAAATACCGCGCGAATTATTTTTTCGATATTCTCGATTTCGTTATAGGTGGGTATTAATACTATTTTATCCAAAATGGGTTTGTGAAATTACTAAAACATGAAAATTAAATGTTAGACGATTGTAAAAAAAGTTTTGTTTTGGTGAATGTATAAACTTATTACTTTTTTAACATCGTTTCATGAAAAAGTTTAGACACTACGTTTTTGGTGTCTAACGCGAAATCACCTTTAATCATCCAATCGTAGTATTGAGGTTCTTTCTTAAAAACTTCCGCCACAGGTTTGTCTTTGTATTTTCCAAAATTAAAAACGGGTATTTTGTTTAGTAATTTAATTCTTCTTGAATAGTCTAAAAAGTCATCACCCATAGAAAACTTACCTAAGAAATGAACATCTGGTTCTAAATCTTCGTATCTATCTATTTGCGCAAACAAAATTTCTAAGGTTGCAGATGCATCAGCTTCAGCACTGTGTGCATCAATCATTTCTTTATTACAATAAAATTGATAGGCTGCAGAAAGATTGCGAGGTTCTTTTTTGAAAAATATTTGTTGGACATCTACCAATTGTCGGTCTCTAAAATTTACTTCAATACCAGCTCGTAAAAATTCTTCTGTAAGAATAGGGAAGTCGAATTTGTTCGAATTGAAACCGCATAGGTCACAATTCTCTAAATACTGTTTTATGCCATTTGCTAATTCTTTAAAAGTGGGCTCGTCAGCAACGTCTTCATCATAAATACCGTGCACTTCTGAAGCCTCTTTTGGAATCAGAATGGTAGGATTCATGCGTCTGGTTTTTACATCTCGCTTCCCATCAGGATGAATTTTTACGATCGAAATTTCTACGATACGATCATGTATAATACTAATGCCAGTGGTTTCCAAATCGACGCATGCGATAGGTCGAGTGAGTTTAAGATTCATGATACAAAGGTGTAATTAAACTTTTACAGTTGCAAACATTCATCTTGATTAATTCTTTATCCATTTTAAAATGTCTCTTTCGTTCAGCGTGATATAATTCGACTCTCTAACTAAGGTGGTGTCTACCACCCACTTAATACTTGGTAAACTTGTTCCTTCATTCATTTTTATAAATTCTGTCACACCATTAAAATGCGTGAATGGAAGATTTGTAGCCTGAGTTTCTTCAAAGAAAGGTTTAAGATTTGTTGAGTCGCCGTTTAAAATTAAATGTATGGGTAGTGTGGGGTTTTTCTTTTTCATGATCCGTAAACGAATAGCCGCCTTACGGCAAAATGAACAAGTAAGACTCATGAATGCAATGATGTGTTTACCTTTTCTTAATTCCGCGCTTGGTGCTTTATTAATGTGTGATTGGTACAATATACTCAGCGGTATCGGCCTTTTTAAATGTGGTTCTTCATCTTGTATGTAGATACTTTCAGGGGGTAAAAACCAAATTGGGAATGCCAAGCAAAGTGTTCCTATCGCTGCAATCAAAACGCGCTGATAAGGAAACTTGTACTCACTACCTAATACTTTACACACCCCAATGGCAATCGCTAGACAAATATTTTTAATGATAGATTCGAGCGGAGTCATTGGAAGTAAATCGCCGAAACAACCACAGTTTCCATGATTACCATATTGAACCCAAATTATAATTAAATATAAGGTGAAAGTAGTTAAGAGTCCAAGGCTTATTGGAATAAAGTATTTTTTGATTGGAAAATGAAACACAAAAAAAATTCCTAAAAAGAGTTCTGTCCCAATAAGTAATCTTGCTAACCATTCTGAGATAGTCCAATTTAGAGGTGTGTTTTCAACGATAGTCCATCCAAATACTTCTAAAGTAGGGAGTTTAGAAATGGCAGAAAAAATAAAGGTGCCACCTACAAATAATTGTAATAAAATAATAAGTAATTTCTTAAGATGAAATCTGTCGCTCCTGGAATTCATGATAGCAACAAAAGTAAGGGAAATGAAACGAATTATGTCTTAGCCATTGAGGTCGAAAAAATCAGCCAATATGCGAAGCGAAACATTGTTTTCTTCATCGATTCGAGATTTTACATAGCTATAAAATTGCTCATTGTTGAAATTGTCAAGGTGTTTTAGTTCTTTATTGTAACTTTTAAAGGCCATACTCCAAGACTCAAAGTGTCGTTTAGAGATTTCGTTCTCTTGCAATTTTACGATGTTATCGTGACGAGAATCAACTGAAATACTATCGTACAACTCTTGTATCGATTCTTTCTCACCTTCTATAATTTGAAAAAAATGTTTGTTACAATAGACCAGAACACCAGTGATATCGTGTGCTTTATTCCTTGCGTGAGCGGTTTCTAGGATACTTTTAATATCTTCATACTTAAGACTATCTCGCGCGGTACTTACATAAGAAATATGATACAAAACTTCAGACATACGACAAAGTTAAATTTTACATAAAACTTTCATGATACCTAATAACAATGCGATATAGTTTATTCGATATCGTTTTACTCGTGTTTATACCGAGTAATTTTCTAAATCAATACTTGTGTTTCTTTAATAGTACCCATGACAAAGACGCTTTGTATATGACCTACATTGTCAGCTTGACTTAATTTGTTTACATGGAAATTATAATAATTATCCATATTAGCGCTTACTACCTTTAACATAAAATCGAATTCACCACTTATGCTATAGCACTCTATCACTTCTGGCATTTCTAAGATACTTTTTATAAATTTTGTGCCCGCATTTTTATTATGCTCTTTCAATGATACATAACATATCACGGTTAATCCTTTATTAATTTTAGTATTGTCTAGTAAGGCTATATATTGTTTAATAATTCCTGTTTGCTCTAATCGTTTTATTCTATCAAAAGTAGGAGAGTTGCTAAGATGTGCTCGTTTGGCAATTTCACTAAGGGTGGTTTTCGCGTTTTCTTGTAAAATACGTAAGATTGAAATATCCTTTTCATCCACCAAATCACCGGCATAAGTATAATTTGCTGTTTGTTTGGTTATTTTAGCCATAAACTGTATTAATTTTCTGTAAATATATTTAAAAGTTTATTATTATACTGTATTTAGTTATTTGTGAAGTAAATTATTTCTTGATTGATACATTTGCCTCCTAAAACTATTAAAAAAATGACAACAACATCCAACATCGATTTTGCGTTAGCGCACAAAGTAAAAGATATGAGCCTCGCAGAATGGGGGCGTAAAGAAATAAAATTGGCAGAAGCTGAAATGCCAGGTTTAATGGCTATCCGTGAAGAGTTTGCCGCTTCACAACCTTTAAAAGGAGCGCGTATTGCAGGTTGTTTGCATATGACAATTCAAACTGCAGTATTAATTGAGACCTTAAAGGCATTAGGCGCGGAGGTAAAATGGAGTTCATGTAATATTTTTTCAACTCAAGATCAGGCTGCGGCTGCAATTGCTGCTGCAGGTATTGGTGTATTTGCGTGGAAAGGTCAAACGCAAGAAGAAGCAGATTGGTGTATCGAACAAACTTTGTTTTTCGGTAGTGAAGACAGACCCTTGAATATGATTTTGGACGATGGGGGCGATTTAACTAATATAGTATTCGATAAATACCCAGAGTTAATTCAACATTTAAAAGGCTTAAGCGAAGAAACAACAACAGGTGTTCATCGCTTGTACGAGCGCATGGAGAATGGAACTTTACCTATTCCAGCAATCAATGTAAACGATTCAGTTACTAAATCTAAATTCGATAATAAGTATGGTTGTAAAGAATCATTAGTAGATGCAATTCGTCGTGCTACAGATGTGATGATGGCTGGTAAAGTAGCTGTCGTAGGAAGTTACGGTGATGTTGGTAAAGGGTCTGCCGCTTCATTACAAGGTGCAGGTTGCAGAGTAATAGTTACAGAAATTGATCCAATATGTGCCTTACAAGCTGCTATGGATGGATTTGAAGTAAAGAAAATGATTGATGCAGTGAAAGAAGCAGACATTATTGTAACTGCTTCGGGATGTCGTGATTTAATTACGGAAAAACACTTCCGTGCCATGAAAGACAAAGCAATTGTTTGCAACATCGGACATTTCGACATTGAAATAGATATGGCTTGGTTAAATGAAAATTATGGTAACACTAAAAATACTATTAAGCCACAAGTAGATTTATATACAATTGAAGGCAAAGATATTATTGTATTAGCTGAAGGTCGTTTGGTGAATTTGGGTTGTGCAACAGGTCATCCAAGTTTTGTAATGAGTAATTCATTCGCAAATCAAACCTTAGCTCAAATAGAATTGTGGACAAACACTGATAAGTATGAAAATAAAGTTTATGTATTGCCTAAACATTTAGATGAAAAAGTAGCTCGTTTGCATTTGAAAAAAATTGGCGTTGAATTAGAAGAATTAACTGCTGATCAAGCGGCTTACCTGGGTATTCCGCAAAATGGTCCTTTCAAATCGGACATGTATCGTTACTAAACAAAATTTAAACCTGCTATTTATAAATAGCCTTACAAAGAAACCACGCAAGAAATTGTGTGGTTTTTTTGTAGTGGTCTCTACAAATTTTTGATGATGAAATAGCCATTCTTAAATTAAACCCAAAATCTTGTAGTTAATTTCTACGGCAGAGTAGAACGCATTGCTGCTAAGACTTTGATCATATGAGATCGTTGCAAAAGTCAAACGGCAAAAAAGTTAGAGGCTTTCATTTTTTTTATCAATGAGTTATCTCATTGCTAATGAAGTGATGAAAAAATTGAGTAACGAAGAAATTTGAAGCCAATAGACAATTTTTCTGAACCTAGTTAAGTTTTGTAACGGTCTGAATATATTTTAATTAAAAAATATCCAGCTTTTTTCTAGTTAAAGAATAACTCAAACCTTTATCTGTTTTACCTTTCAAATTCTCATAGCGATTCTAATTTCAACATTTGGGTTTATTTGTGATAAGGTTGAAAAATTATCAAAAGAATTTTTCTATGATAATATAATTTCTTAACCTTGAAGTCATTTTTAAAGAATTATGGAGACCAGCAACCATACTAAAAGAACGGGGCGTATCTGAAAGGCCAAACGAGTAAGAACTAATTATTATGAATAAAAATCTTATAAACAAATTTTTTGCAATTGTATTCGTTGTAACAACCTTATCAAGTTGCATAGCCACTAACAAAACAATGCGTGAGCCAAATGCACTTGTTGAGTTTGAAAAAAGCGACTTTACATTGTCGGAGCAAGTAGCAGGCACAGCCACAACAACAAGAGTTTTAGGTATTGACTGGACGCGATTGTTTAGAGCAAATACAGGTAACGTTCAGAGTAGCGGTCTTGCTAGTTTAAGCCTAGCTAGTATTCCAGTCATAGGAACTTATATTGCTGATGTTACAAGTAATTATGCATTATACGAGTTGATGGAAGCAAATCCAGGATACGATGTAGTTTTTTATCCTCAGTTTGAAACTGTGGTAAAGCGCCCAGTTCTTTTAGGTATTATTTATTCCAAAACCACTGTAAAAGCTACAGCACGTTTAGGTAAATTGAAAGACTAATTTAGAATGAAATATTTTGAATAAAGCTCTCTGCAATGGGGGCTTTATTTATGCCCCTTAGAATCTAAAATTATCGATACTATAATTCATATTATTCCATCAACTTATTTTGTCTGATTCTTTCTTTGAGTTGGCTATGAATAAACAAGGAGTGTATTGATTTATTTTCATGCACATTTCGAATAGCAGCCGAGAATAATTCGGCAGTACTCAATACTTTAATTTTGCTCGATTGTCCTCGTAATGGAATTGTATCGCAAACTACTAATTCGGTCAATGCTGAATTTTCGATGTTTTCATAGGCTTTCCCGCTCAAAACAGGATGTGTGCAAAATGCCCTTACACTTTTTGCGCCTTTATCTATTAGCATAGCCGCACTTTTTGTAAGTGTTCCTGCCGTATCACAAATATCATCGATCAGCACAATATCTCTGTTGCTAACATCTCCAATCACGGTCATAGCTGCAACTTCATTTGCACGTTTACGTTGCTTATCGCATATTACCATATCCGCTCCAAAATAACTAGCTACTTCACGCACACGATTTGTACTTCCAACATCTGGCGACGCAAAGGTCAAATCTTTAATACCTAAATTTTCGATATAAGGTATAAAAATAGCCGAGCTGTCCATATGATCAACTGGGATGTCAAAAAAACCTTGAATTTGAGGTGCGTGCAAATCCATTGTCATGACACGATTGGCACCTGCTTTTGTGATTAAATTAGCTACTAGTTTCGATGCAATACTTACACGTGGTTTATCCTTTCTATCTTGACGTGCGTAACCATAATAAGGCAATACAGCGGTGATATAGCCTGCAGAAGCCCTTCGAGCTGCATCTATCATCATCAAAAGTTCCATTAAATTATCGCTAGGCGCATAGGTACTTTGTACTAAAAAAACATAATCTCCACGAATACTTTCGTTAAATACAGGCTGAAATTCACCATCGCTAAATTTTTGTATGCTAGAGCTACCAAGAGGTTGCCCATAATATTCGGAAATGCTTTTTGCTAAATCGGGTGTGGCATTACCAGAAAAAATTTTTACGCTTGGATTTATCATGATGTATTTAGATTGGAGTTGCCAAAGGTAATTAGGTAAATGATAATTATTAAATATTACACGAGAAGTTACTCATGTTAAATTCACAATATGAGAATGGTTCATTTATCAGTAAATATCAAACCCAAATTAGAAGATGTTTTCAATATTTGCAAAATATTGAATTACAGCTTCGTAATCGTTTCAACATTTCTAATGCTGAATCTGGGTTTAAGGTGATTTGAGGCAAATGAAAACAAAGTTAAACACGAACAAACACAATAACTTGTTGAAATATTAATATCCAAAATACCTGCTAAGTCAAACTTTGAGCAATACATTTG
>JBIIJE010000037.1:0-21152 GCA_044234005.1 Chitinophagaceae bacterium | reverse complement strand
GCATCGGAGTAATTTTAGCAGCGGTTTATTCCTTACGTATGATACAACAAATAGCATATGGCGAACTAAAATCCGAAACAGAAAACTTTTCTGATATAACATGGAACGAAGGGCTTGTGCTTTCAATAATCTCAGTTATCATAATTTTATTAGGTGTTTATCCAGATTTAATATCTCGATTACTCGTTATTGAAAAAATATAAAAAGAATATTGATTTTCATTTTGAAATATAAAAACTAAACATGAATTCGATAATAGCATCGGCATTATTAGGGGTAGGGATGATGTTCTCTGGTATCATATTCCGCAAGAGTCAACAGATTCAGTGGGCTGCTATTTTGAGTATTGTCATTTTAATGGCTGTATCCATTGTGGATTATGTATATAGTGGAGAAGGAACTCAAGTCATGTACGGAATGATAGAAATTAGCCAACAATCAGCTTGGTTTAATGTTCTCATTACTTTCTGTTGCGTGGTTTATTTTTTCATATTTCATAAGCATATAGCAGAAGTTGGCAAGAATGATGCAGAGTATTTTGCCTTGATATTTTTTGTGATGTGCGGAGTTTATTTGCTTACCTCATACTCTAACCTTCTAATATTATTTATTGGTATCGAAATATTATCTATTCCTCAATACATACTAGCCGGTAGCGACAAAGAAAGTTTTAAAAGTAATGAAGCCTCGTTAAAATATTTTTTAATGGGGGCATTCAGCACTGGTATATTACTCATGGGTATGGCTTTATTGTATGGTGCAAGCGGAAGCTTCGATGTGCTTAGTTCAGCATTTATGCAACAATTTCAAAGCGTGGAAGGCATGAGCTCAATGTCGGTGGTTGGTATCTTATTAATGATTATATCTTTTGCTTTCAAGGTTTCTGCCGCACCGATGCACATGTGGACTCCAGATGTTTATGATGGCACTCCAACAGCTTTTACTCCTTTTATGGCAACGATTGTAAAAGTTAGTGTATTCGTAGCCTTTATGCGTTTATTTCAATATTCATTTCATAATGTAGCAAACTCATGGCAAGTAATTATTGTGGGTATAATCGCTTTGACATTATTAATAGGAAACGTCACCGCAGTATATCAGCAAAGTGTGAAACGGATGATGGCTTATTCATCGATTGCGCAAGCAGGCTTTATGCTCTTCTCCATTTTCGCCTTGAATGCCACAGCTATCAAGGGTATGACTTTATATAGCGTAGCTTATACACTTGCATCCTTGGGTGTTTTTGCAGTTTTAGTAAAAATGAAAGATTACACCTATGATGGATTTAATGGGATGGCAAAAAAATACCCAGTATTAGCTTTTACAGCAGCTATTTGTTTATTTTCTTTGGTTGGGATTCCACTGACAGGTGGTTTCTTTGCTAAATACATGGTATTATCTGCAACCATGGAACAAGGTAAAATGATTGGTATTATCATATTTGCAGTTTTGATGGCAGCCGTTAGTGCTTATTATTATTTTAAAGTTATCATGAGTATGTATTTCAAAGATGGAGAAGTAGATCTACAATACCAACCTACACAAGCTGAAAATGCTTTGCTTATTATCAATGCCATTATGGTTATTATTTTAGGTTTGATGCCTGAGATTGTATTTTAGCATTCACAACCTTTAACCGAGATTTTGCAGTTTGCATTTTTCAACTGCGAAATTTGAATTTAAGCTAATTATAAACCTAGATACAGCATTAGAAATGTTGAAACGATGAATACTGTTTGGAATTTTGTAACTCGTATTGGTGCTGGTGTAGGCTACCTTCGAGAGCAACATCAATATCATCGGCGCAGGCAGAACAATTTGAGGTACGAAAAATTGTTCTTAATAAAATAACCATCGGTATTTAATATTGTAAGATTGGTCTGCGACACAAATCACGTGGGTATAATAAGCTAGAATTTTCGTTCCTCGAACCCTATCGAGTAATTTGGGATAAACAAACATACGAATCTTTTTTCGTACTTTTCATTATATAAATAACGTTGTCTCTTATATATTTGCATCATGTCATTTGAACATAATCCTAATCCAGATTGCTCACATTGCGCGAAGCGGTTTACAAATGTATTTTGTAAAGCGAAATATGATTCTATGTCTGAGGTGAATGCTACTAAAGAATGTACACAATATAAAAAAGGCGAATTAATTTTTAAAGAAGGAACAAGACCACATGGTGTATTTTGTGTGAACTATGGAAAAATTAAAATTGCGCAAGCGGGAGAAGATGGTAGAGAGCAAATAACTCGACTCGTGAAAGCTGGAGACCCTCTAGGTTACAGAGCCTTACTAAGTGGTGATAAATACAGCTCATCAGCTGTAGTCTTGGAAGATAGTGGGGTATGTTTTATACCTAAAGATATCTTTTTAGGAATTTTACAAAAAGACTCTAGTTTGGCGTTAGAAATGATGAAATTGCTATCAGATGATTTGCGCAAAGCAGAAATGCAAATTACCCATTTAGCGCAAAAGCCAGTGAGAGAGAGAATTGCTGAAGCCATATTATTTATTAAAGAAACCTATGGATTCGAAGAAGACGGCATCACAATTAGTGCGACATTTACCCGAGAAGAAATTGCGAATATTGTTGGAACAGCTACTGAAACAGCCATTCGATTGCTATCTGAATTGAACAAGGATAAGATAATTCAATTAGACGGTAAAAAAATAATCATACTCGATTTACCCAAGCTAGTCAATACAGCGAACATTTATGATTAATCAAAAACATGACAAAAGTCATTTTTTGAAGTTAGCATTATCATAGAATAACATTTTTAAATAAATGAATTTTACACACAAAATGTGTGTGTATGCTTGCCTTTTCAGATGTTCATATTGATGACTTAAAAAATCTTACCATTAAGTCATTTTTGGGGATTGTAGTAAATGACTACTATCCGTTAATTTATTCTCAAATAAATGAGTTCGAAAGTTGTATTAAAGAGCTAAAGAATAATTATGATGTCGATTTATTAGAAACCACACAGCAAAAAGTTTATAACGAATTTGATACCATGTATCGAAAAGAAAAATTGGTATTATTTCCCTTTATTTTGAAACTAGATGAAGAAAACAAAAAATCGGAGAATTGTGCGCCCTTTAAAAATATCAAACAACATTTTACGAGCATCGTTGCATCTTTAACTGAAGGGATTCAAGAAATTGATAATATTTTTATAAATAGTAACAATGCAGAATTAGTTGAATCAGCACGTGATATTTTGTTGAATCTCAAAACCACTTTTATTGATTTACAATTAATTAAAGACAAGAATTTTTATAAAAACTATAAGAATTGTGGAAGCTGCGGTTCAATAGTTTCGACTCAATGAAAACAAGATTACAAATTGCATGTTACCATTGTGGGGAGAATTGCTTGAATGAAGATATAGCTATTCAAGATAAAATATTTTGTTGTACTGGTTGTAGAAGCGTTTATTCTATACTTAACCAACATAGTTTAGATGCTTATTACTGCTTAAATGAAAGCCCAGGAAACACGATTAAAAAAGTACATGCTTCTAAATTTCAATTCTTGGAAGATGAACAAACGGCAGCTCAATTATTTTCATTCAAAAATAATGAGTTTACACAAGTACAGTTTTATTTACCACAAATACATTGTAGTTCTTGTTTGTGGCTGCTAGAAAATCTATTCAAACTTAACGATGGGATTAGAAGTTCGCAGGTTAATTTTCGCACAAAGAAAGTGAGTATTTCATTTTTTAATGACCTTATAAGTCTTCGTGGGGTAGCTGAATTACTTACCTCCATAGGTTATGAACCGTATATTACTTTACAAGATTATACAGAAAAGGAAGAGAACCAATCAAACCGTGGAACCATAAAAAAATTAGGACTAGTTGGTTTCTGTTTTGCAAATATTATGCTTATAAGTTTTCCGGAGTACCTAGGCTTAGAAATGGAGGAAAATGCAAGATTATCCATGTTCTTTCGTCATACAAATTTGGCTCTTTCCCTACCTGTGCTTTTATATGGCGCACAAGAGCTTTTTGTCAATTCATTTAAAAGTATAAAATTAAAGTATATAAATATAGACGCACCTATTACTTTGGCCATTATCATCACATTCTCGAGAAGCGTTTACGAAATAGTAAGTAATACTGGTGCTGGTTATTTAGATAGTATGAGTGGGATTGTTTTTTTTATGTTGATCGGTCGATTTTTGCAACAGAAAACTTCGAGCCATTTAAAGTTCAATCGCGATTATAGATCTTACTTTCCAATTTCAGTTACAAAAATTATTCAAGGTGCTACAAAGTCTATAAACATAAATGATGTTGAAGTAAATGATGTTTTGAAAATGCATCATCAAGAGATTGTACCAGTAGATGGTATTTTAAGTTCTAAACAAGCCATCATCGATTATAGCTTTGTAACTGGTGAGAATATTCCTCAGAAATTAGTTACGGGTGATTTAGTCTATGCAGGTGGTAAAGTTATGAGCGAGTCAATTCATGTGGTGACTCTTAAAACTTTTGAGCAAAATAGCTTTACCACATTATGGAATAACAAAGCGTTTGAATCAACAACATCGTCACAACAAAATTTTGTTGATAATTTATCAAAATACTTTTCTTTGGTTTTGTTAGTAATCGCAAGTATTTCATTCGCATATTGGCAAGTGGTCAATCCTTTGAATGCTTGGAATGCATTTACGGCTGTTTTGATAGTGGCATGTCCTTGTACTTTATTATTAGCTTCATCCTATACCAACGGATTTATTATTGAGCTTTTATCGATGCAAGGTTTATTTGTCAAGAATGAACATACATTACAAAAGCTAGCTGATATTAATCACATTGTTTTTGATAAAACAGGTACCATCACAGAAAAAAATAGTCAGGATGTTACATTATTTGCGCATCAATTAAAGGATGATGATTTGCTTTTAGTATTGTCTGTACTTCAACATGCCACACACCCAATTAGCAAAATTATCTGTAATTATTATTCGCCGAAAAACTATTTAGATATCACGCATTTTAAGGAAGTAGAAGGTTCAGGTATAGAGGCATGGCATCAAGATAAGTTAATAAAAATAGGTCGAGCAAGTTACGTTGGCACTATCGAAGTGGAAGATACCAAAGGGTCAAATTGCTATTTTAAAATTGATAATCAAGTAGAAGGCTATTTCAATGTAATTCATACAGTTCGGTCTAGTGTGAAGAATTTATTATCAAACTTAATGGCATACGATATAAGTTTATTGAGTGGCGACAACCCTAGTGCGAAGCAGCAATTAGCAGAAATATTTCCTAGACATTCTCAACTTCGATTTCAGCAAACGCCACAGCAAAAATTAGATTTTGTAGAATCGATGCAATCAAAGGGTCAAAAGGTGTTAATGGTAGGCGATGGTATCAATGATGCGGGCGCTTTAAAACAAAGTGACGTTGGTATCTCAATTGTCGAAGATACTTTCTCCTTCTCACCCGCTTCCGATGCTATTTTGCAGGGTGAAAAAATTGGTGAGTTATATAAATTTCTGAAAGCTTCCAAACTGATTAAATATTTCATTATTGCTATGTTTATTTATTCATTACTCTATAATGTGATAGGTTTAAGTTATGCTGTCTCTGGCAATTTAAAACCTGTTATTGCTGCGATTCTCATGCCAGCATCATCAATAAGTGTAATCTTGTTAGCCTATTTAGGTACAAGTTTCATTTACCAGAAATTATTTAGAAATAAATAGGATAGTATCAAGCTTGAGAATTGGTTTTTAAATTATAAAATTGCCTTCCAATTTTCTTCAGAATATACGCCATCTCGTTTTTCTAATTCCATGATTTGTTCGGCAAGTGCTCGCATTTCCTTTGCATTCGGAGCTCCAGTAGTGATACATTCAATTACATAAGTTCTTACACCTTGAATTGTTTCATTTACTTCTTGCATGGTTTTATCTAAATTATCTTCCGCTATTTCCAATTGTAATTCTGCAACTTTTTCATCTAAGATGGCTTCTTGATATTCTTCTATGTCTGCATCAAAGCTATTCAATAAATCCGCCGGTAAAGCCTCTTCAATTTCATGGCTAAGTTCTTCAGCTAGCAGCTTTAGTTCTTTTAATATTTCTACTTGGTCAAGTGGAGCTTGTGTTGACATCCAATTGTCAAGTGCATCTTCTGGTTGATTTAGAATTAGATCGAGTAATATTTCCCTGTATTGCATGTGTAAATTTTGAAACTAAGTTATTTCAAATTTATTACTTTAAGAGTTATGATCAAAGTAATCAATAATTTATGATAAAAATCATATTTCTGTTTGACGTAATACATTTTTTGACCCTCTAGCTGAATATACATTTGTTGACAATATAGAAATCCTAAAAGGTATGAACGTGATTATTTTTTTGCTCTGTGTTAGTTTAATTGTTGCAGTGAGCTTCTTAGTGGCTTTTCTGTGGAGCACTGACACGGGGCAATTTGATGATAGCTATTCGCCTGCTGAAAAGATTTTTTTTGATGATAAAATAAAAGAAACTAAAAAATAAAAATTATGACGCAATTGGAAAAATTTTATTACGACAATAGAATTGTTAAGCAATTCGGAATTTCTACTTTATTTTGGGGTATTGTAGGTATGTTGGTCGGCATTGTGATTGCATTTCAGCTTGCCTATCCAGATTTAAATCTTGGATTGCCTTATACAACCTTTGGACGTTTACGACCCTTACATACTAATGCAGTAATTTTTGCTTTTTGTGGAAATGCTATTTTTGCAGGAGCATATTATATTATGCAACGTGTGCTTAAAACACGATTATTTAATGATACCCTAAGCAAAATACATCTATGGGGTTGGCAATTAATCATAGTCTTAGGTGCTGTTTCTTTATTAGCTGGCTATACAACAGGTAAAGAGTATGCCGAATTAGAGTGGCCTATTGATATTCTTATTGCATTAATTTGGGTTGTTTTTGGCGTTAATATGTTTGGCACAATTTTAAAACGTAGAGAGCGTCATTTATATGTTGCCATTTGGTTCTTCATCGCTACTTGGGTTACAGTTGCCATGCTACATATTGTGAATTCATTTGAGTTGCCAATTTCCATGACAAAAAGTTATAGCCTTTATGCGGGAGTGCAAGATGCTTTGGTGCAATGGTGGTATGGTCATAATGCGGTAGCATTTTTCCTCACAACACCTTTTATTGGTTTGATGTATTATTTTGTACCTAAAGCTTCTGGAAGACCTATCTATTCATATCGATGGAGTATTGTTCACTTTTGGGCATTAATCTTCTTATATATATGGGCAGGACCACATCATTTATTATACACTGCTTTGCCAGGTTGGGCTCAAGCATTAGGTACTGTTTTTAGCGTAATGCTTATCATTCCAAGTTGGGCAGGTATGTTGAACGGACTCTACACATTGCGCGGCGCTTGGGATAAGGTTCGAGAAGATCCTATCCTAAAAATGTTTGTTGTTGCCCTAACTTGTTATGGTATGTCAACATTTGAAGGACCTATGCTTTCATTGAAAACGGTGAATGCAATTAGTCACTACACGGATTGGACAGTTGCGCACGTACATATTGGTGCACTAGGTTGGAATGGTTTTTTAATTTTCGGTATGTTATACTACTTGATTCCTCGCATGTGGGGTACAACTCTATACAGTGTGAAAATGGCTAATCAGCATTTCTTGATTGGTACAGTTGGTATTTTATTGTATGCGATTCCTATGTATTGGGCTGGCTTTTCGCAAAGTATTATGTGGAAACAATTTACAGAGAGTGGTCAATTGCAGTTCCAATTTATGGAAACAGTTACGCATATTATTCCTTTGTACATCATTCGCGGTGTGGGCGGTTTGCTCTATTGGGTAGGTGCAATTATGGCGTGTTTCAATATTTATAAAACTATTAAACAGGGATCATTTATTAATGAAGAAGCAGCTGAAGCATTACCTCTTTCAGAACAAGAAATGCCTCACTCTAAATTACATTGGCATACAATTATTGAGCGTAAGCCATTGCGATTCTTATTATTCGCTTTAATAGCAGTAGCAATAGGTGGAATATTTGAATTGGTACCCACATTTATGATTAAAGAAAATGTACCGACGATTGCTTCCGTAAAACCTTATACACCGCTCGAATTGCAAGGTCGTGACATTTATATTCGTGAAGGATGTTATAATTGTCACTCACAAATGATTCGCCCATTCAGAGATGAAGAAGCGCGATATGGTGAGTATTCAAAAGCAGGTGAGTTTGTTTATGATCATCCATTTCAATGGGGTAGTAAACGCAGTGGACCAGATTTACATCGCATTGGCGGGAAGTATCCAAATAGCTGGCATTACAATCATATGCGTTATCCAAAAGATATGACACCTGGTAGTTTGATGCCTGAATATCCTTGGTTACTCGAAGATGATTTAGATGAGAGCACAACAGAGTCGAAAATAAATGCTATGAGAACATTGGGTGTGCCTTATCCAGATGGGTATGAGAAAATAGCCTTGCAAGATTTAAGAAAACAAGCAGACGCAATTAGCGATAATTTGAAGTCTGAGAAGATTAAGGTAAATCGTGATAAAGAAGTCATAGCCTTGATTGCTTATTTACAAAGATTAGGTACAGATATAAAATCAAAATAACAACACGAAATTATGAAGTTTAAAAATTATTTAGAACAAATAAATGGAGTAGAGGTTTATCCTATGATATCCTTAATACTATTCACAGGTATTTTTATTGCTGTACTCTTTTACGTCTTTACTGCCGATAAAAAAAGCATGAATGATAAAGCAAGTATTCCATTAAATTAAAAAATACAAAGTATGAATAACAAATTGAAAGCTATAGCAAGCCGTATTATTGGAATGGTTTTTACATTAATTATACCAAGTTTATGTTTTGGACAAGGGAAAGCAGCACCAACTGAATCTACAGCATTTTCATCGAGTAACATGGCACTCTATGCATTGACTGGCGTAATTATCTTGTTTGTATTTATCATTTTCGTGCTTGCAAATGGAATAAAAATTGCGAATAAAACATATCTGGAGAAATTAAAAGCAGAGAAAAATAAAATTTTACCAATGATACTGGGGTTCGTTTTTTTATCATCGGTTTCTAGTGCACAAGATGCAAAGCCTGCAATGAGTGCTAATACATTTAATAATCTTGATATTTATTTACTCTGTTTCATCGTTTTTATTTTATTTGTTGTGATTTTAGTGCTTGTGCGAACAATGTTTTTATTAATGGGAATAAAAAATGAAGCAAAACTTTCGGTAAATACAAGCGCAGAAACATCAAAAGTTAGAACCTGGTTTCAAAAATTCAACGAGACAGTTCCTATTGAAGAAGAGGATAAACTTGATATGTCGCATGATTATGACGGCATTCGTGAATTAGATAATAAAATACCAGCTTGGTGGACTTGGGCTATGACAGCATTTGTACTTTTCTCAGTTGTTTATCTATATCGAATGTTCGTTTCAGAAACTTTGCCGAACCAATATACAGAACTAGCACTTGCTAATGAAATCGCGTTGGTTCAAAAAGAAGAATATCTTAAAAAAGGAGCCAACAATGTAGATGAGAATACAGTGAAAATGCTAGGTGATGCTGATATTATTGAAGGAGCAAATCTATACGCTAAAAACTGTTTGGCATGTCATGGCGATAAAGGTCAGGGTGGAGTAGGGCCTAATTTAGCCGACGATTATTGGATTCATAAAGGAAGTATTAAAGATATATTTTACTCGATTAAATATGGTTGGCAAGAAAAAGGAATGAAGAGTTGGAAGGATGATTTCTCTCCAATACAAATGGCACAAATTACCAGTTTCGTAAAAACCTTACGAGGCACTAATCCACCAGCACCAAAAGAAAAACAAGGCGAATTATATATTGAAGAAGCCGGAACAACAGCATCAAGTGACTCTAGTAAAGTTACCATTGCACCCAGCGATAGCTCGAAGAAATAAGAGTTCCATTTCGAAAAATTAAAGATAGATAAGAAGATGAACGATCAGTTTGAAACACAGTCGGAGGAGAATTTTAGAGATAAGATATCAACGGTTGATACAGCAGGTAAAAGAAAATGGATGTATGTTTTTCAACCTACTGGCAAATTATACAATCTCCGCACTTACTTTAGTATCGCTTATCTAATAATATTATTCGGATTGCCATTTATCAAATATAATGGCAATCCATTATTTTTATTTAATGTAACCCAATCCAAATTCATTTTCTTCGGTCAAGTTTTTTTACCCCAAGATTTTATTCTGTTTGGAATTGGTATGCTCGTTTTCATTTTATTTATAGTTGTCTTTACACTTATTTTTGGGCGTGTTTTTTGCGGATGGGCTTGTCCTCAAACCATCTTTCTCGAAATGGTTTTTCGAAAAATTGAATACTGGATTGAAGGTCCTGCGAACAAACAAATGATTGCAGATCACAAAACTTGGACCACTGAAATGTATCTTCGTAAATCAATCAAGCATATCATTTTCTTTACACTTTCGTTTATAATAGCCAATACTTTTTTAGCTTATATCATTGGTCTCGATGAATTAAAAACCATTATCACTGAACCTATTTCTAAGCATACATTAGGTTTTGCCATGATACTATTATTTACATTTGCCTTTTATGCTATTTATGCTTTTGTTCGTGAAATAAGTTGTATCGTTATTTGTCCTTATGGCAGATTGCAAGGTGTTTTGCTTGATCGAAATTCAATCGTCGTTATTTATGATTATTTACGCGGCGAGCCTCGAACTAAAAAGCGAAAATCTGAAGAGAAAAAAGGCGATTGTATAGATTGTGGAATGTGTGTGAATGTTTGTCCAACAGGAATTGACATTCGAAATGGAACGCAACTTGAATGTGTCAATTGTACTTCATGTATAGACGCTTGTAACGTAATGATGAAGAATGCTGGGCTCGAGCCTAACCTAATAAAGTATGGCAGTGAAAACAATGTTGCATCTGGTGTTAAACCTAAAATTACTTATCGTATCAAGGCGTACTCTGTAGTGCTAGTTCTTCTAATTGGTTTGCTGGTTGGATTATTAGTAACTCGCGATATGTTCGATGCAACAATATTACGAGTAGCTGGGCAAATTCTGCAAGAGAATAAAGACGGAACAATCAGTAATTTATATAAGGTAAAAGTGGTTAGTAAGAGTGGTTATACGGAACCTTATCATCTTGAATTAGATAAGGCAATTGCCAAGATTGAGTATGTAGGCAAACGAATAGACTCTTTAAAATCTGGCATTGAGTATGAGGAAACATTTTTTATTAAGGTCCCTAGAGAGCATATTACAAAAAGAAAAGAGGCTATGAAAATATTGATTAAGTCTGGTGACAAACTAATTCAAACCAAAAAGATTTCATTTATTGGTGAATATTAAAACAAACATTATGAAAATACATGCTGGAAATATTATACTTGTTGGGTTTGGATTTATGCTCGTTTTTATGACATGGCTAGTGTTTAAGTGTACTCAAAATCCGTCAATTATGGTTGCTACAAATTACTATGAGCAAGAAATGAAGTATCAAAACACCATCGATGCCAAAGAGAATACGAAATTGTATTATGATGGAATCACTATGCAAAAAGAAGCGAGTAGTATTAAATTTAAATTGCCAGAAGAATTAGGTAGCAATTTGCAAAGTATGTCTATGGTTGCTTATAATAAGTCAAACGATAAGCTAGATAGGAAGTATGATTTAGTAATGAATGAGCAAGGAGATTATGTAGTAAATACTTCAGATTGGGTCAGTTCGAGTTATAAACTTAAATTAAGTATCCAATCAGGTAATAAAGAATATTATAAAGAGTTTAATTACTAAGATATGTGGTTACTCATTTTTTCAGCTTTTACCTTAGGAATTTTAGGAAGTGTTCATTGTCTAGGAATGTGCGGCCCTTTAATTATGCAATTACCGGTAAACAGAAATAGTCCACTGCAAGCCTTTATTTCATCTCTTTTTTATCATGTTGGAAAAACTTTCACCTATGCCTTTTTTGGAATCGTGGCTGGAATAATAGGTAAAGGCTTTGCGTTTTTTCAATGGCAGCAAATGCTATCTGTCATTGCAGGCATATGCTTACTCTTGCTTACATTTTTTCCGCTATTAAAATCAAAAATAAATCTTGCCCCATTTTTGCAAAATGGTTTTCAATTGTTACAACATACGTCACAAAAATTACCAAAGAACGTATACTTATTTATGTATGGTATTCTAAATGGTTTTTTGCCATGTGGTTTGGTATATACCGCATTAGCTGCATCTATGGTTAGCGGAAAAGTTGGTAATGCCGTTTTGTTTATGATCGCATTTGGTATGGCAACCATTCCGTCACTTAGTATGGTTATTCTGTTGCATCAAAAAATAAGTCCTTCTATTCGTAAAAAATTTTCTAAAAGTGCATTTTATTTATCTGTTTTAATGGGTGTCATTTTATTGTTACGTGGTTTGAATTTAGGAATTCCAATGGTGAGTCCGCAATTGAATGTAGAGAAACAAGAAATAAGTTGTTGTCACCGACAAACAGAACCATAACTAAATACTTCATATACTTTTTTTTACTTGTAAATTGCTTTATATTTTAAACTTATGTTGCAAAAAATAGAAGGCCATTATAAAGGTGCGAACCATAAAGAAAGCACCTTCGACTTTACTTGGGATGATGATTTCGAAAATCTTCCGGTTATCATTTTTGCTCATGGATTTAAAGGATTTAAAGATTGGGGTGGTTTTAATTACGTATCCGAAGCATTTGTCAATAAAGGTTATGGCGTATTCAAATTAAATTTCTCACACAATGGTACAAGCACATCGGATAAAAATAATTTTATTGATTTGGAAAGTTTTTCAATCAACACCTTGAACTTTGAAATGGAAGATATTGGTGCTGCAGAAAATTATATTATAACCATCCTAAAAATGGAAATTAGCAAAATAGATATCAATCAATTGAGCATCATTGGCCATAGCAAAGGTGGTGTATCTGCACTTTTATATTGTGCGCATGCCAACACGCAAATTAAAAAATTAGTTACGTGGGCATCGCCATCTAACTTTTTTAGAATGTGGTCCGCTAAATTTATCAAGGAATGGCGCGCTGATGGTGTGCAATATATTTTAAATGCCAGAACCAAACAACGAATGCCCTTATCGTTATCCATACTCGAAGATTATGAAAAAAATCTAGACCGGTATGATGTGGCTAAGGTATTACCAAAAATGTCCTTACCCTATTTAATCGTGCATGGATCAAACGATGAATCCGTTCTTAAAGAAAGTGCTATAAAATTGCACCATTTCAGCAAATCATCGACATTGGAAATTATAGAAGGGGCTAATCATACATTTGGTATGACGCATCCTTTTGAGGCTAATAAGGTATCCGATTATACTAAAAAATTGCTAGCGATCACGTTGGGGTTTTTATCCTCAGCAGATTAATAATACCCTGTGCATTTTTAAATGAACCCAGTTGAAAATTATTTTTTATTTCATATAAAATAAATGACTTTTTAAATAATTGGTTCATAGCATAAATAATGAAAATTTGTCTAAATGTAATTAAAACAAAGTTTCGAAGGCATTGCATGCCAGAAGATAGGATGGTAAAACATTACGAGTTCAATGAAAGGAAATGCGAAGCAAAAAGTTAGATTATTAATACGATTTGTCGTGCAATTCTTGAATAGAATAAATTATGAGGCAGTCCTCAACCAACAGTCCACTAAATCTGTGTACTAGCCATTTTGCGTTTCATTATCATCCACCGCACTCTATAATGTATTTTTGCTTTCTTCTAAATTATCATAACGATAATCAAAGCCATCTCTGTACCTACATTCATCTGCAATAACAATTACATCAAATCTCAGGTTTTGTTTTCTAAATGGAGGAGTATTACATTCAAACGTTATAATCAGAATACTTAAAAGTACACCGCAACGTAAAATCGAGAATCTATCGTAAGGTTAATACCTCAGGTATCTGTTCCGATTCTAATTTATTTCCAATGCTTGCTTTGGAGTTCATACCCTTGATTAATCGCAGTTCACTCCGTTTCAGCTGAAAATCTCGGTTTAAATACCAATCAACAGTTTCATAACAAATATATCTTCACTAATTGGCAAAGTACTATAATCAATATTGACTTGCAATTGAGTAGTCGTTGTCCCTCAAATATAATTGCTGCCTATTATAGAACTTGTTGGCCCTGCGATGTGTTAGCAGAAAAAACGCATCGAGATACAATAAAATCGTGGTAATTCTTTTTCTTACTTGATTATTTTGATATTGAGCGTAATATGATAAATTTAAATAACTGGCACTCGTAATTAACTTTTAGAATGAACACTGATAAGCTAATTTCTCGAAATTAAAAATGGATTATTCATTCTTTCTAAACCTATGCTTGTATCTGGACCATGTCCGCTATGCACAATCACATCATTTGGCAAAACCATTAATTGCTTATGAATACTTTGCATCAAAATTTCATGATTACCCCCGGGTAAATCACTGCGCCCTATGCTCTGTTGGAAAAGCACATCACCACTTATAATAAAACCTTGCTTTTCGTGGTAAAAACATACACTTCCTGGTGAGTGCCCAGGCGTAAATAATATTTTTAAAGAGTCTTCACCTAAATTTATCATTTCGCCTTCTTCTAAAATAATATTTGGTTCAGGCGATTTTACGAAAGTCAGGCCATATCGTTCACCTGTTTCAGCCTGTGAATCGAAAACGGGTCTATCCAATTTATGAAAGCCTAATTTAATTTTATACTTCATCATTACAGCCGCATTGCCAAAAATATGGTCTAAATGAGTATGTGTATTAAGCAGTAATATAGGGGTTAATCCTTCATCACTGATATATTTGAAAAAGAAATCGAATTCCGTAATTTCATACATACCAGGATCAATAATAATTGCATGTTTATATTCGTTAAACAAGATATATGTATTTTCTTGAAATGGATTAAATGTAAACTTTTTGACTTGTAGCACTATTTTTTTGCCACAAATCTATCGAAAATTAATCTTTATCTATTCAAAAACATCCTATCCCACATTTGTATACAATATTTCGTAATTTAGCCATGATAAAATGAATAGAAAGAAAGATAACATACTGATCCATATTGCGCTAGTAAGTTTTATATTAATTGGATGCAATCAAAATGCATCAGCGCAGGCTTCATGGGAAAAGTTCGGGCAAAATCGAGTTCAATATCGCATTTTCGAGTGGAGCTATTACGATAGCATACATTTTCGAACATTCTTTTATAAAGATGGTAAAGCCAATGCATTATATGCTTTGAGTGTGGCCGAACAAGAACTATCCAACATTGTTTACCTAATGGGTGGAAGAATGGAAAAAAAAATAAATTTAGTTGTTTACAATTCTTTTACGGATTTTAGACAATCCAATATTGGTCGTAAAACTGATGAAACTAATTTAGCAAATGGTGGAAAAGTGGACTTGATTGGTGAAAACATTCCAATTTACTTCAACGGTGATCATGCGCATTTACGTAAACAAATTAGAAGGGGTATTGCAACTGTCATAAAAGAAAATATGTTGTTTGGCGAGAGTTTCAAAGACGCGCTAAAAAACTCTATTAAAATGAATTTGCCATCTTGGTACACCGAAGGTTATGTAAATTATATCACAGAAGATTGGACACCGGAAATGTCAAGCGAGGTCGCATCCCAAATTGACACACAGGCGAAACGACAATTCTCGAGCCTTGCAAATACTCAGGCTCGATTATATGGACATTCATTCTGGCATTTTTTAGCTAGTCAATATGGCGAAAACTATGTTTCCAATTTATTGTATCTCACAAGATATCGCATGAATGTATATCATGCCATTGAAGTAGTGAGTAAAATGGATGAAAAAGATTTCTTTAAAAAATGGCAACAATATTATTTGCCTCTTCCGACTAAACCATCATTTGGACAGGATAGTTTGGCGGGACGGAAGTTGATAACAAAAATAAAAACCAAACCCCATGCGACTTATTCGCAATTTTTGGTTTCACCCAACGGTCGCGATATAGCATTTGTAGAAAAAATGGACGGACAGTTCAAAGTGAAGATGACTGATTTGAGAACTGGGAAAACGGTTGATATGCTCTCAGGAGGTAAACGAGCGCTGCAAGATTTGTCAGATCCTAACTATCCTATCATGAGTTGGAGTCCGTCAGGAAATCGATTCGCTGTTTTATATCAACGCAACAATAGATTAAACTTACGTGTTTTTTCAGGAGATCATAATCGTATGGAGAACCGACTAATATCACCACGGAAAATGGATAGAATTACGGGTATGAGTTATATGCCCGACGATAATACACTTTGTGTAACAGCAGTTCGCAAGGGACAAAGCGATTTGTATAAACTTACGATTAGAAAAAGCAAGCTCGAAAATATCACCAACGATTTATTCGATGATAAAAATCCAGTATATCTTCAAAATGAAAATGCTTCCGGAATCTTGTTTTTATCAAACCGTGACAATCCTTATATCGGCGAAAATAGCAAAAGTGATGCTTTTAATCCTCAATTTAATTTGTATTTATATGATCCATCAAAAGGTACTAACTTAATACAATTAAGTGAAACAAAGGAAGCTATTCAATTTCCTATTCAATGGGGGAATGAAGAATATTCGTACCTCATGAATGAAAATGGGATATTAACACGTAAAATTGTTAGAATAGAAAAGCGAGGTCAATTAGGGGATACATTTTCAATTCGAAGTTTTCAACCAGCGCCTTTTACCGTCATACAACAACAATATGTTCAGAACGCACAATATGTGATAGAAGTCGCAAAAACAAAGAATACTTTTTCAGTATATAGTACGCCTTTCGATACGCTAAAGAAGTACGATAAGTTGTTTCAAGATTCACTTTTGAATACAATATTTAGTTCATCTGATATAAATCAGATTGCAGTGGAACAGCTCCCAAAATATGTAACACCTTTTGATAATGATACTTCAAAATCAGAATTGCTAGAAGATTTGTTTATGCAAAAAGCACAAAAAAAATCTCGTTATCAATTATTTGCCAGTGAGAAAGTGTTGCAAAAACCCAAAACCTATAAACCGACTTTTTATCCAGATTTTTTACAAACAAGTTTAGACAATACCTTATTATTTACCAGGTATCAAGCATTTGATTACAATGGAGGTCAATTCCAAAACCCACCGATAAGTGGTTTCGTAACTACTAATTTAACTGATGTAATGGAAGATTATCGATTAAGTGGAGGTATTCGCCTAGGCACTAGCTTTAATACGCTTGATTATTTCGTGCAACTTAGTAATTATCGCCGTCGAATAGATTGGGGTTTACTATATTTCCGTTCTGTGAGAAATAATCAATATGATCAACGAGATGCGGCACCTCCATTTTTTTCCCCTTTCCCTGTATATGGTAAAGTAGCACTTGATTATTTACAAGGTGAGGCAACTTATCCTATTGATATGCTGCACAGTTTTCGTGCACAACTTGGATTACGTGTTGACAGAGTTCGCGTAAAGTCTACTGATCAATACAGCGCGGGTATTCCGGATGATAGACAATATTGGGTTGTAAATCGATATGAGTTTGTGTATGATAATTCTATTTCACCCATCTTAAATATTTGGAAAGGCACACGATTTAAATTATTTGGAGAGTATCAGTATAAGTTTAATGATCAAACAAAAGGATTTTACAATTTTGGTTATGATGGGCGAACCTATACCACTTTGTACAAAAATTTAATACTTGCTTCACGTTTAGCAGGATCACACAGTGGTGGTAATGCCAAAATTTTGTACTTATTAGGTGGGGTAGATAATGATGTAAATCCAGAGCAAGATCAGAATACGTCTATTGATTTAACCCAGAATTATGCATTTGTTTCATTAGCCACTAACATGCGTGGGTACAGACAAGGATTTCGAAATGGGAATAGCTTTATGGTGATGAATCAAGAAATAAGACTACCTGTGATGAATACATTTTTTAAACGTCAAGTTAAATCAGGTTTCATCAGAAACTTGCAATTGGTTGCATTTGCTGATTTAGGAAGTGCATGGCGGGGTATTTTGCCTAACGAAAAGAATATTTCTAATCCAAATGTAATTACCATGAACCCAGTCACTGTTTTTATTGAAAATTCACAATACGATTTTGGCATGGGTTATGGACTAGGCTTGCGCTCTCGCATATTGGGTTATTTTATGCGTGCCGATTTTGCTTGGAATATCGAAGGCGTGCGTAAACCTATGATGCATATTTCGTTAGCCACGGACTTTTAATTACATAACTATCTATCTTGAAGCAATTTTTATTAACGACACATTTAATCGCTTTTCAAATACTCATAATTTTTTTGTGTTGCTTTAGCTTTTCAGTAAAAGCTCAAGTTCAAGACAGTATTAGTGTGCAAAGCGATTCAATCGCAGTCATCAATCAAGATACTCTCATTCGAATAAATGATTCTGCAAAAATTAAAAATGTAAATACAAAGGTTATAGTTTCATATACTATTGAAGGTGTGGTGAAAGATTTTACAACATCTGAACCTTTATCATTTGCAACTGTCTTTTTTAAGAATACAGGTACTGGAATAAGAACAGATTTACTTGGAAAATTTAGTTTCAATTTACAAGAATTGCCTAGTGATACACTGGCTATAAGTATTTTAGGCTATGCCAAGAAATTTATCTTGCTTGATAAAAGCCAAGCTAAGCAATCATTTAATATTGAATTAGAGCGTTCTTCAATAGAAGTAAAAACAGTTGTATTTAAATATGATAGAAATCCAGCCTTAACCTTTATTAAAAAGGTAATTAAGGTAAAGGCAAGTAATGATTATAACAAAGCCAATAATTATAAGTGTGAAATTTACAATAAACTCGAGCTTGATATAAGTAAAATCCCTAAGAAAATGTTCAAGAGTTCATTACTCCTAAAAAAGTTTGATTTTATAGAAAACTATATCGATTCCACCTCAGAAGACAAGCCATTCTTACCACTTTTTCTCACTGAAACTATTTCAGATTTCTACTTTCAGAAGAAACCCAAGAAGATGAAAGAGTTTATTAAAGGAACGCGTATTTCGGGATATAAAAATGAAAGCGTTTCAAAAATGCTAGGGGGTATGTATCAGAACATAAATGTGTATGATAATGTAATCCCAATATTTAATATTTCCTTCGTAAGCCCTATTGCGAATGACGCACCTAATTTTTATAAATATGAGTTAACCGACACACAAATAATCAATAATAAACTTTGTTTTCAGGTAGCTTTTTCTCCAAAAAGAAATGGTGAACATACATTTAATGGCGATTTTTGGATTCATGACACAGATTATGCGGTGCAGAAGGTGAATATGATATTGACAGGCGAGCAAGGCATAAATTGGGTGAGTAAAGTAACCTTGATGCAAGAGTTTTCTAATTTTGAAGACACGCTTTGGTTTCTCACAAAAGATAAGTTTTACGTTGATTTTTTACCACCACAAGGCGGTAAAGTCGCAGGTTTTGTCGGACGAAAAACTACTACTTACAAAGATATTTTAGTTAATCATCCAATAGTTGATTCAGTTCTGAATGATAAAAGAAACAAATCTGAACTAATCGTGAATGAAAATGCTTCTCGTCGTAATGAAGTTTATTGGAATCAAGTTCGGCATGATTCATTATCTAAAAATGAGAAAGCGATTTATCAAATGATAGATACGATTCAAAGCTTACCAATTTATAAAAAATATTACAACCTCTTTTACTTTTTAGGTACAGGAATTAAAGAAATTGGCCCACTCGAGCTTGGCTCTTTTTACAACTTGTACAGCCGAAATCCAGTAGAGGGTACAAGGTGGCGTTTCAGCCTCGGAACCACTCCTAAATTATTTAAAAATATTTATTTAAGTGGTTATGTGGCTTATGGTGTGCGCGACCAAAGATGGAAATATGACGCAAAAGCCTTGTGGATTTTAAAACGTAAACCACGTATGTATTTGTTTGCCGAAATTCAGCACGACATTGACAATAGTATGAGCCAATATGATGAAGCAGGCTCTTTAGACAATATTTTTAGCTCAATTGGACGTAAAAAGGGAGTTCCTTGGAAACTTGCATTTGTGGACAAACAACGCTTCGAGTTTTACAATAGTTATCACAATGGGTTTTCTCACCTATTATCCTTCGATCGTCGCACCTTCACACCTTATGAGCCTTTACCATCGAATGGTATTTTTAATAAAGATGGTGTAGGTCAAGTTCGCACCATCACCAATGAAATCGGCTTAGAATTACGATTTGCATACCGGGAGCAATGGCTTGAAGGTAATTACTACCGAACAAGTTTGGGTACAAAATTTCCTTTACTCAAAATGTATATTGGACAAGGGTTTAATGGCTTGTTAGATGGTCAATATCAATATACGAAAGTTCGATTTACTGTGGCTGATAATCAAATGCTGAAACGTTACGGCTCATTATATTATAATGTTTTTGCTGGAAAAATTATTGGAACTGTACCTTATAACTTACTAGAAATACACCCAGGTAATGAATTCTATTATTATGCTCCCAGGGCCTTCAACATGATGAATCGGTTTGAGTATATAAGTGATACCTACGCAGGACTTATTATGGAACATAACTTAGGAAGTTTATTTTTTAAATATATTCCTTATATAGAAAAGATGAAAATCAGAACTTTCTGGAATGCGAAAGGCGTCTACGGATCATTGACTCAAGCGAATCAACAATTGAATTTAAATAAAGACTTCATCTTTCAAACCCTTACGAAAAGTCCTTACATTGAAGTGGGTACAGGTGCCGAGAACATCTTTAAGTTCTTGCGAGTCGATTGTGTTTGGCGCGTTATGCCTCGCGGTACGGAAGCTGACATAAAAGCTCGTCGATTTGGAGTATTCGGAAGTTTTAAATTTTCATTCTAGCAGAAGTATTTTATATAAGCGAACTGAATTCAATTATATTTGCCACTTCAAATTTTAAATTCGTGAGCTCACATACACAACTCAATAAAGTATCCGCAGCAGGTGTACTCATTGCTTTTGGAATTATT
>JBIIJE010000142.1:0-6274 GCA_044234005.1 Chitinophagaceae bacterium | reverse complement strand
CCCCGTTGGATTGCCACCCATGTCTTGTGCTTTTAAAGCAACTGAAGAAATTAGTAACATTACTACAAATAGAAAATTTGTTTTTTTTATCATTATTTTTTTAATTTTTATCAACCTATTTTAGGACGACGCAATTTTTTACTGCTTGTTGCCAACGTTATCTAGCTTTGGGTTAGGCGTGAATTAAAAAGTTTAATCACTTACAAAAGTCAAAGAATGTTAAACTGCTCAATAAACCTTTAAAGCCACGCTTTCGCAAAACAGCTAGTTAGTTAATGCCCTTTTTCAGTTTTCGTCATTCGTTTCTGTTTTTAATGTCATTTTCAAAGTTAGAAACCCTAAAATTCCTGCTGTCAATGAGGAAATTAAGATTACTAATTTTGAGCTGTTTATTATTGTATCGTTGTCAAATGCAAGTAAGGTTACAAAAATTGACATTGTAAATCCTATTCCTGCTAAAAGTCCAACACCAAAAATTGATTTCCAATTTAGATCTGTGGGTAGTTTGCAAAGGCCAAAAGTAACTGCTAAAAATGTCAAAAGGAAAATACCCAAAGGTTTGCCTATAATTAATCCAAGTGCTATGCCTAAGCTATAATTTTCTGTCAATGTTTGTGCAAAGTCGCCACTAAAAACAATTGCTGTGTTGGCTAATGCAAAAATTGGTAGAATAAAAAATGCAACTGTTTTGTGTAAAAAATGTTGTAAAATATAAGAAGTAGATTTCTCGTCTCCGTTGCCAAAAGGAATTGCAAATGCTAGCAAAACTCCTGTAATGGTGGCGTGAACGCCTGAATGAAGCATGAAATACCACATAGCAATTCCTCCGATTAAATATGGGATTAAGTTTCTTACTTTGATTCTGTTGAATACCAAAAGCAAAGCAAATATTCCTAATGCGATAAATAGGTTTGTCCAAAGTATTGTTTTAGTGTAGAAAATTGCGATAATAATAATTGCTCCCAAGTCGTCAATAACTGCTAATGCTGTTAAGAACACTTTTAGTGAAGTTCGCACTCTGTTGCCTAACAATGATAAAACTCCCAAAGCAAAAGCAATGTCTGTCGCCATTGGAATTCCTGCACCTGATTGTGTCGCGGTTCCATAATTGAATAATAAAAATATCCCTGCTGGTACAAGCATTCCGCCTAATGCTCCAAAAATTGGTAACATTGCGTCGTTAATGTGTGAAAGTTCGCCTTGATAAATTTCTCTTTCTAACTCCAAACCAATAAGTAAAAAGAAAATTGCCATAAATCCGTCATTAATCCAATGTTCTATACTATGGCCTGAAATTTGTATTAGAAAAAAATCGTGATAATTTGTTCCAAAAGTTGAGTTGGCAAGTGTCAATGATAAAATGGTGCAACCAATTAAAACTAGTCCGCCTGCTTTTTCGCTGTCAAAAAAATCTTTAAATAGTTTAGTGGCTTTCATTCTTTTTATATGTCTGTCGATTATTTGTAAGGTTGCTCATAGGTTTGCGGGTAAATTTGTTGACGCTTTTGAAGCACAAATCATCTTTTGAAAACCACACTTCAAACGTAAAACAAATTTTCATTAGAAGCACAATGCAGCCAATATTTTTTGCCGCTGTTAGTGTTTGTAGCCTGCACGCTGAGCATCAAAAATATGAATTATGACATCTAAGCTGCTTAGATGTCATGGAAAAAAATCGCTGAAACATTCTGCTTGACTATGCGGTATGGTCGGTAAACTCATAAAAATAAAACGACTAAAATTCAGTACTTATGTCTCTTAATTGTTTTTATTAATTGAGTAATTTATACTAGCAAAGATAAAATGAAGTTGAATAAAATTATATCCGTTCCGTTTGCCCCACCTTCAAGTACTCTATAGCCAATATTTCCTTGTAGGTTTTTTGTGAAGCTATATCTTCCAGATAACGAAAGGTCAATGGCTCTGCCTTTACTTGCAGCTATGCCTTCTCCCAAAAAATCCATACCCATTTTTTGAAATATATTCCAATTGGCCAATAGGTTGATAAGAGGAACGAAACCAATACTAAAATTTTCACTTAAAAGCTCTCTATTCTTCAACGAGACTCCTGCATCTCTAATTTTTGCAGATAACCCAAGACCAAATTTAAAATTGTCTTTACTTATGACTATTCGGTTATAGGTAAACCGATAAGAATTAAACTTGTAAACACCCTCTATTAGTATGTTAGCTTTAAAATTCTTTCCATCAAATAGTATATCATTTTCTAATGTTTCCGTTTCTACAATTTTTAATGGAGCATAAAGAAATGAAAAGTGATTTTTTCCATTTAATACATAGCCAGCACGTAACCTCAAAAAAGGACTTACTGTGGTCCTAAAGTCATTTTTTAAAGAGAATAGTGTTCCATCATTGCCGTTACGAATATCATTAATAACTGTAAAGAATGCTCCTGATTCAAGATTAACGAAAGTTTGAGCATTCGCAGGCCGATCGGAATTCCAACATATAAAAAGAATCCAATATCTTGAATAGAAAAAAAGCTTAGAAATCAAGTGTTTCATTTTGAGTTATTATTTCGTAGAATTATGAAAATTACACTTCGAAAGTAAAAAATATTTACCTTACCAGTACATTGCAGCCAATCTGGTAAAACAATATAATTTGAATTAATATTTGACGTCGTAAAAGGTATGAATTTGCAAAGTAAGTTGCATGAAGAAGTAAAATAACTTCCAAATCAGCCATTAATGCTGTCTTACCAACATGAAAATCAAGTTTAATGAATTCTTGAAGGATAGAGGATGCTATTGGTAAGTGTATTTCAACTGAAATAGATGGCATAAAACAGAGGATTTGAAACCTCCCGCTCAATGCTATATGTGTTAAGTCTAATTTGTCTTCTCTTTTTTACTTGCAACTTTATGAGAAAATTTCAACAATGATTTTTCTTCATCTAAATCCGCGATAAGCGTATCCCCTTCTTTTACTTGCAAGCTTAAAATTTCTTCAGCTAAAGGATCTTCTAGGTATTTCTGAATCGCTCTATGCAATGGTCGTGCTCCGAATTGTTGATCATAACCTTTTTCACCTAAGAAATTTTTGGCTTTTTCGGTAAGTTCTAAATCGAACCCAAGACTCTTCAATCTGCCCATTACATTTTGCATAACCAAATCAATTATTAAATGAATATGCTCTTGTTGCAATGAATTAAAGACAACAACATCATCTATTCGATTTAAAAACTCTGGCGCGAATGTTCGCTTCAAAGCCCTTTCAATAACAGCTTTATTATTTTCTTCGGATGTTGAAACCTTTGCATTTGTTGCAAAACCAACACCATCTCCAAACTCTTTCAACTGACGAACACCAATGTTCGAAGTCATGATAATGATAGAATTCTTAAAATCAATTTTACGTCCCATTCCATCAGTTAGCTGACCATCGTCTAGCACTTGAAGAAGTATGTTATAAATATCAGGGTGTGCTTTTTCTATTTCATCCAACAGGATTACACTGTATGGTTTTCTGCGAACTTTCTCAGTTAACTGCCCCCCTTCTTCATAACCTACATAACCGGGAGGAGCACCAATTAATCGACTCACGGAAAACTTCTCCATATACTCACTCATGTCAATACGAATAAGGGAATCATCTGAATCAAACAAATTTCGTGCTAGTACACGTGCTAACTCAGTTTTACCAACTCCTGTAGGACCTAAGAAAATGAATGAACCGATTGGTTTTTTAGGATCCTTTAATCCTACACGATTCCTTTGAATTGCTTTTACGACCTTCGCAATGGCATCATCTTGTCCAATTACTTTGCCTCGTAACTCTTCACCCATATTGCGCAATTTGGCGCTTTCTGCAGCCACCATGCGCTTTACAGGAATGCCTGTCATCATATTAATGACCTCAGCAATTTCCTCTTCTGTAATCGGATATCGCTTACTCTTCACTTCTTCTTCCCAACCTGCTTTTGCCAGTTCTAATTCTTCTTGAAGTTTCTTTTCAGAGTCACGCAGGGATGCAGCTTTTTCGAATTGCTGACTTTTTACAACTTTATTTTTTTCAACTTTAATGTCCTCAATTTTCTGTTCAAGGTCTATTACATTCTTAGGAACATCTATGTTCTTCAAATGAACCCTTGCCCCTACTTCATCCATTACATCAATAGCTTTGTCTGGTAGCAATCTATCTGTAATATAGCGATTGCTTAATTTTACACATGCATCGATCGCATCTTGGTTATAGCTTACATTATGAAATTCTTCGTATTTCGATTTCAAATTATTTAAAATGATAATAGTATCCTCAACACTAGGTGGTTCTATTAATACCTTTTGAAAACGCCTATCCAAGGCACCATCTTTTTCGATATGCATTCGATACTCATCCAAGGTAGATGCACCAATACATTGCAACTCGCCTCTCGCTAAAGCTGGTTTAAAAATATTAGACGCATCCAAAGATCCACTTGCTCCACCAGCACCTACAATTGTATGTATTTCGTCAATAAACAAAATCACATCTCTATTTTTCTCAAGCTCGTTCATGATAGCTTTCATACGTTCTTCGAACTGACCTCGATATTTAGTACCTGCTACTAAGGCTGCCAAATCAAGACTTACAACTCGTTTGTCGAATAATACCCTAGAAACTTTTCGTTGAAATATGCGAAGTGCCAACCCTTCAACGATGGCTGTTTTACCAACGCCTGGCTCTCCTATCAAAATTGGATTATTCTTTTTCCTACGTGATAAAATTTGTGAAACTCTTTCAATTTCAATTTCGCGTCCTACGATAGGATCTAGCTGCCCCATTTCCGCAAGTCGAGTTATATCTCTACCAAAATTATCGAGCACCGGTGTTTTGGATTTCGCACCCGTTGGCGTCGATGCCTTCCTAGCGAACTGATTACGTTCTTCATCATCATCAAAATTGCCTGAATCATCTTTTAACTCGCTTGTAATGCTTCCACCGTTTCCATTGACTACTTCTAATTCATATTTGTATGAATCATAGTCAATATTAAATTGATTTAAGATTTGACAAGCCACGTTTTCCTTATTTTTCAAAATAGATAAAACCAAATGTTCGCTTTCAGCTAGGCTGCTTTTTAAGGCTTTAGCCTCTAATACAGTGATTCGAACAACCTTCTCGGCTTGTTTGGTTAAAGGCAAACTATTTACATTTTGCAAATTTTTATTTGTTGATTTATTCTTCAAAACAAGCTCTAACTCTCGGCGTAAATCGAACATATCGACCTGTAAATTCTGCAAAACTCTTACACCTAAACCTTGCCCATCACGAATCATACCCAAAATCAAATGTTCAGCTCCGATAAAATCGTTGCCTAAACGAAGAGCTTCTTCGCGACTATATGAAATAATTTCTTTTACTTTTGCTGAAAACTGAGCATCCATGGCTACTTTTTATTTATTCAAAATTAAAGATTATTTGAGATTAACAAAATAAAGATTTTGACAATATGATATACACAATCAATAAGCATGATAATTTTGATATAATTGAGCTACAAGAAGATTTAAAGAACCTTAGCGAACGAGACAACTTAGTGCTTGCAATAGATGAGATTTATGTTTCAAATCGAAATTTGATACTCAATCTCAATGGTAAGCAAATTCTGGAGTCTAGTTTTTATGAGGTAATTAAATCGTATCATGAAAAATTCTATGAGCAAAACTGTTCATTTGTTGTTTGCCATCTGAATGAAGTCAATAAATCAAAAATAAAGTCGATAGACTTAGAAGAAATTCAGTTTGCGCCTCAGTTGATCGAAGCCATTGATATAGTAAGCATGGAAATTTTAGAACGAGATATTTTAGGGGAAGATTTTTAAAGCAAAAAAAGAGTTTAGTAGATCAATTATTTCCAATCAATAAGTTCGTCTATTTTTTTTTAGATAGTGAGCTATACTCGAAATTTGTAGTTGTTTTAACCCATCAGGATACTAAAAAAACTCGAGTATTAATTAAACTTAACAATGCTATTAAAAAGGCATTATATCTATGAATAAATTTTAGAAGTTCAACTTCTAGTACAGCTTTGGACTTGGCGAAAATGGGTTGTGAACAATACTAAAATCTCATAGAAGTAAAATAAGCTTCTGTTGAATTTGGACGTTTCGAATTTCAGCGTATTGCTTCAACACACTTTTGAAATAAGGATATAGGCGGCTTAGTGTATAGTTCGTATTACTTCACATTTTTAATATGTAAGATTAATAGAGCAATTGATTTACTTCAAAATACCTTGCTGCTTAAAATTTGAAATTACTTATCCTTGG
>JBIIJE010000141.1:0-6340 GCA_044234005.1 Chitinophagaceae bacterium | reverse complement strand
TATTTTATATTTGGGGGCCAATGTGGGTGTAAGCGAGGTGGTAATGCATCCTACTAATTCTTCGATATTATATGCCTGTGGCCAACGACGGTATCGTTCAGATCAGCAAAGTATAATTACAGGTAATGAGGTAAAAATTTATCGTTCAGTAGATGCTGGTGCTACGTGGGATACCTTGTCAAACGGATTACCTTTTGGTACTCAATGCAAAGTCGGACTTGCCATTTCAAACACGAATCCGAATAAGATGTATGCCTTGTATATCGATTCTGTCAATTTAGATTATGGTGGTTTGTATAAAAGTCTAGATGGTGGAAATAGTTGGAATTTAGTAAATAGTTCAAGCATTTCAATGGGAGGCTTTGGATGGTATTTTGGGGAAATTCGACTAGACCCTAACAACGATAATACGGTGTACGTTTTAAGTGTTCGACTCTACAAATCAACAGATGGAGGAATTACCTTTAGTGAGGAGTATTTGACCCATGCCGACAAGCACGATTTGAAGTTTGTGAATGAGAATTCTAACAGTATTTTACTTGCTACGGATGGTGGCTTTTATAAATCTTTAGATGCAGGTAACACTTGGACTGTTTTTAATAATTTACCCATCACACAATTTTATGAAGTTGCTTGCAGCCCTTTTGATAGCCTTAGTTACTATGGTGGTGCACAAGACAATGGCACAAACAGTGGTTCAGTACTGAGTGGTGCAAATAACTGGAATAATTGGTATGGAGCGGATGGCTTTCGTCCACAATTCGATACAATAGATCCGAATATCATGTATGCTGAATGGCAAAATGGCAATATAGTTGCAACCGATAATGGTGGAGCATTTTGGAATAATATCTCACAAGACCTGCTTCTTCAAAGCAACAATAGAACAAGTTGGAATACGCCATACTTGCTTAGTAAATATGCTTCAAATACTTTGTATGCAGGCACGTATCAAGTTTATAAATCCGTAGACGGTCCTTATACGAATTCCTGGACTATGGTTAGTCCAGACTTAACAAATGGTGGCAGCAATACTTCCTTTTTTGTAATCACAAGCATCGATGAGTCCAAACTCAGTAGCAACATTTTATATGCCGGTACCAGCAACGCAAAATGTTGGCATTCCCTTAATGGAGGAGTTTCGTGGGTTCAGATTTCAGCCGGTTTGGCAAATCGAAACATCAGTTGCGTAAGTGCTTCGCCCAACAATGTAAATCATGTTTTTGTGACTCAATCGGGCTATCGCAATAATGATTCGCTGCCTCATATATATTTTAGTAATGATAAAGGGTTGAACTGGAATTCGATAGCAGGTGATATGCCAAATTTAGCTATCAATGATGTTTGGGTATTACCAAGTCATAACGATAGTTGCGTTGTTGTGGCAACAGATGGAGGCGTTTATGCCACGAGTAATAAAGGGGTGAATTGGCAACGGGTTGGAAATAATATGCCTTTGATTCCTGTTTATGATTTGGAATATAATAAATCAACGAAGAGGTTAGTGGCTGGAACTTTCGCACGTTCAATGCAAACGATAGCAATTGACTCAGTCTTTCCATCTAATCCGATTGATCCCCTAGAGCCATCAAGTATAAGTCAAGCTCGCAAGCCATTTCAAATTTTAATGTATCCTAATCCAGCTGCAGATTTAGTAACTTTTGATGTAGGCGATGCCCAATGCAAGCGCGCTATCTTATTTGATGCTTTTGGAAGGCGCGTAAAATCGTATCAATTCAAAACGAATCAAGCGCGCTTAGATGTAAGTAATTTGGCTAGAGGCTTATATTGGGTATCTATTCAAACTACACAAGGCGAAGCCACAAAACGTTTAGTACTTCAATAAGGTAAAATAATATTACTAATTCTTTGTGTTGCATGCATACCAAGACTTGTATTTTGAGAGCTATTTTCTTTAACCGACAATTTTTGTACTTTAAAAGCATCTTTCTCCAACTGAATAGGTTTGATATTTTCCCATGTAAAATTCAAACCACTTAATATCTGTAAGGTGTCAATATTCACTTGATACACATCCTTATAGATGTAATTTTTAAAAGCTAATTTTTGGCTTATTGGTTTCGTGATACCTCGTTTAATTTTTGTGGCAAACATGCCTTGTTTTCGCATGCGCTTTTCATGACTCATAATAAATGCTGTTGAAAATATCTGATTGTTTTGTTCAAACAGAATAACTTTAAAAAATAACAATGGAATTTGTAAACTAGTATCCATCTTATAAATCGGGTCTTCTTTACGACGTATAGGACCTGTTAATATGACAACTTTTTTACTTGATACATTTTGCAAGGCTTCTCTTACAATATAAGCTTCTAAATTGCGCTATATTCCGCTATTTAAATTTTCGGCCTGCGGGCAACTATTAGTGAAATAAAAAGTTTGAAAACATTGTAACTATGCTAACTTGCCCCAAGCCATTTCGTGATTGGCAGCCATATGTCCAATTTCAAATTCAGTAATATTTTTTCGCAAATTGTAAAACTCTTGATTCAATTGTAAACTAGCATCTATTCGAGGGTCGGCGTTAAAACTAGTGCGCTTGGTACCGCTAATTTTTTGCCGCATCAATGCCGTAAATGCTTACAAAGGGTAAACGTCTTTCAGCGTTATACAACACGCTCAAATTTTCGTAATGCAGAATGCCTTGCCTATTGCCTTCGACTTGAGGCAGAAGTTTTTTCTGCGTAGCATTCAGTAGCAGATTTGTTTTTATTTTTTGCGTAGGCGATAAAAAATTTTCATGGTAACCTTTGAGTTCTAGCAACGCTTGCGTGGAAGTAGCTTGTGGCAAAATAGAAATAGGCATAATTGTAAGTTTAGGTATTGAAATATACAATACTCCCACAATCTATTTAATTATCTTAATCTTATTATCATTTATGTTTTAATATCCTATTCACCATTTTGCAAAATGAACTACTTTCGCCTACATTAATTATAACATTTGTCTGTTCAAGTATTACTCATTACGCCACCTTTTACACAACTCAATACGCCATATCCAGCCACGGCTTATTTGAAAGGTTTTTTGAATACCAAAAATGTGTCTTCATATCAGGTGGATCTAGGTATTGATGTGATTTTGAGGATGTTTTCGAAGCAAGGACTCGTTGAAATATTTAGCACAGCGCATATTGAAGAAACAACAAGTACTAATTGCAAACGCATTTTTCAGCTTCGTGATAATTACCTTAATACCATAGATAATGTGGTGCTTTTTTTACAAGGCAAACATCCTACTTTGGCTTACCAAATTGTGCAGGAAAGTTTTTTACCTCGTGCTTCACGCTTTCAACATATTGAAGATATGGTTTGGGCTTTTGGCAATATGGGTATGCACGATAAGGCAAAGCATTTAGCTACATTGTATTTAGAAGATATAGCTGATTTTATCAAAGAGTGTATTGATGAGCATTTTGGCTTTAGCCGTTATGCCGAAAGACTGGCTCGTTCCGCACATTCGTTTGATGAGCTTTATGATAATTTGCATGTAGATGCAACCTTGGTGGAGCGATATTCCACTGAATTATTACATGACTATATTTTAGAACATCAGCCACAGCTCGTTGCTATTTCTACACCATTCCCAGGTAATGTATTAGCTGCCTTTCGATGTGGGCAATATTTGAAAAGTAATTTTCCTGAAGTAAAAATTGCATTGGGTGGTGGTTTTGTGAATACCGAATTACGTTCACTGCAAGATACTCGTGTGTTCGAATTTTTCGATTTTATTAGTTTGGATGATGGCGAAACACCTATCGAAAATCTATTGCATTTTATCCAAGGCAAAATAGATAAGCATGCCTGTAAGCGAACATTTATGTTAGATGCTTCGAAGGTTGAATACTTCAATACAAGTTTGCAACGAGATTATAAGCAAAGTGAATTAGGTACACCTGATTATTCGGATTTGCGATTAGATAAATATATTTCAGTTATAGAAATTGCGAACCCGATGCATAAGCTTTGGAGCGATGGCAGGTGGAATAAACTGACCATGGCACATGGATGCTATTGGGGGAAGTGCACATTTTGTGATATCTCCCTTGATTATATTAAAAATTATGAACCGCTAACAGCTACCATGTTGGCAGATCGAATGGAGGCGATGGTGAAACAAACTAGCGAGAATGGTTTTCATTTTGTAGATGAAGCAGCACCACCATCCTTGATGAAAGCTCTTGCGTTGGAAATTATTAAACGAAAATTAATAGTAACTTGGTGGGCGAATGTTCGATTTGAAAAGAGCTTTACACAGGATCTCTGTTACTTATTGAAAGCTTCGGGTTGTATTGCAGTTTCGGGAGGTTTAGAAGTCGCATCGGATAGATTATTGCAATTGATTGATAAAGGTGTAACTGTTAGGCAAGTCGCGAAAGTCAACCAAGCTTTTACGCGTGCAGGTATTATGGTGCATGCATATTTGATGTATGGCTTTCCTACACAAACTGCTCAAGAAACAATTGATTCGTTAGAGATGGTGCGACAATTATTTAAGTCAGGCGTTTTGCAATCGGGCTTTTGGCATCAGTTCGCCATGACCGCGCATAGTCCTGTGGGGTTAAATCCAGAGAAGTATAAAGTAAAGAAAGTATTTGAAGGTATTGGCACTTTCGCGAATAATGATATTGAACATACAGATACCACTGGAGCAAAGCATGAGTTGTTTAGTTTTGGCTTGCAAAAATCTCTATTCAATTACATGCATCACATTGGTTTGGATGAAAATTTACAACATTGGTTCGAGCATAAAGTGCCAAAAACGTTGGTAGAAGCAGATTATATAGAAACATGCCTTGCTGAAAATGCCATTCGCAATATAAGCGAGCACGCCAAATTATATTGGTTGGGTAATAAGCCTGAAATTGTATTTTTTATAAAATCAAAAAAAGGAGTGAGTTGGCAAATGGCAGAACTTATTATTGAGACTAATGTCGAAACCTTGCGCGTTAAACTCAATGAAGCGCATGGCAAATGGCTATGTAATTGGTTAGAGAGACTTTCGATGCATCAGCAGGGGGGCTTAAGTTTTCAAGCCTTGAAATCAGATTATGAATCTCACTCATTCGAAGATGATTTTGAATTACTATGGTATAACAAAATTTATCCGAGTTTGCAAGGCAAGGGATTACTATGTGTGTAAAATTGAATTTTTGATATTATGATCGCTAACCAGGTATTCTAGAAATGTATTTATCCATTTCCTTGATTTGATTTGCAATTTCTTGATTTTTAGCTTTGCATGCTTTTGCTTTTTGAAAATAAATTTTCATGCTTTTAAAGTCGCGTTGTTCGCCTGCAATACTACACAATTGCAAATAGGCAGAAGCTTCTGAGTCTTTGTCGGGAAGTCCAATGGATAATGCTTTACGGATATTTTCTTTGGCTTCCTTTTTATTTCCTTTACGGTACGCAATCATGCCCAATTGCAAATATGAACCGCCTTCCACCATTTTATCATTACTGCCTGCTTCAATGCTTTTTCGGATATTTATTTCTGCATCGTCGAAATTTTCATTCATCGTTGAGAAATTGGATTGCAGCATATAATAAGCAGAACGCAAAGGTTTATAAAGTAAATTCGGGTATTTTACTTTGGATAGTAATGCTTTCGCACCATCTAGGTCACCGCTTTCCATATATTGTTGCATCAGTGTAATAGGACCAAGCATAAAATGAGCTACTATCATAAGAATGGCAATCAAGAAGAAAAGCCAACTTACATAAATGCCATGTTTCATTTGCATAGTAAGCAATACACCTAAAGCAATTAAAGCGATGGCAATGGGTAAACGATAAAGAACAATAAATTTGCGAAACGATTGCATAATTTTTTTAAATTGAGTGCGAATTTAGGCGATTTGAGTCAATATCAATTCGTGAATTTGGATAAACTGCCATTAGCGTGAATTTTTAAGCATTGTATAGCTTTACCCATATTTTTTTCTTGCTGTCTATATTTTACGGGGTAATCTACTTTGGTTACAATCGACAAGTCAATATCATCGAAGGAAATGGGTAATTCTTGATTTGATAGGCTTGCCATTACCTCAATAATTGGCTTGCGTATTCTTTTTATCAATGAGCGACAAAATGAATCTTGAGTAACACGAATATTTACAGATCCATCTATATTGAGGAGTTGATTGGATAAATTAATTGCATTTGGATAAATAATATTAATAGTTTCAGCTTGTGCATCAATGATACTTTGTAAATCGGGGATTGGGTCAGCAATGAATTTGGCAATTTGCCTAGCATCTGTCATAAGTAAGGTAAATGAAGAATCAGTTATAATGTCTTTTATCTTTTCAATGGC
>JBIIJE010000140.1:0-6419 GCA_044234005.1 Chitinophagaceae bacterium | reverse complement strand
GCCAATATTAGGTCTTAAGCCGAAACCTTCTTCATCTCTTATATTTACGCCGGGAATGATTCGCAAAACATTATTAATATTAGTTTGATTAAGCTGTGCCAATTTTTGCGCACCTATATACTGACCTGCTCCCGGCATGGATTTAGCCATACTACCAACTATAGTCACAGATTCTAAGCCTTTGCTTTTTATAGTGTCTGTTGATGATTGGGCTGATGCAGCTATACTGAAAAGCATTACTGGAAAAACTATAGCTATCTTCATTTATTTACTCTTTGACTCATTGTTAGTTGAGGCGCGAAAGTATAGGTTACAAAATAAAGCGACTTTAGTTTTAGGTAAAAGAACTTTAGTAATTAGGAATAATATTGATTTGACAGCTTCCAAAGATGTGAAATACTCAATATCGGTTTTCGAATAATAGGAACTAGTAAAACAAATGGTTTAGGAAAGACTAAATTGTTTTTGTTCGATGCTTGGCGAAATACCAAAATAGTTTTTATAGGTCTGACTGAAACTACTTATGGATGCATATCCTACCATAGAGGCTACTTCTTGGATAGATTGGTCGGTATTTTGTAAGATATGTCGTGCCTTAACCATTCTATTTTCTTGTAAAAATTCGAAAATGGTTTGTCCAGTCACTTCTTTAAATCCTTTCTTTAAATAACATTGATTTGTACCCACATAACTAGCTATTATAGGAATGGTAATATTTTTATGAAGATTGCCGATAATATAATCTCTTGCTTTTTGTATTTTATTGAGTTCGATAGGTTTATTTAGGAAAGTACAACTCTCACAATTTAAATTAAAGACAAGATTATTCTTCTGAATTTGAAAAAGTAAATACAACACAAGGCTCTCTAGATACACATTTCTTGCGATACCTTGAAAATTGCAATTAATTATCTCATGTAATTTTGATTGTGTATTGCAACAAATAGGCTGTTTTTCAATTAGTAGATCAAAAGGTTGTTCATATTTTTCGAAGTATGCTTTGTTAATTATAATACTTACTTTGTTTGCGATATCTGAAAAGGCAAAAAGACAGTCGTTGTCTAATAATGTATATGTCACGAAGATATTAGTATCATCTTGTTTTGCGATACATGTTGTTTCAATAATTTCACTCTCTTTGGCTAAGTCAATATGAATAAATTCATTTATCAATTCCATCTTGCAAAAGTAGTCATATTTGTTACTTTTTAAACTTCACTTTTAGTTTAAATACAATGCTTATGTGAAAAGTTTTAAGCGGATTCAGATTTCAAATTATTAGTTTGATATTGCATAAATCTAATCAACATATTGATTTATAATTTGTTGAAGCTTATTAGCTGACAAAACACCTGATTGCCTCCATTTAATTTCTCCCTTAACAAATAGAACAAGTGTTGGAACACCTTGTATTTTATAGGTGCTTGCAAGTTTAGGATTTTTGTCAACATCAATTTTAATAATTCTAGCCTTATTTCCAACTTTAGTTTTAAGATCTTCTAGTATAGGCTTCATGGCCTTACAAGGTCCGCACCATTCAGCAAAAAAATCCACCAAAGTTGGGGTCTCGTTACTAATTATTTCTGAGAATTTTTCGGCCATTTTATTTCATTTTAATTTCTTCAAATTCTACGTCTTGAATATCTGTACTTGAATTATGATTCGTTTCAGAGGAGATTGTTCCGTTATAGCAATTCCCTGCTGCACAACCAAATGCAAACAAACCCATGGATGCGAAATAGGCTCCAAGCGCAAGTCCGAACCAAGCATGACTCTTCAGGGCATGAATCATGGCAGCTATACCTATTACAAGATATAAAGCACGGATGAATGTCCAATTGTTTAAAATTCTATTTTTCATTTATATTAAGTTAAAGGTTACCAACTTATTCTATATGATTTGGGTTTTACAAAAAGTAATATTTGTCAAATAGCAGCTTTTATGAACTTCAAGATCTTAAACCCTGAGAGCTTTTTTGATTTTGTAACTCTGTCGTATTGACCTTACTATTTCTGATGATCTTTTTCAGATTCATTTTGATATTTAATTCGAAAGCTTTCCTTTCATACAACTTGTTATGCTTTTAAGGTGAGTTAATAATCCATTCTTCTCCGTTATTTCAGGATAGCCTATTCCTAATAGTGTGCGTGTTATTTCTTCTCGACTAACTACATCTGAGTGATTAACCAAAACAGTATGGGAATCTAAATCTACCTCTACCCTATCTACGCCGGCGATAGAACTCAACTCTTTGGTGATTGTTTTAACACAGCCTCCACAGCTTAAATTGGCTATGATTATGTTTTCTTGTTTCATATTATTTTGTTTTAGATGTATTTTTTTGAAACATATTCACCAACAAACCACCCATTACTGCACCATACAAGGTGCTGTGCAACGGTTTTGAAGTAATGGCACATGTTCCACTTGCACAGCCCACGAAATGATAATAGAGATAGCCACAAATAGCCCCTGCAAATACTCCGAGGATGCTCAGTCTGTTTTTTAAGATAAAATTCATTTTTTTACTTAGTAAAATATTATTTAAATGTTTAAGTTCACCCTACAATAAAGTAGTTGGACATATAAATTCAGTAGTTGCAAGTTTAGTTGTTTTAATATCCACGAATCCACCTAAAACATCTGTCAAATTATCCCAACCTCTTTGTTTTAACATTGAAGCAGCAATCATAGAGCGATAGCCACCTGCACAATGCAAAATGATTTTTTTATCTTTTGGTAATTCAGATAAATGACTATTTAGTTCGTTTAATGGAATATTCGTCGCGGCTATTAAGTGTTCGGAATTAAATTCACTCTTCTTTCTCACATCTACAATAAGTGCATTTTCAAAGTCATCCATACGTTCCAATTCCTGTGCAGAAATTCTATCTAAAGAATCAATTTCTAAGTCTTCTTTTTTCCAACTCTCGATGCCTCCCGCTAAGTACCCAATGGTGTGGTCGTAACCTATGCGTGATAATCGAATCATAGATTCTTCTTCCTTGCCTATTTCAGTTACTAATAGTATTTTCTGTTTAATGTCCAAAACCATTTCCCCTACCCACATGGCAAAATTTCCATTTAAACCAATATTAATGCTATTTGGAATAAACCCTTTTGCAAAAGCTGAAGCATCTCTGGTGTCAAGCACTAATGCGTCTGTTTCATTAGCGATTACTTCAAATTCTTGTGGAGTTAAAGGTTTGTTAGCTTTTTCAAGGACTGTGTCTAAACTTTCATATCCATTTATATTCATCAAAACATTGGCGGGAAAGTAATTAGGCGGAGCTGTCAATCCACTCAGCAGCGCGTTTACAAAATCATCTTCCGTCATTTTAAGATTTAAAGCATAATTAAATTTCTTCTGGTTTCCTAAAGTATCGGTTGTCTCTTTACTCATCATTTTTCCGCAAGCTGAACCAGCTCCATGATTAGGATAAACTATTAGATGATCTGATAATGGCATTATTTTTTCACGCAATGAATGGAATAGTAGTCTTGCTAATTTGTCTTGTGTTAAATCAGCAATTACATGTTGAGCTAAATCAGGTCGACCTACGTCACCAATAAAAAGCGTGTCACCTGTAATAATTCCATGCTCCTCTCCATTTTCATCTATCAGTAAAAAAGTTGTGCTTTCTAAGGTGTGACCTGGAGTATGAATCACTTTAACTTCATATGCACCTACTTTGAAAAGCTGACCATCATAAGCTGAAACAATTTCATAGGCCGGTTTTGCAGTTGGACCATAAACAATCTGTGCATTTGCTTTTTTAGCTAAATCTAAATGTCCTGAAACAAAATCTGCATGAAAATGGGTTAAAAAAACATATTTTATTTTGGCATTATCTTTTTGGGCTCTGTCTATATAGGGCTGTACCTCTCGCAGAGGATCAAATATTGCAGCTTCACCATTACTTTCAATATAATAAGCGGCATGCGCTATACAACCCGTATAAATTTGCTCTATTTTAAATGTTGCTTTACTCATATCAATTTAGTATTATTAATTTCGAAAAGTTAATTCGGTAGATATTTAACTTCGTCTATCAACCCCGATTTTTATTCAAGGCTAAATCTCTGATAAACACTTCTATCAACAAAATCCATGTTAGTCCTCTTTTTTTCGAGTAGAAATCCCGAATGGAAGATATAACGGACAAAAACTCACAAAGCTTGTGAGGATGAAAACTCCTGCCAGTGCTAAAAGAATGATGGCCAAAGTGCCAGAAATAAGGTTCGCAAAATACAAACCTGCGATTACGATTACGATAAGTATTCGAATTACTCGATCGGCTGTTCCCATGTTTTGTTTCATTGTTTAATTTTTTAGTAAATTATAAAATACAAAGCGAAGTTCCGATAATTATGTAAAGTCGAACGCTACTTATGTTACATAAGCAAAATTTTATTTCTACCAAGTTTGACTAAACCTCCTTCTTCCATTTGTTTCAGTAATCTAGAAACAACAACTCAGGCGGTACCAAGCTCATTCGATAATTGCCCGTGAGTTACATAAATGGCTTGGCTTTCTGCAATTTCACATTTCATTTTAATAAAATTCAATAGTCGTTCATCCAATTTTTTAAATGCTATTGCATTAACCACTTCTAATAGTTCTTCAAATCGTTTATGATATAATCGAAAAATATATTCTAACCATTCAGGAAATTCTTTCATGAGTAAACCTATTTTATCAATTGGAATAAATAGAATTTCTGTTTTTTCATCAGCAATAGCTTTCACCTTGCTCGTGTCGTGATGTAAACCACCCAGGAAAGACATAATACAACTTTCGCCTGCTCTGATGTAATACAATAATATTTCTCTACCCTCTTCATCAGTTCTCATTACTTTTATAATACCTGCAGTAACAATTGGTAAGGCTTTTATATAAGCATTCTCATTGAGTATGATTTCACCTTCATCAAATGTTTTTGAAAAACCAATCTCCAAGAGTTTTTCTATTATTAAGGGGGAAGATTTGAATTCAATTATGTCGTTTAATTCCATTAGATAAGGTCAGTATTTTCTTCTTCGAGTTGGTGTATATAAATTAAATAACCTATCACATTGGTTTCATAAAATTGTATTTTGCCATCAGCTATTACATTGAATTGCTTTGGACAGATTTAGCTACGAAAAATATTTATCAATTAGCTTAAGACCAAATTACGAGATTGAATCGAAGATTACAACGATAAGAAATTAAATTAAATTTATCAAATCACTATCCATGCAATGCTAAAATGGGAACATGACTATGGAATAACATTTCTTTTGTTTTGCTTTTGTGGAATAAACTTTCAAAGAATGAATACTTTCTTGGAATCATAATCAACATATCCATGTTTTCTTTTTCAACATAATCATCAATAGCATCTTCTACATTCTCGTTCTCAATGAAATGAAAACTATGATTGATGTTCTCAAATAAGGAGTCTAACTGATTTATTTCACTTTGTGTATTGGGTCTGTAATTTCTATTATGAAAATCAATATTCAAAATATGCACTTCAGCGTCAAATAATTTCGTAAAAGCTTTAAATGAAAGAAGAGGTGTTGACGTTGCAACTTTTTGCAAATCACATGCAAAGCAAACACTTTGTATAGTTTTAAATACGGTCTTTCGTGGAACAACTATAAGTGGATAGTTGATATTTGTCATAGCTGTAAAAGCATTGCTTCCAATAATCTTGTCTAATACACTTCCGGAACCAGTTATTCCCATAACTACAGCTACTGGATTTATCTCTTTACAATAATTATCTAAACTATCCATAAATAAACCTGTTTCTACTTTATGAATAAATTTAAGGTTTGGATATTTTGATTGTAAGTTAGCAATTAACTCATTCATTTTTATTTCTGCATCTTGGTTCATTTTATCAAAACTATCAGCATATAAAGCATCTACTTCAGTAAGCGCCGAAAGTTGTGTAACATGCAATAAAGCAATGTCTAAATTATAGGCATTTGCCATTTCTGCGGCATAATTCAAAGCATTGTCTGCTACATTCGAGAAATCTGTTGGGACTAAAAGGTTGCGCATATTTCTAATTATTTGTACAAAGATAAGGGCATTTAAAAATATACGACATGATTTTTATCATACTTGGCTATGAGCTTTTTATCGAAACTAGACGATTTGTAAAACTAAAATTTGTAGTGCACAACCTATTAATTCTGCACTTATACATAAAGAAACTACATGTACTAAGTGTTATAATGTTCAAAGTAGCTAAGTGACTAAAAAATTAAATGATAATTCGTAACGCTACATCAATTGGAACCATGCACCTGTTAGTGTTCCTATTATATGTCTATCACAAGTTAAATGCTTGAAGAAACTTCGATTGTACTTATAGCAAAAGTCGTTCAAGTATTACATTATTGAAATAAGTCGTTATTCTCT
>JBIIJE010000139.1:0-6453 GCA_044234005.1 Chitinophagaceae bacterium | reverse complement strand
GAAGTTTTAAATTTTCATTCTAGCAGAAGTATTTTATATAAGCGAACTGAATTCAATTATATTTGCCACTTCAAATTTTAAATTCGTGAGCTCACATACACAACTCAATAAAGTATCCGCAGCAGGAGTACTCATTGCTTTTGGAATTATTTACGGTGACATAGGAACTTCTCCATTATATGTTTTTAATGCAATCACAAAAGGTTTAACTATTAGCGAGGCACTCATAGTAGGGAGCTTATCTTGTATATTATGGACTATTACTTTGCAAACTACCATCAAGTATGTGTGGAAAGTACTCCAAGCTGATAATAAAGGTGAAGGGGGGACTTTTGCTTTATACGCGTTGGTAAGACGTAAGGCGAAATGGCTCGTCATACCAGCCATGATAGGTGGTGCAGCTTTACTTGCTGATGGAATTATTACACCACCTATTTCAATAACTTCTGCTATAGAAGGTTTGCGTGAATTAAAATCTTTGCACACCTTACCACAAAATATTATTGTTTCAGTGGTACTTGTTATTATTTCTCTCTTCTTTTTCATGCAAAAATTTGGCACTGCGTTTATTGGTAAATTCTTTGGGCCCGTTATGTTTGTTTGGTTTACCATGTTAGCTATTTTGGGCTTAACGAATGTGAGTCAAGATTGGCATATTTTAAAGGCCTTGAATCCCTATCATGCATTTCATTTTTTAACGACCTATCATTACGAAATAGCTGGTGTGAAATACAGTGGGTTCTGGTTATTAGGTGCAGTATTTTTATGCACAACTGGTGCTGAGGCTTTATATTCAGATTTGGGTCACTGCGGTCGCCCAAATATTCGTATCTCATGGATTTATGTCAAAATTTGTTTGGTGTTAAATTATTTCGGACAAGGTGCCTATTTATTAGCAAATCGAAGCGGCACATTAATTTCTTCAGAAAATATTGAAAAAATGGGCATCAACGCTTTTTATGATTTAATGCCAGCCTGGTTTATTATTCCTGGAGTGATTATTGCAACCTTGGCCGCGATAATCGCAAGCCAAGCTATGATTTCAGGTTCATACACACTCATTAGCGAGGCAACAAGATTAAATTTGTGGCCTAAAATGAAAATTAATTTCCCTTCTGATGCCAAAGGACAATTGTATATACCTGGCATGAATACGTTTTTGTATATTGGTTGTGTTTTTGTGGTTCTTTATTTTCAAAGCTCATCAAACATGGAAGCAGCATATGGCTTAGCTATTATTACAACCATGCTCATGACAACTATTTTATTCGCAAATTACTTGGTTATGAAAAGGGTAAATAGCGGTCTTATTTATCTTTTTCTGATAGTCTACATCATTATTGAATCGAGTTTCTTTTTAGCCAATATGCCAAAATTTCCACATGGAGGTTATGCAACTCTTATTATCGCTGGGTTAATGTTTGGTGTGATGTATGTTTGGTTCCGTGCTCGAAAGATAAAAAATCGATATGTGGAATTTGTGAAAATGGAAGATTATATCCATCAATTACAAGAGTTGAGTAATGATATGAGTATCCCTAAATATGCAACGCATTTGGTTTATCTAACCAGTGCCAATAATCCTAAAGAAATAGAGCATAAAGTGATGTATTCAATTTTGAATAAAAAACCGAAGCGAGCAGATATATATTGGTTCATCCATGTTGATGTTGTTGATGAACCATATCGATGCGATTATATCGTGGATACAATTATTCCAAACGAAATTATTAGAATTGAATTTCGTTTAGGTTTCAGAGTAGAACAACGTATTAATTTAATGTTCCGCAAAGTAGTTGAAGATATGGTTACGAATAAGGAAGTAAATATCACAAGTCGGTATGTATCATTACAAAAGAATAAAATTGCTGGCGATTGGCAGTTTATTGTGATGGAGAAATTTTTATCGCATGATAATGATTTGCCACTGAGCGATCGCTTAATTATGCGTTTTTATTTCATGTTGAAAAAAATTAGTTTGAGTGAAGAGAAAGGATTCGGACTTGATAGCTCTTATGTAACCATTGAAAAGTATCCTTTGATAGTAGCGCCCGTTACTAATTTAAATTTACGTAGGGTAGAGCATATTTAGAAATTCAAACAACTAAAGTTTAAGATAAAAATCTTTCATTAGCGACGACATTTCTTTTGTGTAGTTTGAGCCATCTCGAATAATTAATTTGCTTTCGAGGATACTATGCATCTGTTTGCCATAAATACAAATAAAATATTTTGGAATTTTATTCTCGCTATGATAAATGTATAAGTAATGTTGTGGATATAGCGTATAATTTAATAACTGATTCTGCACATCGTCTTTTCTTTCCATAGGAAACATTAAGGAACATTTCCCATGGTCTGCTAAATTATTTTGTATTATTTTAATGAGTTCGGCCAAGCTTAAATCAACACTATGCCATGCCTTATTTTTCTGCAAGGATTCACTCACTAATTGGTTTTCGAAAAATGGAGGATTACAAATAATGAAATCGTATTTCTTTTTTAATTCATAAGTTTTCACATCACCATGCATGGTGCTTATTTGATTCGCAAATTTGGAACTTCTTATGTTTTCACTACCTTGTAAAAATGCTTCATTGTCAATCTCAATCGCATCAATCTCGAGCTTAGGATATTGTTGGGCTATCATCAGACTGAGTAATCCAGTGCCGAAACCAAGATCAAGCAAGTTATTTGCTTTCTCATGAATTTTAGTCCAAGCGCCTTGTATGCATGCCATTTCTGTAACCTTCATCGCGCACCGCGATTGCAGAATGCTAAACTGTTTGAAGTGGAAAAAATCATTCATAACTGCCCATTTTGAATCACGGATATATAATAATGTAATGAAATCAGAAGAAGTCTAAAACCGAAAAAAAAATTAAGTAATTGCATATTATAGTCGTAAGTCAAATCCACAAATAATTACCGCACTGCTTTCATTTCTGCAATGGTTGTATCGCCATAGTCTACCAAGCGAAGTCTCAATTGGTCTTTTGTTAACTGTAAAATTTCAAAAGTCATACTTTCTCCATAACCTTTTAAAGCGGCATCATCTACCTTAATGAAATTATCTTCCATTGTGAACATGGCCGAATCAACGCCATCGATTGAGGTAGCTATCATCAATTGATTTGGTCGAAACTCAATAAACATATTATCATTATTTGTTTTTTGCTCAGCAATTCCAATTTCAAGTTCTTCTCGTAATGTTTTCTTCAAATTTTCAATATCAGTGGCTTTACGCATTTCAGGATCTTGATTGCCTACTGTATCAATGTAATTCTTCATATTTTGAATTTCAGCTTCCATTTTGGAGTTTCTGAAGCTAATTGTTTTCCATTTCTGATACAAATCCTTGTGATTATTTGATTTACAATTACAAAAGTTTAATATTAATATGAAAAAGTATAAATAATATTGATAAAATGTTGATTTCATGGTGTAAAAATAGCTGAATATTTCTGTTTGTAAAATCGATTTTCTTATACCTTTGCCGCCAATAAAAATTATAAAACTATGAGTACAACAACTCTCGAGCCTACCTTAAACACTTCAAAAAACGAAACAATGAACATCAAAAATGTAACTGTAATTGGTGCAGGAACAATGGGTAATGGAATTTGTCATGTATTTGCACAAAATGGTTACAATGTAAGCATGATGGATGTAAGTCAAGATGCCATGAATAAAGCCATGATAACAATTGGTAAAAATATGGATCGACAAATTGCCAAGCAATCGATGACAGAAGCTGACAAACAAGCCAGTATGGAGCGAATTGCAACATATACAGATTTAGCTGAATCTCTTAAAGATGCTGACCTAGTTGTGGAAGCTGCCACCGAAAATATCGACTTGAAAATTCGCATTTTCGAGAATATCGATAAAGTGGCTCCAGAGAATTGCATTTTGGCTACCAACACTTCATCAATTTCAATTACTCGTATTGCTTCACATACAAAACGTATGGAGAAAGTGATAGGAATGCACTTCATGAATCCAGTTCCAGTAATGAAATTGGTTGAAATCATCAATGGTTATGGTACTGAAAGGGCTGTAACGAACACAATTATCGATTTGTCGAAAGCAATTGGCAAAGTTCCTTGTGTTGTAAGTGATTATCCAGGATTCATATCCAACAGAATATTAATGCCTATGATTAATGAAGCGATTCTATCATTACAAGAGAGTGTGGCCGGTGTTGAAGAAATTGATACTATCATGAAATTAGGTATGGCTCATCCAATGGGACCTTTGCAATTAGCAGATTTTATTGGACTTGATACTTGTTATAGTATCATGAATGTATTGCATATGGGCTTCGGCAACCAGAAATATGCACCTGCAACTTTGTTAGCAAACATGGTTCAAGCTGGTTTCTATGGTGTGAAATCTGGTGAAGGTTTCTACAAATACACAGCAGGCAGCAAAGACTTAGTTGTGAGTGAGCGTTTTGCCGATAAGCAATGGAGAATGTAAAACAATAACTTTTTTATTTAAAGTAACCTCTAAGATTTAAACCTTAGAGGTTTTTTTAGGTTTCATGTAAAGGGAATGAAAGTGTAAAACTACTTCCAACACCTAAGGTACTTTCTAAACTGATTTTGCCTTTATGTGATAACACAATATTCTTTACATAAGTTAAGCCAAGACCAAAACCTTTAACATTGTGAACATTACCTGTATGCGCCCGAAAGAATTTCTCGTAGACATTTTTCTGAGTTTCTTTATCCATGCCGATTCCATTATCCTTCACCGTTATCAATAGCTGATGTCCTATATTCTTAGTTGTGATTTCGATAATTAGATTATCTTTCGAATATTTAATGGCATTATCTATTAGGTTAAAAAGAATATTCGTAAAATGAACTTCATCCGCTGCAACTATCGATTTCGTGGCTAACAGGTGACAATTAAATTGAGCCTGAATTTCTTCTAACTGAAGTTTTAGATTTGTCTCTACACGTTTTATTATATCATGCGCATTTAAAGGTTTAAGCTGTAATTTAATTTCATCTTTTTCCAATTGTGAGGCCTGCAGAATTTTCTCTACCTGACTATTCATTCTTCTATTTTCTTCCTTTATAATACCTGTGTAATAACGTATTTGATCGGCGTTATTGATTACTTTCTCATTATTTAAAGCATCCGAAGCCAACTGAATTGTAGCAATCGGTGTTTTAAATTCATGTGTCATGTTATTAATAAAATCAGATTTAATTTCTGATAATTTTTTCTGACTAAAAAGTGTTTTAATCGTGAGCATAAATGCAGCAATAATTGTCGATGTAAATAATATAGCAAATACCAATAAATAAGCTTTGTGTTTTTTAAAGTAATCTTCGGGCTCTATGATATATAAATTAAGGACTTCATTATTTATGATATTACTTCCATTCAAAAAAACTTCATAATTGTTTTCAGCATCCATATAATCACTCTTATAGCCAGTGCTAAACATAATGGGTAAGCGAGATTCATTCGTAATACAAAACTCGAAAGGCTGTCGGATGTTTTTTCTTAGCAACTCTTTTTTAATGAGTTCTTTAAGTTCATAATTGCTGAAGATGTTTGAGGTAGGTATAAAATTACCAAATGATAAAGCGGGTGCTTGAAATACAAACCCAATTCCTTCAAGATTCTTTTTTTTATCAATCGAATCTTTAATATTGTTGAGTGTTGTATAAATATCACTATCGTATTGCTCTCGCTTTAACTTGACGGCGCCTGTAATCCATTCTACCTGTAAATAAATAATACCAAGCACGGATAACACAACTAAGGTACTTATAATGACAAAAGTTTTTTTCACTCCCGCAAATGTAGGTTTTCAAAATAGTTTTTACTTTGATTTACCTATTATTTAACAGCACGAGTTAGACTGTTAAATCCAATAATGCTCACAATCAGGAAACAGTTCTTCTACTACAAATTCGTCGGTAAAAATGCCATATACTGTGCTTCCACTGCCACTCATCGAAGCATACAAAGCGCCTTTTTCTATTAGTGTTTGCTTAATCGATGCAAGCTGAGGATAGGCTTTAAATATAGGCGTTTCAAAATCGTTGATTAGTTCATTTTGCCATGTAGCAATTGGTTGCATCACAACCTGCTTACATGTCTTTAATGGTGGTACCGGACTTAATTGCTGAAAAGCCCATGAAGTGGGTATGTGAACATTAGGTTTTACAAGTAAAAACTTATAGGCCGATAAATCAAGGTGCACGGGTTCTAATTCTTCACCGCGCGAAATACCATAGCAAGGTACATTATGAATGAAAAATGGACAATCGCTACCTAATTGCAATGCGTAAGCCAATATTTTTTCCTTAGAAATATTAAGTTGAAAATGTTTGTTAAGCATCATCAGCATAAAGCTTGCATCTGCTGATCCGCCACCTAAACCTGCACCGGTTGGTATTTTTTTCAACAAGTGAATTGGAATCGAAG
>JBIIJE010000137.1:0-6465 GCA_044234005.1 Chitinophagaceae bacterium | reverse complement strand
TAGATCCCTGCTTGGCAGACCCTTCTCAAACTTGTATGCCAGAGCACTTGAAAAAAGACACAAGTACTTTATCGAACCATTACATTCGACTGGTGCAACAGCAAGATGTGTTTGTGAATCGAACCTTCACAGCCTTGCAGGGTAATTTAACTACCTTGGACTTAGCCTATTTCCCAAAACAAAAAGGTCCTTATAATTTCGAATCTTCACCATCTGAAATTAATTCAAACGGCGAGTTGTTGAATCCACAAAAAAGATGGGCAGGTATTATGCGTCCAATCGATTTTAGTGATTTTGAAACCTCGAATGTAGAGTTTATAGAATTTTGGTTGATGGATCCATTCAAGTATCGACCTAATGACCCAGGAGGTAGTTTCGTTATAGATTTAGGTAATATTTCGGAAGATATACTAAAAGATTCGCGTAAAGCATTTGAAAATGGCTTGCCTTTTCCGGTTGATAATTCGAAAGTGGATATCAGTAATTGGAGTAAAATTCCTAAGTTTCAGCAACAACTTACACCCGCTTTTGACAACGACCCCAACGCTAGATCGGCACAAGATGTTGGTTATGATGGTATGACGAATGACGAGGAGAAAACTCAATTTGGTACTTATTTAAGTGAGTTGAGTACTAATTTTACTACTAATTCCAAGGTTTATTTAGATGCTGAAAAAGATCCAGCGAATGATGATTATCACCATTTTAGAGGAGAAGATTATGACAATGAGAAACTAAAGCCTTTAGCACGTTACACGAAATTTAATAATCCGCAAGGGAACTCTCCGGCAACAACTAATAATACCCAATTCTCAAATGCATTTACGAATATTCCGGAAGCTGAGGATATTAATCGAGACAATACTTTGAACGAGAACGAAGCTTACTTTCAATATCGTATCGATTTGAAGCCTAACATGCAAGATGGCACCAATCATATCATTTCAAAAATAACTACGCAAGTTCCCTTACCTAATGGAAATAAAAGTGATGAAACTTGGTATCAATTTCGTATTCCTTTGAAAGAATTTACCAATCGAGTAAATGGTATCCCTGACTTTAAATCAATCCGATTTATGAGAATGTATCTTACTGGTTTTCAAGATACAACGATTCTTCGTTTTGCCAGATTGGAATTAGGTCGAAATATCTGGCGTCGTTATAATTTCTCGCTTAAGAACCCTGATGAATTAATTCCTGATGATGACGATAACGCGACTTTGTTTAATATATCCAGTGTGAGTATTGAGGAAAATAGCGGTCGTTCACCCATACCTTATGTAACCCCACCGGGTATCTTACGTCAACAAATGCAAGTATCTAATGCACAAACTGTATTACAGAATGAACAGTCATTATCGATACAAGTTTGCGATTTGGAAGATGGAAATTCGAAAGGAGCTTTCAAAGCATTGGGAATGGATATGCGACAGTTCAAGGAATTAAAATTGTTTATGCATGCAGAGTCCTACGGTGAAAAAATTGGATTAAGAGACAATGATGTAAGAGGTTTTATTCGATTAGGAAGTGATTTTGTTTCAAACTACTACGAATATCAGGTGCCTTTGAAAGTAACACCACCAGGTACACGCGATCCCCGAGCTATTTGGCCCGAAGAAAATGAAATGAGTATCTTGTTTGAAGATCTGATAAAGGCGAAGCAAGCACGTAATAAAGCAGGGATTAGTTTTGCAATTCCTTATGAAGTGAAAGATAGTAAAGGTAATTATATACGAATTGTAGGCAATCCTAATTTAGGAGATGTAAAGATGGCTATGTTAGGCGTTCATAATCCTAAGAAAACGCCCAATGATCCGAATGATGACGGTGCAAAAAAATGTGCTGAGGTTTGGTTCAATGAATTACGTTTATCAAGTCTAGATGAAGATGGAGGTTTTGCTGCAATGGGTAAAGTGGAGGTTCAGTTAGCTGATATCGGGAATATCAAAGCGAGTGGAAGTATGCACACTGCGGGTTATGGTAATATTGACCAAAAAGTAAATCAACGATTTAGAGATAACTATGGACAATTTGACGTGGCAGCCAATATCAATGCTGGTAAATTAGTACCTAAATCGTGGGGTGTGCAATTACCAATTTTTGCGGGTTATTCGCAAACAGCCAGTAATCCAATTTACGATCCATATGATATGGATGTGAAATTGGAAGATAAATTAAAAGATTACGCTGGTGCTGCTCGGGACTCTGTAAAAAAAGCAGCTCAAGATTTTACTTCCATTAAAAGTGTTAATTTCCAAAATGTAAGAGTAGCCCCTACCAATAATAAACACAAGCAACCTTGGGATTTGCAAAATTTCGATGCAAGCTATTCTTATACTTCAACTGTAAAACGAAATCCCTTAGTTGAGAATGATCAACTGGATGAACATAAAGCCTCGTTTGGGTATACTTTCGCGCCTAAAACTAAACCCATTGAACCTTTCAAGAAATTGATTCCATCTAAGCGAAAATACTTTCAATTGATTCGTGATTTTAATTTTAATTTATTGCCTTCAAATTTTACAATCCGAAACACGATTGATAGAACAGTTGGTAAATTACAGTTACGTAATATTGATGAAGGTCCTTATCCGATTGAACCAAATTTCTTTAAATTTTTTACTTGGAATAGAAATTATAATATGCGTTGGGATTTAACAAAATCCTTGTCGTTTGATTATACTGCTGCGAACCAAGCTAGAATTGATGAACCCTATGGGGAAATAAATACCCAAGCAAAAAAAGATAGTTTACGTGATAATATTATGAGGCTTGGTAGAAATACTAATTTTACGCAGAGTTTTAATGCCAACTATAATGCCCCCATGAGTAAATTCCCTTTACTGGATTGGACAAATTTGCGAGGTAGTTATGCGGCTACCTATACTTGGACAAGTGCATCGTTACTCGCTAAAAGTCTAGGCAATACCATCGCGAATACGCAAACGAAACAAGTTAATGGTGAATTTAATTTTGCCACCCTATACAATAAATCGAAATTACTAAGAACTATTAGTGCACCTAAGAGAGCAACACCACAGTCTTCTAAGCAAAAACCTAAATCTGGCACAAGCGATGAAAAAGTGGAAAAAGATGGTAAATCCAAAGAAAGATCAAGGAATGACTCGAGAGGAAAAAGTGAAGAAGAATTGCTTTCAGAGCAATTCACTGACAAAGATAAACGCCGCATTATGAATGAGGAGAAAGTTAAAAAGGAGAATGAAGAACTTGGCAGTATTAAAGATCCGATCAAAGAAAATTCACGGAATGATAAATCAAGTACCGCTAAAAGTGGGAAAGATAGTTTGAAAGGAAAAGATACCGCAAAAGGAGCTGTCAGCGCAAAAGACAAGAAAGCAGCCGCAAAATTGAAAAAGAAAAAAGGTCCTTATGTGCCTGGTGATTTTGTACGATCAGTGGGTAATTTATTGATGATGGTTAAGCGAGCTAATTTTAATTACAATGAAAATTTAGGTTCGACAATACCTGGTTATATGGACAGCACGCGCAATGTAGGTATGAATTTTGGAAGCATGCAACCTGGCTTAGACTATGCGTTTGGTCTTCAACCTGATAGACTTTGGCTTGAAGGGAAGGGTAGAGATAATGTATTGACTCGCGATTCACTATTTAATAATTTGTTCTTGCAGCAATATTCGCAAACCTTGAATTTAAATGTGAACGTTGAACCATTTAAAGATTTTAAAGTTGATTTCATGCTGAATAAAACTTTCAATAAAGCGCATAGCGAATTATTTAAGGATACAATTGGCGGTACTAATGATTTCATTCATTTAAATCCTTATGAAACAGGAGGTTTCAACATTTCATATATAGCGATTAATACTATTTTTCAATCGAAGGAAAGATTGACATCAACATCGCGTGCCTTTGATCAGTTTGAAAGGAATCGAGAAATTATATCAAATCGTTTAGGGCTTATCAATCCTTACACCTCAGGCTTGCAAGCTCCTGAGGATCCCAATTACGCTAAAGGCTATTTACGCTATTCTCAAGATGTATTGATTCCTGCGTTTTTAGCTGCTTATTCAGGGAAAGATGCGAAAGACTATCCATTACTTTCGAATGATAATAGCACGATTCGTTCTAATCCTTTTAAAAATATTCTTCCAATGCCTAACTGGAGAATTAATTATAATGGACTTTCACGAACAAAGGCATTTAAAGAAATCATGCAGAGCTTTACGCTATCGCATGCATACACTGGCTCTTTGGCCATGAATAGCTACACATCTGCTTTGCAATATCGTGATCAGTTTGCATTGGGATTCCCATCATTTATTGATTCAATCTCGGGCAATTATGTACCTTATTTTTTGGTGCCTAATATGACAATAACCGAGAATTTTGGACCATTATTAGGAATAGATGCAACTTTCAAGAATTCATTGAATATTCATATCGAATTCAAAAAAGCACGAACATTGAGCATGAGCTTAATTGATTTTCAATTGAGTGAAACTAAGAGTAAAGAAATTACCATTGGTGGTGGTTATCGATTAAAAGACTTCACCATCAACACACCTTACTTCGGATTGAATAAACGAAAAAGTGATGTGAATTTAAAAGCGGACTTCTCCCTTCGAGATGATTACACAACAATCAATAGATTAGACCAACGAGAGGTACGTGTTACTAGGGGGCAAAAAGTAATTTCCATTTCGCCATCCATCGATTATATTATTTCAGATAACCTAACCTTACGCTTCTTTTATGATAGAAGGATGAGTATTCCATATGTTTCGAATGCATTTCCAATCACCACAACGAGAGGTGGTGTGATGTTTAGATTTATGCTAGGGCAATAGCTGTATTAATTCACGGTAATCGCTTGCTGCATCGAGCCAGCATTAGTCACAATTTTTACTTGATATATTCCTCTTTGTAAATTTCTTATATCCAACTTTGTTTTAAAATCAGACGGTTTTCTTCGCAATACAATTTGTCCAATTGAATTTAAAATGCTTACTGATTCAATAAGTTGGTCTGTTTCAATATTTATAACAGTGCTGCTTGGGTTTGGATAAACCTGAATTGAGTTTTCAATACTATGATTTGCAAGCGAAGCCGGAGAACAATTAATAACTACACTAGATGCTTCAGCAAATACACCCGAGTTAACACTCCATGTTTCCCATGCACCACCGCTGCCAGTTTTCCAATCTTGTAAATTGAAGGTATTCGCTCCGGTTGAAGTGCCTTTTACTTTATAAACTTTAACTGCTTTGCCATTGTAATTAAATGTAAGCGAAGAATTTGCGATACACGTTTCTGGAACAAAATTTGCTAATTCGCAATTAGGCTGAATAAAATAAGCATTGTCATCCTCGGTAGGAAAATCACCGTAAACTTTTGCGATTCCATTAGGTTCTATACAAACAGAGGTATACTCATCACACGCGATTCCTTTTAATGGCACATTATTATCTTTTAATGCTCTCGCGATAAAGGTCATAATTCGTCCTTTTCGATCTGGATTATCGAAGTGCGTATCGGTAATTGTGTTATTCAGTATATTATTTTTAAGAAAAGTTTGATTAGACACTTGCACTAAATTGTCATACGGATTCATCATTGCAGTTGCTGAGGTAACGCTTCCATTTTGTGCTGAGAAATAATATTTACCCATGATAGCCATACCAGCACTTGTACCACCAATTACAATATTTCGAGAGAGTATCGCAACATTGATAAGGCTATCGATTTTAGTATTACGCCAGTAAGAAATATAATTCCATTGATCTCCACCCGCAAACCAAATTCCTTCAGCTTTTGCAATTTTATCTTGAAGATAGGTTTCTGTGCTAGCGGCTGCGCTGTTGCAAACTATTGTCTCCACAGAATTTACAGGAACACCAAGTTGGCTGTATAAATAGGCATTGTAACCATCTGATCCACTTGCTCGCAATACTAAGATATCACCACCATTTGCTTTCTGTAAAAACCATTTCATGGCTTCATCATTTTCAGTGGCACCTCCCATCAAACAAATGCCACCTTGTGGGCTTGCAATGGTATCGTTGGTATTTCCCGTAAAATAAGATGTATAAGTTTGAGCCTTAGCAACAAATGGAAGTAAAAAGGCACAGAGTAAAAATTTTCGCATAGTTTTTTCGCGAAGTTAATCTCAATTCGCAAATCCGTCAAATGGGAATTGTTTCACCTAGAATTTATAGCTCAGTTTGTAGTGAAAAGTTGAAAGAAGTTAATAGCGAAGAAGAACTGTAAAATAAGGGACTAAATTGTTATGGTTCCACAACGCTCACGAAGTTATTTGTATTTGCTTCCCAAATTGAAAAATCCGCATTTGTCGCAGCAGCATCACCATCTATATCAGTTATGAGGTATCCTGATGCAAAATCATTGGCATCAGTTTCCCAAATTGAAAAATCGGCATTCGAAAGTGAACCGTCTTGATCAATATCGCCAGAGTAGAACGCCCAA
>JBIIJE010000136.1:0-6466 GCA_044234005.1 Chitinophagaceae bacterium | reverse complement strand
AATGGGGAGCCTACATAACCATTCAGTAGTTTTAAACTTGTCGGTGTTCTGCCACTAATTTTTATTCTACTTAAATCTATATCAGGTGCTAGGTAGAACTGTCGAATAAATTGAATTGCTAGTCTTTACCTAGTATAAAGTTCCATGCCTAATTCACAGCTGCTCACTCCGTTTCTGCTGTAAATCTCGTTTCAACATTTCTAATGCTGAATCTGGCTTAAAGCTGAATTTGCTGTACCTCTCTGTTACTTTCTTGAAATGCTTCTCTCACTCTTTCTATATGAGTATCGGTGATAAATATCTGTGCGGGCAAATTCAATAAATATTGAATCAACTTTCCGCTTCTTACAGCATCAATTTTTTCAAATACATCGTCAAGCAATAATATGGGATAAACATGTTTAGCTTGTTGCAATAATTGAAATTGCGCCAACTTCAATCCAAATAAGAAACTTTTGCGCTGCCCTTGAGATGCTACTTGCTTCATAGGCATTTCTTGCAAGGTAAAATTTAAATCATCTTTATGGATACCAAAACTTGTTCTACCGAGAGCAATATCTTTGTGTAGATTGTGGCTTAATTGCTCACTATAATTCGATTTAGCTAAAGATGAAATATAGGCTATGCTTACATTTTCATTTTTATCACTCAGCATATTATAAAACCGACTTACTATTTCATTGAATGTCATAACAAACTCTTTTCGTTTATTAAAAATATAATCCGCACTTTTTTCCAAGGCTGCATTATAAATTTGGATCAAAGACAAATCAATTGACGCCATACTCCCTTGTGCATTTTTTAAGTAGGCATTTCGCTGGTGAAGGACTTTATTATGATTTATAAATTCAAGCAGATATTGACTATCAATTTGCGACAAATGTGTATCTAAAAATTTCCGACGTACTTCTGAGGCTCCTGCTACAATGGCGATATCATCTGGGCTAATCATCACACAACTTAACTTCCCAATATGCTTAGACAATTGTAAATATGGCACTTGATTGCAATAAAATTCTTTCCGACCATCTTCTCTCAACACAAACTTAATGTCTAAGGAATCATCATTAACAAAAAGCCCTTGAATACGTAAGCCCTTCATACCAAACTGAATCAAATTGGAATCTATATGCGTAAAGTAACTCTTTGTAAAACATAAGCAGTGTATAGCGTCTAATAAAGAAGTTTTTCCACTTCCATTTAAACCCGTGACACAAACAACTTCAGCGTTAAATTCAAATGTTCGCTCATGATAATTTTTAAATTGATAGAGCGTCAAATTATGGATTTTATGAAACGACATGTCTAGCAAATATAGCAACTATTAAACTCTCCATTAAAAACACTCGTATGCAGAATATTATAAATAATTACCTTTGTTGTTATGCGTGAAAAAAATTTAGTTGTAATTGGCGGTGGCGCTTCCGGTTTTTTTTGTGCGATTAATGCCGCTAGCTTAACGGAAAACCTCAAGGTTACTATTCTAGAGAAGCAAAGCAAAGTATTACAGAAAGTAAAGGTTAGTGGTGGCGGTCGATGTAATATAACTCATCAATACATGTTAAGTAGTCAGTTCATCAAGAATTATCCGAGGGGGAAAAATTTACTCAAAAAAAGTTTACAAAATTTATCCTCAGAAGCCACGATGAATTGGTTTCGAGAAAAGGGCGTCGATTTAAAAACAGAAGATGACGGCAGAGTTTTCCCAACGAGTAATCAATCGCAAAGTATTATTGATTGTCTATTGCATGCTTGTGAAGAAAATAATATAGATGTAAAACTAAAACATGAAGTAATTTCAATTATACCAACGAATGGCTCTTTCACGCTTCAGCTAAAAACGGGAAGTACAATTGTAGCAAATTATGTCATGCTCGCTTGTGGAGGATTCCAAACTCAGTTGCAGTATGACTGGCTAAAAAACTTAGGGCATACTATTGTAAACCCTGTACCATCACTGTTTACTTTTAATATTCCGAATCATCCTTTGCGAGAATTAATGGGCATTTCGATTGAGAATGCGATCGTTAAAGTAAATGAAACTAGTCTTGTTGATCAGGGCGCTTTATTAATTACTCATTGGGGATTTAGCGGTCCTGCGGTATTGCGGTTATCAGCTTGGGGTGCAAAATTATTGTCAGAGGAGAAATATAACTTCTCTATATCCATCAATTGGCTCGGCAAGCCTGAACATGAAATTAGAAGCGAATGGAACACTATTCGAAATACTTTAAAAGGGCAATTGATAGGCAGTAAAAACCCTTTTGAACTACCGCAAAGATTATGGCTTTATCTTATAGCTTCAGTAAAAATTAATGAACAAATAAAATGGAGTGAATTACCTAGCAAGCAACAAAATCAACTCATACATGCATTATCGGCAAGCACTTATATTGTGATTGGGAAAACAACATTCAAGGAAGAATTTGTGACTTGTGGCGGCATTGCATTAGAAGAGGTAGATACACAAACCATGGAAAGCAAACTTCATTCGAATTTATTTTTTGGTGGCGAAATATTAGATGTTGATGGCATTACTGGCGGGTTCAATTTTCAGCACGCTTGGGCGAGTGGCTATAGTGCTGCACTAGCGATTGCCCAAAAGAATAAAATATAATCCCCTATTTTCTTCTTAAAAAATTCTAAACTTTCGATCGTGGAACCTTCTCTTCTTGTGAATATAAGATATTTTATGGCTTGATGATTTTATAGTTTTGATAATTTAAATTCCAATTAAACCATTTTAGCATCAACACTTTAAATCTATCTTTTAAAGAAAAAGTTGCCTTAGAAATATCGAACTCAAATTTCCAATTCATTCTTTGTATACGTGGCAACATAACTTGAGGGTGTGTGCCTGCAAATTTCTGCAAACTGGTCAACGAAGAAAAATCGTATTCATTTGCTTGTGCTACATGTTGTTGTATCCAATCATCATCATGCCAATACTTATTAAAATTAAGTTGCTTGGCTTGCATCGAAGCCGGTTGCTTCACCCACCCATAATGATGCATCACTGCATTTATAGGGATTACATTGAGTTTTTTATCATCTTCCTTTCGAAAACCCTGTGCATCTTTATAAGAGTATACTTTATCTTGCCGTCTTAACACACGTATTTCCTTTGCATAAAAAAATGAAGCTTTCGCTACATAATCATACGAACCATAAAAATGTAGATAATCAAATAGCAAACCATCTATGGATTTATCCGCAAAATGCTTTTGCATTTCATTTTCTACTACTTGCAGATACTTCTCGTGCAACACTTCATCTCCTTGAATATAAATAGCCCAATCAGCATCTGCTGAAATAGCAGCATATGCTTTATTGGTTTCAGCAGCTAATACAGCACCATTCTCTCTTAAAGTTTCATCCCAAATGGTTTCGATGATTTTGATTTTAGGATTACTAATACTCGTTATTAAGTCTAAGGTTCCATCATCAGATTGTCCAACGGCCACGATAAACTCATCGCAAATAGGAATCACCGAAAGTATAGATTCTACAATTGGATAATCATAAGTGATGGCGTTTTTGATAAATGTGAAACCACTTACTTTCATGAGATTAAGACGGAACGATTTTAAGAAAAAAAATTAATCCAACACTTTCAAGCTCTTAGCAATAATCGAAACACATTGTATCAATTCTTCTTTGGTAATTATAAGTGGCGGCGCGAATCTTATCTTATCACCATGAGTTGGTTTTGCAAGTAATCCATTATTCATCATTTCCATACATAATCTCCATGCAGCATCTGCACTTGAATGCTGAATAACGATAGCATTTAATAAACCTTTACCTCGTACAATTTTGATGTATTTACTTTGCAATAAACTTAATTGTTCTCGAAAAAAAGCACCATTTAGCGCTGCATTTTCGCACATGTTTTCATCTTTCAAAACTTGTAGTGCTGCAATTGCTACTTTACAAGCTAATGGGTTGCCTCCATAAGTAGAACCATGCTCACCAGCTTTTATATTCAACATAATATCATCGTCGCACAACACTGCACTCACAGGCAAAACACCACCGCTTAAAGCCTTACCTAAAATTAAAATATCAGGTCTTACATTTTCATGATCACAAGCTAACATTTTACCTGTCCGAGCTAGTCCTGTTTGAATTTCATCCGCCATAAAAAGCACATTATTCTCGTGACAAAGCTTAAATGCATTTTCCAAATAACCTTCATCTGGCACAACTACCCCTGCTTCTCCTTGAATAGGCTCTAATAGAAAGCCACAAACATTCGGATCTTGCAAGGCCTTGTTTAATGCTGCTAAATTATTGTAAGGTATAATTTCATAACCTGAAACAAATGGTCCAAAACCTTTTTGCGAAGAGGGATCTGTACTGAATGAAATTACGTTGACAGTTCGACCATGAAAATTTTCACTACAAACTAAAACCTTGGCTTGCCCTTGCAAAATACCCTTCTTATCGTAACCCCATCGACGGGCTAATTTTATGGCCGTCTCTACTGCTTCTACGCCTGTATTCATGGGCAATACTTTCTCGTAGCCGAAATAAGAAGTAATATATTGGGCAAATTCGCCTAGTAAATTACTATGAAATGCGCGAGAAGTTAATGTTAATTGTTGTGCTTGCTCAATTAATGCGTTCACAATTTTTGGATGGCAGTGACCTTGATTAACAGCAGAATACCCACTCAAAAAGTCGAAGTACTTTTTACCCTCTACATCCCAAACAAACGCGCCTTTACCTTTAGATAAAACTACCGGTAAAGGATGATAATTATGTGCATTATAAAGCTCTTCTCGTTCTATGAATGATTGAGTTTTCGTTTGTTGTAATACAGATTCCATGTAGCAAAAATACAAGAATTATATGGTAAAAAAAATCGGGTGCCACTTTCTGGCACCCGATTCTATAGATTATATCTAAGTATCTATTGTTTTGTAACTCTTGAAACTTGAATCAAATCATTATTTTGAAATATTTGAACACTATACACTCCATTGGCTAAATCGCTCATATTTATTTTAGATTGATTTAAGCCTGCTTTGCTCGCAAACTGAATTTGTTTTACCATTCTGCCACTTACATCCATAATTTTAATACTTGTATTTGCAGTTTTTATCAAATAAATTTCAATTTGTAACATATCTAATACAGGATTTGGATACAAGCTGACTTGACTGCCATCGATGTTCCAAACAATATCAATTACTTTATCCAATTGGTTTGTCTTACCATCTATATCTGTTTGAAACAGACGATAGTAGTTATGACCGAGGGACGGGCTCAAATGCTCATAATTGTAGATAAGATTAGAATTGCTATTACCATTATTCGCTTGGGTGTTTATTTTACCTACAGTATTAAAATTAGCGCCGTCATTACTGTGTTGTAATGAGAAGTATGAATTATTGATTTCACTACTAGTAACCCAAGTGAGTAAGTTGCTATTCGTCAATTTCTTACCTTCAAAACTCAATAATCGAACCGGTAGTGGAGCGTTTAATTGATTTTGTGAATGGATTCGGAATTGGCTAAAATTTGGTGTTAAGAATGTAATTTCCCAATAATTATCAACTGAATTCCAAATTACACTAGTCGGTGTCAAGACAATAGGATTAATACCAATACCTGCATCATCATGTTTCGTAATTCTAATATTATTAATCCCATTGATATCAGTTGGTCCCGTAGGCAATAAAGGCCACCCTGTAGCTGAAGCATAGGTGTTATAGTTGTTAAAATCATCTTGTGTTACATAGAGTGTTACGGTAGCAGGCAAATTATTAGCAGGCGTTATCTTAAACCAACGTGGTACAAAAGGCTGTCCGCCAATTGCAGGATATGTAGGATAAGGTGTTGTTGATTCCACTGTCACCTCACTTATTGTATTACCCAAATTGCCACCAGTTGATGAAATACTAGCAATTAAGTTACATGAGCCCGAATAATAACTAGTAATCGAATTTGCTGGCTGAGTATTACTACCCGAACTAGTACCTACAACTGATAAAACATTGAATGGTTGCGCATTACTTAAGTTACCATCAAATGTCACCACTATTTCAACACTAGAAGTATTGGTGCAGCCTTGTGCATCAGTTCCTTCAACGGTATATATTGTAGTGGTATTCGAAATTGTAGTTGGCAATCCATCTATTGCTCCATTATCCCAAATATAACTAGTAGCACCTCCACCATTTAAAACTATCGAAGTATTTGCACAAGTAGAGCTTACACTTGCATTGGCAGTAACTTGAGGTAAAGGATTTACAACTACTTCAAAACTAGCTGCATTGCTACAACCATTTGCATCGGTTCCTGTAACGGTATAAGTTGCTGTTGTGGAAGGAGAAACACTTGGAGAACCTACCAAATTTCCTGGCATCCATTCGTAAGTATCTGCACCAAATCCTGATAAAGTACTTGTTCCACCTTCGCAAATTGGAGAAGTACCACTTGCTGATACAAGAGGCAAGGG
>JBIIJE010000005.1:0-54311 GCA_044234005.1 Chitinophagaceae bacterium | reverse complement strand
CGTAACCTAATGCCTGCTGAATTCCAGCTTTTACAGAATGGTTGTTGTCTTTCGCCTCAAGGATTGCAATAGGTACGTTTGGTTTGTAAAATAGAATGTAGTCGGCAAATTTCCGTTTTCCTCTTGCTGTAATTTTACCTTTCACATAAATGCGTCCGTCCGTAAAAAATATTTCACGTCCAAGTTGAGTGTGTTCGTCCCAACCCGCCTTTGTCACGGCTGGAGTGATAAACTTCTCTTTTATGTCGGCTTCTGATAAGTCCTTTTTGTTCATGTTCTACTTTTTATTGTCGGTCGGTGCGGTGGCAAAATTTAGCTCTTTTGGTTTTGCGAAGCGTTGGCTTGTGTGTCGGGCAAAACCAAATGTGCTAAATGTGCGGTTGGCTTTTATGTCGATTGTCTGTTTGTTCATGTTTAGCACTGTCGTCTTTTAGGGTTGCTTATAACTCGTCTATATGCGAATAAAGCAATTATAGTCTCACAAGTAACTAGCCATTTCTTGTTGTAATTTCTTCGCTTCTTCTCTGGCTCTTTCAGCAAAATCTTCGGCATGACTTGCATAAATAATTTGCCTAGAGGCGTTTACTAAAAGTCCAACATATTGGTTTATTCCTATCTTACTTACTTCTTCCAAACTGCCACCTTGGGTGCCAACGCCAGGCACTAACAAAAAGTGATTGGGAATAAGTTCTCTTACTTCTTTTAACTGCGCAGTTTTGGTAGCTCCGATTACAAACATCAAATTTTCATCAGTTCCCCAATTCGATACATTTCGAATTACATGCTTAAACAATTCTTGATCATCACACTTTAAATACTGAAAATCGAAAGCACCTTCATTGGAAGTTAGCCCTAATACAATAGCCCATTTTTCTTTAAAATCTAAAAAAGGCTTCACACTGTCTTTTCCCATATATGGCGCTACAGTGACGCTATCAAAATGCATAGCTTCAAAAAAAGCTTTGGCATATTGTGTAGAAGTATTTCCTATATCGCCGCGTTTCGCATCGGCAATCGTAAAAATGTTTTCAGGAATATAGTTCAAGGTTTCATGCATCGCTTGCCAACCTTGTATGCCTTGCGCCTCGTAAAAAGCGGTATTGATTTTATAGCTTACGCAAAGATCTTTTGTCGCATCGATAATCGATTTATTAAAAGCTACTACAGGATTTTCAAGATGCAATAAATGCCTCGGAATTTTAGTAATATCTGTATCTAATCCCACGCATAGATAAGATTTTTTTTCTCGTATTTGGTTTATGAGTTCTTGTCGTGTCATTGAAATGAGCAAATGTAATTTTTCTATACCATCTTGTCTGAGTTATTCCTATTCAATTAAAATTATTTTTGAAGCATTCCCTTCTTTAGATTCTAATTTTACAATTACGTTTCCTTTAGGTAGAATATTCCAACTTAAAGGAATTGTATTTTTCCCTCGCAATGCATTTATGTTTTTTTGTTCAAACAATAATTTTCCTTGCATGGAATACATTGAAATACTTACCTGAGCGGCTTGCTTTAAATCGAAAGTAACTTGAGCCGAATGGATGGCAGGATTAGGATAAATGGAGAAAGTTTTTTCTAAGTTATTGATATGCTTGATGCTGACATTGGTATTAGGTACTTTAGGTAACTTCTGACGATAAGCGCCATGTCCATGTGTGAAAGCCAATAAGGCTCTATCGGAAGCTGAATATACCATGTCGAAAACCATAGTAGCCTCTGGTAATCCTGTCATAGCAGTCCATGTTAAGCCTGTATCTGTTGAAGTAAAGACACCTAAGTCGGAGCCCGCAAATATTACGTTAGGGCTTAATGGATCTACCAATACACTATGAAACGGAATATCTGGCAATGTTGTACTTATATCAGTCCAAGTAGCGCCTGCATCTAATGATTTGAAAAGATGTCCCGCACCAAAACCTGAAAAAGCAATATATACCTCCTTGCCATTTTTAGGATTCACTTCAATATCTCTCGGATAGCGATTGGGTAAACCTACAGAAATATCAGTTTGCGAAATACCACCATCTATACTTCTGAAAATATGCATAGGGCCAAATTCTGGAGCAGTCGTGCAGTAAACTGTATCGCTCGAAATTCCAGCAATTGCTATGGATAATATTTTATTTCCATTATCGATGGGCGAAGGCCCAATGGAAGCCCATGAGTTTCCTTCATCAGTGGACACAATAAGTTCATTTGACCCAGCATATATAATTTGCGGATTGGAAGGAGATAATATAAAAGGGGCAATAAATGCGGCAGTATTTGGTAAGCTTGGTGATGCAGGATTATTATAAATAGGTGAGAAACTGATACCTTGATCGAATGATTTAAAAATATTAAGATATTGGTACGAAGCATATTGAATTTGATCATCTAAAGGGCTTATCGCATTAAAGCTTCCATCGCCACCTAACACGGCTTGCCAATCTTTCGGGTTGGTAAAATATCTAAACGTATTATGGTCTTGCATCCCGATCAAAATAATATTGGAATCCGTTGCTGAAACCGAACCTTTATAAATTTGCCCAACCGTATAATTTTCGAGGCACTCGTAAAATGTTGAGCCAAAATTATTAGAACGATACATACCAATATCGGTTAATACATAAATTTTATCCGGGTCGAGTGGGTTTGAGAAGATGCCATGAATATCAGACCAAATCGGGTCTGGTGGTAATAGCTCAAAGAAATTATTGCCATTGTCATTTGAAAAAAATAAATCAACACCACCAGTTAATACCTTCGATGAATCAGTATCTTTCATTAAAAGTCCTTCACAGAACCAACCTTGATAAGAAGCAATTTCAGTCGAATTCGTATTTACAGCCGTCCAACTATTTCCTTTATTTACGGAACGATATACACCTACAGTTGAAAATTCATTAAATACAGTAGCCATCAAAATAGATGAATTATTTTTATAAATACTTACATTGATTTTCCCTGAATGATTGTTAATTGGCAAACCATTTGTAAGTATACTCCAGGTATTGCCCGCATTGTTTGTTTTATAAATTCCTTTATCGGTACTACTAAGATTACCTACACTCGCATACAAAATGGTAGTATCACTAGGGTCAATATCTAAGTCCATTACCATAGTTTTATTCAAAACATTAGTCCAAGTATTTCCCTGATCTATCGATTTTAAAACACCTTCTGTAGTGGCAGCAAAAATAGTATTCGGGTTTAACGGATTATACACAATACGCCAAACACCTCTGCGTTGATTATAGAGCCAATTCAGCGATTGGCTCCATGTAACACCACCATCAGTTGATTTTAAAATACCAATTCCATTGCTTCCTCTTGTAGTTCTTACAATAAAACCATTTAATGATGTGCCATAATCATAGGTTTCACCTGTTCCTATAAAAATTTCATTTGAATTATTAGGATTGATGGCGATGCTACCAACACCTAATATAGGGAAGCTTGTATTTACATAAGTCCAAGCTGTACTACCTAAACCACCCGTGCTTGATTTCCAAAGACCACCCGAAGCTGAGCCTATCCATAATTTACTTGTGTCATTTGGATCAATGGCAAAAGAAATTGTTCTTCCTCCTTGTCCAACAGGACCTAATACTTCCCAACTCGCTCGCGTTTGTTTATTTTGATAAATAAAATTCTCTTTATAAAATTCATAAGCTTTTCCAAATGCATCTTCTGGAATATCTTGAAAGGGATAAGCTCGAGTTTCATTAAACAAACGCAAAGCTTCTAATGCTTCGCCCTTTTCATGATTCACTTTTCTATGGGTTGATGATTCTTTTTCAATCCAAAAAAAACTAGTCGCTATAAAAATGGCGCATGAAATACCTAGGGCAAACTGCTTCAACATAACTTTTATTTTTCTAAAGTTATAACAATAAATTAGACTTGGAAAAAGGGATTATACTTTTATCTCAACAATCTTTGTGGGATCCAGATTGGCATTTCTAATTGAAATGTTTCTTGCTACTTGTTGCGCTACTTCATGAATGGCCTTTTGTGCAATGCTGTCACCGTGCAATAAAGCTGGTTTGCCAATATCTCCACCTTCCCGAATACTCATAGTGATAGGAATTTGTCCTAAAAATGGAAGCTCAAACATTTCAGCCAATCGCTTACCTCCTTCTTTGCCAAAAATAAAATATTTATTATCAGGCAACTCTTCTGGAATGAAGTAAGCCATATTTTCTACGATTCCCAAAACTGGAACTTTTATTTGTGGCCCATCAAACATCATGATGGCTTTTTTAGCATCAGCGAGTGCCACTTCTTGCGGTGTAGTAACAATTACAGCGCCCGTAACTGGAATGGTTTGAACCATAGTTAAATGAATATCTCCTGTACCTGGAGGCAAATCAATAATTAAATAATCCAATTCTCCCCACAACACATCTGTGACAAATTGCTTGAGCGCACTGCTTGCCATTGGACCTCGCCAAACCACAGCTTGTCTATCATCAATTAATAAACCTATACTCATGGCTTTTAATCCCATCACATCAATTGGCACAATCATCCCTTTGCCATTTACTTCTTGCATAAGTGGTCTTTCACTTTTGATGCCCAACATAATCGGTATAGATGGTCCATAAATATCAGCATCCATAATTCCTACTTTGGCGCCACCTTTTGCTAAGGCCAAAGCTAAATTTACAGAAACAGTAGATTTTCCGACACCTCCTTTGCCAGAGCCAACGGCAATAATATTTTTTACATTGGGTAAAGTAGCTTGATTATCCTTTCTATTGCTTACAATATTGGAGGTAAAGTTTACGGTAACGACTGCCTCTTTATCGACCAATATTTTCACCGCATTCTCACAAGCTCCGCGTATCATCTCTTTCAAAGGGCATGCAGGTGTTGTTAGCACTACTGTAAATGAAACTTTCTTGCCATCAATGGCTATATCTTTTACCATATTTAGGGTTACTAAGTCTTTTCCTAAATCGGGCTCTTGAACTTGGCTTAAAGCTTGTAAAACACTCTCGTGGGTTATCATTATAAACTATTGTTAAATGTTAATGACGAAGGTAAGTACAAATCAGATTCAGCCCCAATTGATTTACTTTTGTTGGGTGAAGAAATTTCTATTCGCGATAGTTATATTAATGACTGCACTCCAAGTCAAGGCTCAATATGGCTTTGACAAAATGGTTGAATTAACAGGTGTCGTCATGAGTTCGGATAGTTTACGCTATTTACCATTTGTAACAGTCGCTATTCCGAGTAAGAATAGAGGAACAGTAACCACAGAGAAAGGCTTGTTTTCGATGATTGTTGAAAAAGGGGATACCTTAAGATTTACGTGTTTGGGTTATCGAAAGAAGATAGTAGTTATTCCAGAAGATTTAAAGGAAGCAAGATATTCTATCATTCAATTGATGACACAAGATACATTTTACCTAGCGAATACGATTATACGTCCAACTTTGTCCAAGGAAGAATTTGAAAAGGCTTTTTTAACATTGGAAATTCCGGATGATAAATATGAGATAGCACGAAAAAATACGGAGTATCAAACCATGCGAATGCTACTCGCCACCTTACCGCGCGATGGTAGAGAAAGCCAACAGGTTTATCAAAATTTATTAGCAAGTAAAAGTTATTACGCGGGGCAACTTGCACCTCAAAATATATTTAGCCCTTTAGCTTGGCTTGAATTTTTTAACGCTTGGAAGCGTGGTGATTTTAGAAAAAAATATTAAAACATGATTGTTATGAAAAAAATCGTGCTCTTATCGATTATTGTTTTGACTGCCGCTTGTGCAAATGCACAAACAACGCCAGATAAACCCAACATTCAAACCAATGAAAACCAAACTAAACAAGAAGTAAAAAAAGCATTGAATGATCTGGTAGATGTAATTGCTCAAGTAGATGTAGATAAGATTGAAAAATTTCTTGATAATTCAATCAATAAACTCGACAAGAATGTTACCATCATTATTGATGAAGCTAAAAAAGTGGACAAACAAAAAATAGAGAAGAGTGTTGAAAAGCTTGCTCAGTCTATCGAGAGAGGCATTGACAACTTAGAAATTGAAAAAAGGGTTGATAAGATTGAAAAACAACTCGAGAAAAAAAATTAAACGGATTTCTTAGAATTTTGCAATAAGTATAACAATAATAAAATGCTCATCACGAGCAACATGGCTATTAATTGATGCAATTGTGCAAACCACTCAAATAATCCGAAACTGTTACGAACTGTATGTGTTGAGAACACGACAGCACAAATGCCTAAAACAAGTTGAAGGAATACTAGTATAAACGGAAGTTTTTTAAATCGATTAAAAACGCCAATAGTATTAATTTTATTCAACTTATAAGTCCAATATATAACAAGTCCGAATATCAAGTATGCCAACATACGATGTACAAAATGTATGTTGATTGGATGATTCACTAAACTCTTACTTAAAATACTTGCAGGAAAATATTCGCCATTGATACTAGGCCAAGTAGGGGCTACAGTAGCTGCTTTTAATCCTGCCATGAAGGCTCCGTAAGTAAGTTGGATGAAAATAAGAGCAAATAATACAATTGTAAAATTTCTTAGCTTCACATCAATCACAAAATCTTTGGGTTCGAACATAAAAGTAAAGGCATACCAACAGGTTGCACAAATAAGTACCATGGCTGAAATAAAATGAACTGCCAAGCGTATATGACTCACGTACAAATCTTCATCGTTTAAACCACTATCAACCATTATTTTTCCAATGAAACCTTGCGCTGCACCTAATACAAATAAGCCTAATAAAGGAAGTATCATGTGCTTCTTAATCATTCCTTTTTTTAAAAAATAAATGAATGGAAAAATAAAAGTAAATGAAATAAAGTGAGCCCAATTGCGATGAAACCATTCCCAAAAGAAAATAAATTTGAAATCGCGGATTAGAAAATCTTGATTCAGAAATTTGAATTGTGCAATTTGTTTGTATTTGTCGAATGCAATTTGCCATTCCACTTCACTCAATGGCGGTATCATACCAATAATGGGTTTCCACTCAGTCATAGAAAGACCCGAACCTGTTAATCGGGTAATGCCACCCAATAATACTTGTATGGTGAGCATAGCCACGCCCAGCAGTAACCATCTACCAATTATAATATTATCTTTATTCATTCGAGGAGGCAAATTTACACGAGAAGTTTCGGAATAGATTTTATTTCGCTTGAGTTACTATCAATAATTTTTATTTTTACTTTATGAATATTGAACTACGCTCTGATACATTTACCAAACCCACAGCTGGCATGTTGGATGCTATGTTTCACGCCAAAGTTGGTGATGATGTTTTTGAAGAGGATGAAACAACCAATACACTTGAAGAAAAATCGGCTAAGATGTTTGGTTACGAAGCTGGTTTGTTTTGCATGAGTGGTACTATGGCAAATCAGATAGCGATTAAATGTCATACGCAGCCCGGTGATGAAGTTATTTGTGATGCTTTGTCACATATCTATTTATATGAAGGAGGCGGCATTGCAGCTAATTCTGGGGTTTCTGTAGAAATTTTGCATGGAGATAAAGGAAGGATAAATGCTGATTTAGTGAAAGATGTGATTAAAGCTGATAATGTGCATTATCCCATTTCGCGATTGGTTAGTCTGGAAAATACGGTGAATAAAGGAGGTGGCTGCTATTATGATTTATTAGAAGTAGAAAAAATAAAAGCGCTTTGTTTGGTAAATAATTTGGCTTTGCATTTAGATGGAGCTCGGCTGTTTAATGCGCTAGTCGAAACGAAAGATAATTATAAACACTATGGTGAGCAATTTGATTCAATTTCAATATGCTTATCAAAAGGTTTAGGCACACCTATAGGTTCGGTATTATTGGGTAGCAAGGCATTTATTAAGCAGGCGCGCCGAATACGTAAGCGAATGGGTGGGGGTTGGCGACAAAGTGGATATCTAGCGGCGGCTGGAATTTACGCATTAGATTATCATATAGCAAGATTAAAAGAAGATCATATACGGGCTAAGGAATTAGCAAAAATATTTACGGCACTGCCAGAGGTAATTGATTGTTGTGATGTAGATACCAATATTGTAATTTTCGAAATTGATCACAAATTAACCGCTAACGATTTTGTAAATAAATTAATGCAACAAGGCATCAAAACATCTCCATTTGGTAAACACCACGTTCGTTTGGTAACACATCTCGATTTTGGCGATGATGAATTAGATGAATGTAGAAAACGTTTAAAGACTTAAAACTACATTCCCTTAAATGTATCTCCTTTGCTTAAATCGCCTGTTTGATAGCCAAGTTTGAACCAATACATGCGCTGCTCGGAAGTACCATGTGTAAATGCATCAGGCACTACATAGCCCTGTGCTTGCTGCATTAACCTATCGTCGCCTACTGCATTAGCTGCACTCAAAGCTTCTTCGATATCGCCATCTTCTAAAGCATTATTTACTTTTTGATTGTAGTGAGCCCAAATACCTGCATAGAAATCGGCTTGTAATTCCAGCGCTACCGAATACCGATTTGCGCCCGCTTCATTTAAACGTGATTGCGCTTGTCTAACCTTGGTTGTTGTACCCAGTAAATGTTGTATATGATGACCTACTTCATGTGAAATCACATAGGCAAATGAAAAATCACCTCGTGCGCCAAGTCGCTGCGTAAGTTCGTTAAAGAATGAAAGCGATAAATAAATTTTTTCATCGGCGGGGCAATAAAATGGTCCACTTCTTTCGTTGGCTGCTCCACAAGGCGATTGGGTTTCGCCATTAAAAATTACCATTTTAGGTTTACGATATTGTAAGCCATTTTTCGTAAAAATATCGGTCCAAATTTGCTCATTATCTGCTAGTGTAACAGATGCGAACGACATGAGATTTTTCTCTTCCTGTGATTCTTGTCCTCTTGCAGCTTGTGTTTGATTGCTTGATCGCGATTGGGCAAAATCGGAAATCAATTGTTGAGGGTCTCCACCAAGTAATAAACCTATAATTAGCATCACAATAGCCAAGCCACCGCCACCAACTGCAACTTGTTTTCCTGAAACACCTCTTCTATCTTCAATATTATCGCTCTCTCGTCTGCCTTGCCATTTCATACTTTAATAGTTTAGATCTGAAAGATAAAAACAATTTATTAGTTAGAACCCAAATTTTGCAATTGAAAATGTAAACTGCAAAATTGATTCCAGTTAACATTTTCTAATTGCTCTTGGGATGCAACAGTCATTATAGAATTTGTGTAGGAACGAGCATGCTTCGGGGTTGCAGCTTTTTTGTTCCAACGGAAAATGCGGCAAGGATAGTAGCGAAAATCCTTTGCAAATAGGCAGCCTTTGGCGTTTGCTTGCAAAGATTGCAGCAAATAGCCTGTCTGCCGCCCCAAAAAATATTGTATCGATTCGTCAGGTGAAAAGCATTGACGATTTTCCTGTAATAGATATTGCAAAAGATAAATGAAGAGGTTGCAATTCAAACAATTCTAATGGATTCCATTCATGTAAAAAGATGATATTTTACTCAGGGATACTCATGCATAATTCAATGAGTACACTGTTGGTTGACTTCGGGTGCATAAAACATATCATTTTATTGTCGGCACCGCGCTTAGGCTTATCGTGTATAAAAACAAAACCTTCATCTTGCAGTCTTTTCATTTCTGCTTCAATATCATGCACTTCAAATGCAATATGATGTATACCTTCACCTTTTCGTTCAATAAATTTAGCAATCACGCCATCAGTAGTTAGAGAACTTAGCAGCTCAATCTTAGTTTCGCCTTGCTGAAAAAATGCAGTTTCAACAGACTCGCTTTCAACCACTTCTTTTTTATAACAATTTGTATTGAGTAAGGTCTCGAATAAAGGGATTGATTTCTCTAATGATTCAACCGCAATACCAATGTGTTCAATATGTAACATAACAACGTATTTTCAAGGCAATATTAATCAATGTATAAACAATAACCACTACGAATTACAATTAGTATTTGCTTGCGTGTAAGTGAATATGGATACTACATATCAGTGCAGAATTCTTAAATTCTCCATTTGCGCGAAGAAGAAAGTATTTGTACTCTGAACTTGCTTTTTTGGTTCATGATAATGTAGGTCATTTCACTCAATTATGAAATAAGCTAACTGGATGATTATATACGAAAGGCTAAACTATGTAATTCACAAGACAAATCTTGAATAAGATATTATAATCGTTACGAGTAATTAAGTATGCTCTTATCTTTGCATCATGCGAAAATTAGCGCAACAACTACTTCGATATTTTTTTCAAGGTGTTATTATTGTTTCGCCTTTAGCCGTAACGGTTTGGGCAGCATACACTGTATTTGATTTTTTAGATTTAAAGAATGAAAACTGGCCCAGAGGGATAGGTTTTTTGATTGTGGTAGGATCGCTTCTATTAATTGGTTGGCTAGGAAGTACTTTTTTTGTTTGGAAATTTTTAATCGATTTTTTTGATAGTATTTTAGAGCGAACGCCTTTTGTAAAGTTTATTTATACATCTGTAAAAGATGTTGTAGAAAGTTTTATGGGGGATAAGAAAAAGTTTAATAAGCCAGTACTCGTTCGTGTTCGTGCTAATCCTGAGATTTTTCAAATTGGATTTATCACGCAATCAGACTTAAGTAAAATAGGTATTGAGGATAAAATTGCAGTGTACATGCCACATGCATATGCTGTTAGTGGGTTTTTGTTTATTGTAAATAAGGACGATGTAATACCTTTAGAGATGGATCCAAGCCGAGCGATGAAAATGGCAGTGAGTGGTGGTATGACAGGCTATGAGGATGTGCAGGAGGAGAACCGAAGAGTTCATCACTAAATCCACCTTCGCTTTATTTTTATCTTTATAATTCGAATGTTTTCAAGTGGTCTGTCATATTTATCGCGCGCAACATTTGAAATAGTATCTACAATATTTTGCCCCCTTATACATTGACCAAATACAGTATAACTTCCATCTAAATGCGGTGTGCCGCCTATGGTTTTGTAGGTATTGCGCATGTCTAAAGAGTATTTGATTCCCTTCTTGGCTTCTAATTTATCCAAATCATCATCGGTAAATATTTTGCCGACCACGACATAAAATTGACATGCGCTTGACGACATTTCAGGATTGTCATCACGCGCGGCTGCTAATGCTCCTTTGCGATGGTAATAAGTGGGAAGTTTAAATTCCGAATCAATTTTGTAGGGTAGGTCGCCATTTCCTAAAGTATCATGTATGCCCGCATATTTACTATCAGGGTCGCCACCTTGAATCATAAACTTCGGTATCACCCGATGAAACAATAAACTATCGTAAAACCCTTGTTCGACAAGCTTGATAAAATTATCAGCGTGTTTTGGCACATCTTGATACAATTCAAGTTTAAATTTTCCTATGTTTGTTTTTACGATAACAATTTTGTTTCCTTTGGCAAGAGATGCTGTGTTCAGTAAGCTGAGGCAAACACACAGCATCAATGTTTGAATGATAATTTTTACTTGCATAGAATCAATACTAGCTTATGATTAGGGATGTTTGAGAAAAATTGAAATTTGAATACGATAGTTTTAGAATTCATACTCTTCACTTTCGCTGTTTGATTTTACATTCTTTTTCCAGCGTCTGCCAAATCGCATGTCTACGTATAAATTGAAGAAAACAGCTTTGGCATCTGTGATGATCATAATAGGAATTTTTTCAGTATAGGCTTCCATAGATGCCCCTATTTCAACACCTATAAATGATTTTTTACTCCACGAATAATCAAAGTAAAATCCAGAACGTGCGATAAAACCAGGTTTAAGTTTTATTTCGTTCAGTCCTTTTGTAAAATCACTTCCTCCAATTATCGTTCCTTGATTTTTTAAATCCAAAAATGACTCTCGTGTTGATTCTGAATATTTCTCCATGCGACGTACGAAAGTATTTCCCTCACGAATCAGTAAATCTAAATAGTAAGGTTTAAGCATACCTAATGAAATACCCGCTTGATATGTCCAACTGATTACCATACTATTTTGATCGAGCCTTCCTGTAATGGGCTTACTGTTTCCATAGCCCAATTTGAAGGCATAAAAATTATTAATCTTTCCGTATTTGTAACCCAATGGCTTTATTTCATTGGGATTCGTACTTTGGAAATTCTCATTTTGCGACAATCTTTCTTTTAAATTTTTCTTTTCTGATAGTTCTGCCCAAACATACCTCGTATGATTTTTTTCGGGATCACTGGTATTGATAAATCCTCGGTTGGCAAAGAATGACCAACCGTCTGTGTTGAATCTGTAACCCAGACCAAGTTCTTGAGATATTGGTGGAATTTTCAAGGGTCGTTTACTCGCTTGACTATTTCGTTTAGCAATACTTTCTTGCTTACGTTTTTCTAAATTTTCTTTTTTAGCATTGGCAATAGAGTCTCTACGGGCTTCATCACGTAACTTTTTTTGATTGTTTAACTCCTCTCTTGAAAATGTATTTTTATCATCATTCAACTTTTTAGTATTGCTTTTTCTCGTCGCTAAAATAGAATCTTTACGAGCTTGTGTCACTTTCTTAATTGAATCATTGCGCTTTACGGTCGCTGAACGTATCGAATCTATTCTGGCTTTCGATGCTAATCTTGCAGAATCAGCTCGCTCTTTACCGCTCAATTGAGAAAACCCCAAATGATGTATCAATAGTAAAATGAACACGAACGAAAAGCGCATGATTATCAAAACTAACGTAAATTTACGAACAATAGTATAACATTATGACATCTCGTATAATTTACAAAGGCAATTTGCGCACAGAAATGACGCATTTGCAAAGTGGCACTATCGTAGAAACGGATGCCCCAAAGGACAATCACGGTTTGGGAGAAAAATTTAGCCCCACCGACTTGTTGGCGAGTGCTTTAGGTGCCTGTATGCTAAGCATTATGGGTATCGCTGCGAGGACCCACCAAATTGATGTGGATGGCACCATCGTTGATATCGAAAAAATAATGGTAGCAGATCCGCATCGTCGCATCGGCGAAATCAAAGCAGATTTGCATTTCCCTAAGGATAAATCTTATGATGATAAACAAAGAAAAATTATTGAGCATGCCGCAATGACTTGTCCAGTTTTTTTAAGTTTATCAGAAAAAGTTGTGAAAACTGTCCACTTTCATTGGTAAAGGATTTCAGCTATGTAATAGAATTTTAATTTCATACTTTAAGTTTAAGCACAGCATAACCTATACTACATTGTAAACATTTTTTAGCATCGCAGTAATGCTTTTTAAGTTGTAGTAAAGCTTGTGAATCTTCGGCATGTTGCATTTCGATGCCAAGATTTTGCCATTTTGTAATAATACTGTTTTGCTCGCTCGGAATTTGCTTGAGTAACTCGATCGCATGTTTGCATAAATTTTCTTTCCCTTGCATTTTACCATATAAAAATATCATGGGTACAATACAATTAATGATAATGATATGAATGAATGATTGCCCTAATGATTTATTACGAGCAGAACTTATTTCTTGAAATGTATAATGTTGCAGCCAGTAAGATGAAACTGTTACTTGAAAGAGCTTTTCAATTTCTGCTACATTTTTTGCCTCCAATATTTGCGAAAACAGATGAGTGGATTGATAAAGTAGTTGCGCAAATTGAGCAATACGCAGCGTTGGGAAATTAGCGGGTCTTAATCGTAAAAACTTCCATTGGCTTTTATCAATCCCATGCAACTGATATTTTTTTTTAAGAGCGGTATATTCAGCGCTTAAATGATTTGGGTAAGCGTCATCAAAATACTCGTTCAAAAAACCTGCTTGACCAAATAGGATGGCTTCGATTTGAATTATATTCAGTTTATGTTTTGCAAATAAATTGAATGGTGTATGCAAAGCCACTTTTTCAAAAGCATCTTGGTTAATTTGAATGCCAAAGGCACGCGCTAATTCAATATAAAATACCTCTTGCCAATTTTGTTTGTATTGTTTTAATAAATGAGCAATGCGGTCTGTTTTTTGTTCGAGCCTTTCAATTAGCATGCGTTCTTTCTGTTGCACAATAGTCAATGTACTTACTTGATTAATTAATTTTTCGCATGCGATAAAAGGCTGTTTGGTGAGTAAGCTATCGTACTTTGTTAAAAGATCAGTATGTATGTAACCTTTAAGTTCAATACTTGGAAAATGGGTTTTGTTTTCAGTTTCTACATCACCATCAAATTCGTACACCACATGAAGGATAAGATTATTATATTTTTTATCTTTTTGATGATGATGTTTTTTCCAATCAGAACTTTTGAGATGTAATTCCACATGGCCTGCCCATAGCGTATCATCGATTATTATTTTGGCTTCCAAAAAATCGGGACCAGCATTACTATTTAATAAACCTGCGTTAACTATTACAACAGGTTTTCCATCAATTGTTTTGAGTGTTTTCGAGGTGTCAAATAGCTTATGCTGCCAAATGAATTGTAGTAGGAATTCGTTCATGTAATAAAATTGAAAAAATATTTTTCAATTTCCAAAAATTCACATTCTTTTTTTGAATCAACTAATACCATTTTGACATTAATTTTATATTATACATTTCGCTTGACGAAAATGCTGAATGCCTATGGATACAAATGTTTAGATTAAATGGAGGAACGAAATTTTAATCTATTACATTTGTCTAATCGGTATAAGCTTACCGAATCATTTTATTAAACCGAGATTATGCTGCACAAACGAAGTGAGCTAGTGTGAATAAATCCTGATAAGGCTTTTCTCGATAACCCCGATGCGAGGAAGGAGCTAGCGGAGAGTTAATACCTAGGAGCTCCGCTTCCGATTCTGATTTTGTTTCCAAAGCTTGCATTGAGGTTCATGCCTGTGATTCTTTCGCCAGTTTACCACCTAAAAAGGCGAACAATAAAAATGAAATACTCGCACTCACAGATAGCCATACAGGATGCGGAAAAGCGATAAAATTAACAATGCCACCTAATAATAAAAAAAATCCAATGGACATAGCCATCCAAAATTTGTAAGCGGAAGGGGCTACTCGCCCGGCTACATAAGCGCCAAAAAAACTACTCAATGCATAGCCGAGTAGTACAAGTAAAAATGCTTGAGCTGGCAAAGTATCAATCTCTTGTTGCATTTCCATAAAACTTGGATTGAGATGTTTAGAAGGAAACAATTTTGCATTCAATGTTTCTGCTAATAAGATAACGCAAAAAGCAATGATAACACCAAGTAAAAATGAGATTATCATGCGTATAAATGGATTCAATTTATTCATGGTAAATATTATTCAAAGCCAAATTGGCGTAAATGATGGAGCGCATGTTTGTGCAATAAGTGAACATTTTCTTCAAAGTTCAATTCACCAAAAAATGGATTTTTAATTCTTTTCTCTGCTTGACCTTCATAGGTTTTCACGAATACAAGAATGTCTGCTTGCAATGTTTTCAAGGCCTCTTCTAAATTATTATGTATCAAAGGCAGAGGCTCTTCTGGTAATAGTGAGTTAGGTGTATTGTCTTTAAAGGGCTTTTCACTCATCATGAAGGTAAAAGCTTTGGCTGTAATACGCTCATCTTGCTCATACGTGAATGGCACTAATCCACTGGCTTGCCTAAACGCAAAACTCATATGTTCAACCATTTGTTGAAAGTTCATTTTTCCAAAAAGAGGTTGGCTATCTCCATCCATGGATGAAAGAATCGCAACGAATTCATCTACTAAAAATTCTAATTTATCCATAGTATTATTTTTTTGTTTCTTGCCAAATTTTGTAAGCAATATAGTCGGCTTGTTTTTGCAAAGAAGCATCGCGTAAAGGTTCACAAGGTAATAATTCGACCGCACAATCGAGCGCTAATTGTTGATACACCTCAGTGCCTTTCGTTTTCCAAGCTATCATTTCATCATCTATTTGACGAATTACTTTTGCTGGATTGCCAGCTATCAAACTTCTTCGTTCAAATTTTTCTTTAGCCTTAATAAACGTTAAAGCACCCACAATGCACTCGTCTCCCAACACTACATCATCCATTATTACAGCATTCATGCCTACTAAACAATTTTTACCAATCGAGGCACCGTGTATAATTGCACCGTGTCCAATATGTGCATTTTCTTGAAGTACCACGGTAACACCAGGAAACATATGTATGGTACAATTTTCTTGCACATTACAACCATCTTCAATTATTATTTTACCAAAATCGCCGCGTATAGCAGCACCAGGGCCTATATAAACTTTCTTCCCAATGATCACATCACCAGTTACATTAGCTTGTGGGTGGACAAATGCAGATTCGTGTACAACTGGTCTGATTCCTTTGTATTCGTAAAACATATATTTTTATTTTTTGTTAGGGCGGCAATTCAGGCTTTTCGTTTCAAGTACGCTCCCGAAGCGAAAAATAATCTGCTCGTTCCTCACAGTTTTTTCTTCATCGGGATACGTGCTTTTCACTGCAATCTTGGCCGCGAAATTACCAAACTGAAAGTAAAACATTAGTCTGTAAAAAAAGTTTGTTGGGTCTGAGCCATTTTTCTCAAAAGTGGGCAAGCTCTATATCTATCTTCATGATAGATATGATACAAATTATCTAATTGCTCAACACAAGCATCAATGCCTATTTCATCGGCCCATTGTAATAATCCTTTTGGATAGTTTACGCCTTTTGTCATGGCCAATTCAATGTCATGAGCCTTGGCAACACCCAACCATAAAGCATTGGCCGCTTCATTCACAAGCATTATCACAATACGTTGTGTAATTTGCTTTGCTTTTGTTTCATCCGAAACTTCTGTATTCTCAATAGGGAAGGTATAGTTGTAAAATCCTCTATGACTTTTTTTGCCTAACCAATTGGCTTCTACCAAACGTTTTTGAGTAAAGGATGGAGTATATCGCGAGTCGAAGTAAAAGGCTGTCCAAACAGATTCTGTTACAGCATAGTTTATATCATGACCAATCAAATCCATCAGTTCGAAAGGACCCATCCGAAACCCACCTATTTTTTTAACAGACGCATCAATATCAGCAATATCAGCAAAACCTTCTTCATAGATGCGGATAGCCTCGCTATAAAATGGACGAGCTATTCGATTAACAATAAAGCCAGGGGTATCTTTTGCTAACACTGTTTGTTTGCCCCAAGTAGTGATAAGTTCAATGACTTGATGTGTTACGTTTTCACTAGTTTGCAAGGCAGGAATTATTTCAACCAATTCCATTATGGGTGCAGGATTAAAAAAATGAATACCTATGATTCTTTCCGGATTGCTGCAAGCTGCTGCAATACTTGTAAGCGATAGGGAAGATGTATTACTTGCCAAAATGCAAGAATTCGATACAATACTTTCCAGTTCGGTAAATAGTATTTTTTTTACTTCTAGTTTTTCTACAATGGCTTCAATAATCAAACCACAATTATTTAGTTGTTGTTTATCATTTGACCAAGTAATATTATTTTGCAATGCCGAAGCGCTGTCACTTGAAATTTTATTTTTCTCTACCAGCTTAGACATACTGATTGCTAAAGAATCTTTGGCTTTGTTTAAAGCTTTTTCTTGACTATCAATTACGATAACCTTGTGTCCTGCTTTTGCAGCTACTTGTGCTATGCCAGCGCCCATGGTTCCACTACCTATAATTCCTATATGCATATAATATGTTTATTTGGATCGCAAAACTAGCATCATTTGGTATGAATGTAAAATCAATTCGAAGATTGAGCGTCTTTTTTAATTAATATGAAAACTTTGCTTTTAGAAGCGCTTTTTTATTGACAAAAATATTGTCTGTAGAAACATACCGAAAGCCAAGATGATGTGTAATATTAAAAAAAGTGTCATTTTCTAATGCAGTTTGGTAGGTTTTATAAACCATTTCAGCGCAGTAAAATTTATCATTACTCGCAAGACTGAAGTCCATATCAAAAGGTATTTGAGCTCGATAAGCGGAATCGGCGGTTTGTTTAATTGCCTTGATTTGATTAGCCTTTAATGGATAACTACAAATGCCAAATGATGAATTACTTATGGGACTGGTAAATTTCTCTAAAGTTTCTTTCTTGAGTTTCGCATTCGGGTTGTCTTCACCACCGATGCTATGATAGACATACCAAATATTATTTTCTTGAAAAGCTATCCCGCAATGCGAATAACTACAGTCTGACTTATTAAGCTGAGCAAACATATCGCTGATAGCATCGTTACCTCGACGCAAAACGATGTCCGCGTCATGCAGCACAAGCTTAGCACTATCCAGAAAATCTTGTTGCGTGTTGTTAGGAGTGACTAAATTATTATTTACAATCGATTTTTTTTCAATCGAATCTTGACAGCTCCCAAAATAAATAATTACAAGACTACTAAGCAGAAGGTTTTTCATGTTCCTTTTTAGCTTCTTCAGGTTGATTAGATTTATCGTAAGCTTTAATAATTTCTTTGACCAAACGATGTCTCACCACATCTTCACCATCAAGCTCAATATGAGCTATACCATAGATGTGCCGTAAAATGTGAATTGCTTTGCCTAAGCCACTTTGTTGATTTTTGGGCAAATCAATTTGGGTCATATCACCCGTAATAATGGCTTTTGCAGAAGGCCCAATTCGCGTTAAAAACATCTTGATTTGCAACTCAGTTGTGTTTTGAGCTTCATCCAAAATAATAAATGCATTATCTAATGTTCGCCCACGCATATAAGCCAATGGTGCAATCTCTATTACACGATTCGTCATGTAATAATTTAATTTATCGGCAGGAATCATATCATCTAACGCATCATAGAGAGGACGTAAGTAAGGATCAATTTTTTCTTTTAAATCACCCGGTAAAAAACCTAGGCTTTCGCCAGCTTCGACAGCGGGACGTGTTAAAATTATTTTTTTGACTGATTTATTTTTTAGTGCACGAACGGCTAATGCTACAGCAGTGTATGTTTTTCCTGTCCCTGCGGGTCCAACCGCAAAAATAATATCATTTTTTTCAGCAGATTGAACAAGCAGTTTTTGATTACGTGTTTTGGCTTTGACAACTTTACCGTTTTGACCAAACACAATAATGTCATTACCAGCATCTTCAGTTATTTTTTCATCAATAACACCATCGTCATCGCCTAAAATTTGTGAGAAATAATTTTCAGATAAATGACCATTTCGTTCGAGGTACTGAACAATTAATTCAATTTTTTCTTTGGCGGCATCAACATCTTCTGGCTTGCCACTAATTTTGATTAACGAACCTCGCGATAGAATTTTTAATAAAGGAAATTTCTTCTTAAGAATATCAAACTTGTTATTATTAACACCAAAAAACTCAATTGGGTTTACAGTTTCTAGATTTATGATTTGCTCTGTCAAGGTAGTAGCTTATTTTTTACAATAATAAAGCATTCTCTATCAAATAAAAGGGCATGGTATTAATGTGTGAATATTTTTGGCAATTGTCGCTTCTATCTTACATTTGAGCAAAATTTAAATATAATGAGTATTATAGTAGGTCAACTAGCGCCTGAATTTACATTACACAATACAGAAAAGAACAAAGTCTCATTAAATGATTTCAAAGGAAAGAATGTTGTGCTTTTATTTTTCCCATTGGCTTTTACAGGTGTTTGCACCAATGAGCTATGTAGCATGCGCGATTCAATGGCAGTTTACAATTCATTAAATGCTGAAGTTTTAGCAATTTCAGTTGATTCATTATTCACGTTAGATAAATTTAAAAAGGATAACAACTTAGAATTTGATTTGTTATCAGATTTTAATAAAGAAACAGCGAAGGCTTATGGTGCATTGTATGACACATTTGTGTTTGATATGATGGGTGTGGCTAAACGTTCGGCATTTGTAATCGACAAAGAAGGGACTGTGCAATATGCTGAGGTTTTGGAAAGCGCTGGTGATTTACCTAACTTTGAAGCTATACAAGCTTGTTTGAAAAATTTAAATACTTAACTTAATCCATTGATTTTATGAAGAATACTCTTTTTATTCTAATGTTTTTACTTGCTTTCACAAGAATTAACGCCCAAACCAATATTGCTAATTTTGAAGCATGGCATAATGCTTCAGTTATAGGTCAGTTAGCTACCTTTCCAGTACCGAATGGTTGGAGTGGCACAGATTCACTTTTTGGATTAGCAGGTACTTTTTTTGGAAATGGCACACAGTGCTTACCGGGCATCGCAAAAGAAACACCGGGTAATGGTGGCAGTGGTACAGCTATGAAAGTAATGACTGTAAATCAGCCAGCTATAGATACTACATTTCCAGCTGGAGCTACACCCACATTAGTATCATCTGCTAAATTGGATATAGATCAGACAACGTTCGATTTTAACTATATTGGGGGAATACCCTTAAATTATGTTCCATACAGCGTAAGTATGTGGGTTAAGAATAATGTGGTACAAACTGATTCAACGCAGATTGAAATTGTATCAGTTGAAGGAGACGATAATTTAACGGTTGCTGTAGCTGATACCTTGTTGTGGAATAATCTTACCTCTTATACGAAAATTACTTTGCCTATGAAGTGGGTCGACTCATTAATAGTACCATCACATTTACGAATTAATATTTCATCAAACAGCAATGGAAGCGATACTGCTTTTGCAGGTACTTATATCATTGTAGATGATATATCAGTAAATTTTCCGAATGGAGTAAGTCAATATTTATATTCATCCAATGTGGCTATGGTCTATCCAACAGAGATGACGAATACATTACAAGTAAATTTAAATGTTGGGAATAAAGAGGTGCTTGACTTCTACTTGTATGATATAAATGGTAGGCTAGTGAAAAGAATAACAGGTTTAGAAACTTTAAATAAGATCGATGTAAGTGCTTTAAAGAGTGGTTTATATACTTATCAAATCATTCATAATCGTAAAGTGCAGCAACTCGGCAAGCTTGTGAAGGATTAAATAAATTTATCTTGAAAAAATCCGATAAATATATAATGCGATAAAGCTAAATATTATATTCGGAATCCACACAGCAAGCAATGGAGTCAAATCGCCTTTGATTGCAAATGTGGTAGAAAATTGCATCATAAATATATATGCAGCACTTATCATAAGCCCTACCGCTAAATGAATACCACTGCCGCCTCTTACTTTTCGCGATGCAATGCATGCCCCAATAATTGATAATACAAATGCTGAAAAAGGCGATGCAGTTCTTCTGTATTTTTCAATAAAATATTCGTTTAAGTTTTCACTTCCTTTTTCCATTTCTTTTTTGATGAAAGTGTTTAGTTGCGGAGTTGTCATCATTTGTTTGGCTTCGCGCTTTTCGATAAGATCGTTAGGTGAAAATTTAATTTTTCGTTTCAAAATAGGATGAATCTCAAGTTTTTCGGCAATGCTATCATTTTGTCTAATTCTAACATCCATGAGTTTCCATTGTTTACTTACGCTGTCATACTCACATCTATCGGCAACTAATTTTTCGACGATTCGAGTCCCCACTACTTTTTCATAACTGAAACGATATCCGGTTTTAGATTCTGGATTATAGGTTTGCATATAAATATATTCAGTAGGTGAAATCCGCATATGAAAATTGTCGTCTTTGCGATATTTCCTTTCCCACAAATATTTTTCCTCAAATTGCAAACGACTTTTGTTCGCTCTGGGGATGACATAATGGTTAGCAAAAAATAATACTATTGAGATAATTCCTGCACCAATTACGTAAGGCCTTAAGAATCTTGTGAAATTCATCCCCGAATTGAGCATGGCAATTATCTCAGAACGATTGGCTAAACGTGATGTAAAAAAAATGACTGCTACAAAAATGAAAATAGGGAAAAGTAAGGCTAGTATGAAAGGAAGGAAATTTTTGAAGTAATAAACTATTTCTATCACGGGTACTTTTCTGCTAACGAAATCTTTTATTTTTTCAGTTAGGTCTATCACGATAGCAATTGCAGAAAACGCACCTAATAGCACCACAAAAGTGAGTAAAAAATTTTTGATGATATATCGGTCAAGAAGCTTTAACATGCATTATTATAAATGCTTACAAACATAGTTCATCTTATATCTATTCTTGAACCTTGATGTCTGTTTTAATATTTATTTAGGTAAATGACACCTCGTTTTTTATAGCTTATCCATACTTTTTAGAAAAAGCTGCATGCCATTTTTTCGTTCGTCATTTAACTGGTAGGCAATATTTTCATGGTAATAGGTATTCAAATCATAAGGGGTTAGATGAGCATTTGTATTTGAAATGTCAGATAAGTGCTGCAAGCCTAAGGCATTTGCATCATTAAATGAAGCGATAAAATTTCTCGACAATTTTGTATTTGAAACCCATGTGGCAAATACAAAAGGTAATTGTGTGTGCTGCTGCCAAGCTTCTGCCAAATCATACACATAAGGAAAATTATCAAGTTGTTTTAAGGCTCTATCTCCAATAATAATACCTGCTTTCTTGTCTTTAATTTGCGATATATATTGTGTATCAGCATCTGCTAATAATGGTCGGATATTCCAATAGTCACGCATCAATAATCGAAATAAAGCGACACTGGTACGAGATTGATAATCTAAAAAAACTTCTTGCACTTCGTCAATGGGCACATGACTAAATAAACACACAGAAGCTACTTTTCCATCAGACGCAATGCAATAATTACTAAAGATTTGAGCGTCTTGAATATTTTGAATGGAAGCAATAGGAAGCAAAGCAATATCTAACTGATTTTTTTGCATCATCGTTGTCAATTGCGAAGGGTAATTAAGAGTAAGTTCTATTTCATTTTGCATGAATCCTTGTTCAAAACCATATATCAGCGGTTTTGTATTTAGGTAACTCACCGCCCCAACTCGAATCTTTTTTTGCATAATTGTTGGCAAATATAAACTTGTGAAACGTAATGCTTAACTTAGCAGCTTAATTATTTTACAGAATGTCAGCAAACGCCCTAATGGCGGTGTCTCCCATCGATGGAAGGTATCGAAATCAGTTAGAAGATTTAAGTATATATTTTTCGGAGTATGCACTCATAAAGTATCGCGTGGAGGTTGAAATAGCTTATTTCATTGCGCTCAGCGAATTTAAATTGTTTGAACTTTCAGATTCTCATAAAAAGTCTTTACGAAGAATGAGTCAGCAATTTTCATTAGAAGACGCATTAACCATTAAAGCAACTGAGAAAGTAACAAATCATGATGTAAAAGCAGTTGAGTACTTTATTAAAGAGAAATTGCAAAAGTTGAAATTGCAGAAATTAAGTGAATGGGTGCATTTTGGATTAACCTCACAAGACATTAATAATACTGCCATTCCTATGTTGTGGCGAGATGCCTTGACAACTTTATATATGCCCACCCTTGAAGGCATTATGCTTCATTTAAATGCTATGGCTGTTGCATGGCAAGATGTATCGATGTTGGCTCGTACCCATGGACAAGCTGCATCACCAACAAGACTGGGGAAAGAAATTATGGTTTTTGTCGAGCGATTAGAGACACAATTGAAAACCCTCAAACCCATCCCGTTTAAAGGAAAGTTTGGGGGTGCTACGGGAAATTTTAATGCACATACAATCGCGTTTCCTAAAAAGGATTGGAAGAAATTTGCAGATAAATTTTTATTTCAGCATTTGGGATTAATCCGCCAACAATACACAACCCAAATAGAGCATTACGATTTGTTGGCAGCACAATTTGATGCGATGAAAAGAATCAATACAATCTTACTAGATTTTAGTCGAGATATGTGGACTTATGTATCGATGGATTATTTTAAGCAAAAGACTTTAGCCAATGAAGTTGGAAGTTCGGCTATGCCACATAAAGTAAATCCAATTGACTTTGAAAATGCTGAGGGTAATTTAGGTATTGCCAATGCATTGTTTGAGCATTTATCGAGTAAACTTCCAATATCAAGATTGCAACGAGACCTTACAGATTCTACCGTATTACGAAATATCGGTGTGCCATTTGCCCATACTATTCTTGCGTTTAATTCATTGAAGAAAGGCATGAACAAACTCGTAGTGAACGAAACTAAAATTTATAACGATTTAGAAACTAATTGGGCTGTGGTAGCAGAGGCCATACAGACGATTTTGCGTCGCGAAAATTATCCAAAGCCTTATGAAGCTTTAAAGTCATTGACAAGAGGTGCGAATAAAATAGATATGACGACCATTCATAATTTTATTGCTGAATTAAATGTAAGTGATAAAATCAAGAAGGAACTCAAAGCAATTACTCCGCATAATTATACAGGTGTTTAACGAGGTACTTCGACAACTATCTTAAATAACTTTGTGTAGTATGCAACTAGCTCTGGAATAGGGCGATAGCTAGCATAATCGTGTTTGAAAAAACTCATCACAAAAAGTGTAATTTCTTGCTGTTTAAAATTATCATCAATGCTACGAATCAGTTCATCTTTTAAGTGAGATTCGTTTCTACTTCCATGATAAGAATAGCTTGTAAATTGAACTGGAAGTAATGCTTTTAAGAATGCTAGTCTATCAGCTTCAAGCATAATATCAAAATAGTCAAGTATAATTTTTACATGTATTTTATAACCACATTCTTCAATCATCTTTTTATGTTTTCCCTCATCGGCGAGCATGGCGAAATAAAAGTCTTGTATTTCGATTTTAGCATACATGGTATTTTGTAAACGATTCAATAAACGGTTACGATAATTTGTGGCATCTTTGGTTTCATTAAAGGAACTCATCACAATTTTGTAATGCTCAATATTAGGTTTATAAAATAGTAGAGATTTCAAATAAGGCACAGCTAATTTCGTATTATTCTTTGCCAAATAAATTTGTCCTAACAGCTCATAATAAGGCACATTATATTCTTCATAATAATTAGATTGAATGATAGACTGACAATATTTAATCGCTCGATCTTTATATTTTAGCTTAATTAATCCTTGAATCAGCGATACATTGTAATCATTTTCATGAGTCAAAGGTTTCAATTTGTCTATTACATCCATCAGGTAATCCGAATCACTTAGTAAATTCAATATGGTTTTGTACAATTCTTCGTGAAGTTCTGTGCAATGAATTTTATTATTTAAAAATTGTTCTGAAATTATTTTCTGAATCAAAGTCTTACGTACTTCTGATACTTGCTTTGCAGCTTTTACTAAGACTAAATAGTACATTCGAGTGTACTTAGCTACTTTAACGTCGGTATATTGTAAAGAGAAGTAATTTACACAACGCTTGAATTCATCTTCTTCAATAATATTGAGCAAATAATTTTGTAAGATATTGTAGAAATTTTCAACATAGGAATGGATACGCGTACTAGTGCTTACAATGCTTTTTTGCTTAACGTAGAAATAATCAAGCAGGGCGTTGAATGCGATTAACATTTTTTCATCATAAATGTTATTAAAAAATTTCGTTGTGAAAGGTTTTTCAAATTCGGACCAAAGCTTCACTAAAATTTTAACTTCACTGGCTTCTAACTTTTTCTTTCTGCCGATAGTTGATTTGGTAATAATATCAAGTTGCAAGGTTATTTCCTGAGGAGATAAAGTTTTGTTCGCGTTTAAGAAACGATTTTCGAAGATAACACGCAGAGGTTTATCCTCGTTGAATCGCTCAAGTAACCACTCAATGAGTTGTTCTTTTTCTATGTGCTCAAAAAGTATTAAATCTTTATTGGATTTAACTTTTTTTACTTTGGGAGCCTTCACCGATTTCCCATTTTCAATCAAATGCAATAAAACTGCAGCTTTATGTTCGCAAAAAAAGTATTCGCTTCCACAATCGCAGCTATGTTCTATTAAATTATTTTCTGCATCAAAACTCAATTTAACATCTCGGCTATCATTACCTTCATCTACGTAAGCTACAAATACGCCTTTCGTTTCTTCATCTAATTCACGAATCGCTTGCTTGGTCATCAAGATTTTGCCAACTTTTAATATACTTGCTGAAATTATTTTTTTGTAGTTACTGAGATTTATATTCATTCAAATTGGTTACGAAGTATTTTTACACTAAAGTATAATTGTTTTAGTAATTGAGTTTATGTTTGTTTGAGATAGAGAGGAGTCAGTTATTAATAAAGATTCTAGAAGAAGTTAGATGAGAATGGGAAAATAGATATTTAGACTAATCCGTAATCCAACTAAGTGCGCGTCTAAATTTAAGACGACTATATTTATTTTCCTTCTTCTGAATTCACTCAGAGAATGGTGTATTCGTGTTACTTATAATTATATCAAACCCTTCACCACCTCAAGCACTTCACCCAACTTACTTACATCTTGCCCACCTGCGGTAGCTAAGGTTTTATTTCCGCCTCCGCCACCTTTGATTAATGGTGCAACACTTTCTTTAATTATTTTTCCTGCATCTAAAGTAGATTTATCATCAACAGAAATAGCTACACTTGATTTACCATCCAAGTTCGCTGTCAAACAAATTACATAATTCCCTTTGATTTCGTTTTTCAAATCCATACACAATTTACGTAATGCATCTGCATTGGATACTTCAACTTGGTTAGCAATGAACTGCACTTGATTGATTGTTTCTGCTTTTATCAATAATTCATTTCTTATTCCAATGATTTGTTTTGCTTCTAAACGCTCTAATTGTTTTTGCAATCCTGTTTTTTCGTCTTGTAAACTTTTTATAGCACCTAACAAATCTTTTGGATTTTTGAATTCTATTTTTATATCATTCAATTGTTTTAGTTGATGCATGATATAGGTTTCTGCGATACAACCTGTTACAGCTTCAAAACGTCGAACACCAGCAGCTACTGCACTTTCGCTTATAATTTTGAAAATGTTTAGTTCGCCAGTATTCATAACATGTGTTCCGCCGCAAAGTTCAATCGAAAATTTTTCGTCCATAATAACTACACGAACTGTGTCGCCATATTTTTCACCAAACAATGCCATCGCCCCTAATTTCATGGCTTCGTCCTTTGGCATTTCTTTAATTACAACTGGAATATTTTGGCGTATTTTTCGATTGACAATAGTTTCTATTTTAGCAATTTCTTCATCTGTTACTTTCGCAAAATGCGAGAAGTCAAACCGCAAATTATCTTCAGTATTCAGACTTCCTTTTTGCGCGACATGACTACCTAATACTTCACGCATAGCAGATTGCATTAAATGTGTTACGCTATGATGTCGTGTGATTTTTCTTCTACGACTTGCATCTATTTTCGCAAGCACTTCGCCGCTTATATTTTCAGGTAATTCATCTATAAAATGAACTATTAAATCATTTTCTTTCTTGGTATCAGTAACTTTATGTTCGATATTCGATGTCTGACGCCCGAAAACCAAAATGCCAGTATCTCCTATTTGTCCACCACTTTCTGCATAAAAAGGAGTTTCTTCTATGACGATTTGATATTGGGTTTTTCCTTTAGCAGAAACTTTACGGTATTTAATTACTTTGGTTATGGTTTCTGTTTTGGTATGTGCACTCGAAGTACATGTTGCATTAGCATCTAATTCTATCCAATCGTCCGTATCAATTACAGCAGCTTTTCTACTTCTCTCTTTTTGTTTTAGCAATTCAATATTAAATCCTTCCACATCAACCGTAAATCCTTTTTCAGCAGCGATTAATTGTGTTAAATCTAGCGGAAAACCATAAGTATCGGAAAGTTCAAAAGCTTCAGCACCTACTACACTTTGCGTCTTTGTGTTAGAATTATTAAAAATATCTTCTAGCTTTTTTAATCCACTATCTAAAGTTCTCAAAAATCCATTCTCTTCTTCTAAAATTACTTTTTTAACAAAATCTTCTTGTGCTTTCAACTCTGGAAACACATGAGCGAATTGATTGGCAATTAATGGAACCAATTGATGCAATAAGGGTTGCTTGTAGTTTAAGAATGAAAAATAATAACGAACAGCTCTGCGCAATATTCTACGAATTACATAACCAGCTCCATTACTGGCAGGTAACTGCCCATCCGCTATGGTAAAGCTAATAGCACGAATATGATCTGCAATTACACGAAATGAAATTGACTCTTTCGTATCATCATTTTGATATTTCGTATTAGTAATTTCTTCTGTTTTCTGTATGGTTGGTGTAAATACATCAGAATCATAATTAGAAGTTTTGCCTTGTATTACCCTAACAAGTCGTTCAAAGCCCATGCCTGTATCAACATGTTTAGCGGGTAATTCTTCAAGCGACCCGTCTTTTTTTCGATTGTATTGTATAAATACGTTATTCCAAATTTCAATTACCTGTGGATGGTCGGCATTCACTAATTTATGACCAGGAATCAATGCACGTTCGGCATCAGACCGCATATCTACATGAATTTCGCTGCAGGGTCCACACGGACCGGTATCGCCCATTTCCCAAAAATTATCTTTCTTATTACCATACACAATATGATCTTTATCGTCAACCAATTTTTGCCATTCCTCTAAAGCTATTTTTGACGCCGGAATACCTTCTTTTTCATCACCTTCAAAAACTGAAACATATAAACGGTCTTTATCTAATTTGTATACCTCTGTGAGTAATTCCCAACTCCATGCAATAGCTTCGGCTTTAAAATAATCACCGAAACTCCAATTGCCTAGCATTTCAAACATAGTATGATGATATGTATCAACACCTACTTCTTCTAAATCATTGTGCTTACCACTCACTCGAAGACATTTTTGAGTATCCGCAATACGTTTATAAGGTGCCATTTGATTTCCTAGAAAGTAATCTTTAAACTGATTCATACCTGCATTGGTAAACATCAAGGTGGGATCGTTTTTTACAACAATGGGAGCGGAAGGTACTATGGTATGTCCTTTTGATTTAAAAAAGTCTAAAAACTGCTGGCGTATTTCGGATGAGGTCATTTTTTTAATTTGATGATTTGATAATTTGTCAGTTTATGAATGGAATTCTTAGTTGGCAAATCACCTATGTTAAATTTAAGGTGGCAAAAGTAAGAAGTTAGGGTGCAAAAAGTAAAAACTTGTTGAATGATTTTGCCTATTATTTCTAGCTAGTTATCAAAGCTAGCTGGGCTATAAGTGTATTAAATTTTAAGATATAGCCAATATTATACCTTGTATTTGGTTATAAGAGTTAAAAAAGAGTATTTAGAACCAAATAAGCAATATGATTGGTAAATATTTTCTTCAAGATTCTTTTTGCATGCAAAAAGATTTGGACCAATAAGTTTCATAAAAGTTTTAACTATTTCTATCAATAATCTTCCCTTTTTTGTTATAATCACTGAATTATCTTTAGCTATAATTTCAAGTTTATATGAATCGTTTAAATATAATTCTAATCTTGTCTTTTATGCTAAGTTCCTGCAGCAACCTCATCAAAAGAGACAATGTAAAAGCCGAAGTTGAATAAGGTGCTGAAGTTGAAAAAACATCTGTAAAAAATTCGGCAATTGGAAATTATGTTGTCGCTTTTGAACTGGATTTCATCGATATTGATTCAATTTAATATGCTAAATCCGTTGTACTAGGAGGAATAAATTGGTGGAATAGACAAAAAAATATCCATTGCTATTGATGAAATTGTAAGATGGAAAAGTAAAAGGACATAGTATTGTCGCTGTCAATGAACAAAAGTGTGAAGGCGAATCTTGCACAACCGATAGTGCTTTTCATTTTACGTGTAAATAACCTGGTAGTGATAAGCATGATCGGACATTTACATTTACTATTCAAGACGCTTTACTAAAATGAAAATGGAAAGCTTTCGCAAAAATTGATATTCAAATATTATTTTGAGTTTATTGTGACTATGGTTTACTTGTCAAGCTTATTATTTTGTAAAGCATAAAAACATACTTCAACATCAAGCATTTATGTATCGAAGTTATGCTTTGACTTTAAGTGCCATTTCTCTTCGACTCTTTAAATGGATAATTTCAAACACATTCGAGCTACCACCCATAGATACATACCTAATAGTATGGCTTTCATGGGTTATAAATTTATTAATTGCTGAGTATTTGATTTATCGCTTGGTCTTTAATAAACATTAATTACGTCAGTTTATTGACGAATTATACATTAATTGCGTCAGTTTGTTGACGTTATTTATATTAATTAGGTAACTTGGAGGTATATTTGTACCATAAAACTACAATTCTATGCTCACTCGAGGTTTAGAAAAAGCAATACTAAGTAGAATCAATCAACAAAAAGTAAGCCTATTAATAGGTGCAAGACGAGTTGGTAAAACAGCATTGTTAGATATGATAGCGCAACGTTTCAGTAAAAAAATCCTACGACTAAATGGTGAAGATACTGATGTAGAAAAACTACTGGAAAACAGAACGATTACAAATTATAAAAATTTATTGAATGGATATGATATTTTAATGATTGATGAAGCCCAATATATTTCTGACATTGGTCGGAAATTAAAATTAATGATTGATGAAATAAAACCATTACATATCATCATTACAGGTTCATCAGCATTAGATATTGGTAAAAGTGGCGAGCCATTGGTAGGGAGAACATTTACTTATTATATGTATACATTGGCACAAGTAGAACTGAAGCAACAAGAAAATGTTCTTCAAACTAAACAAAACTTAGAAGAGCGATTAATTTATGGTTCATATCCTGAATTGGTTTTTTTAGCAACGAACGACGAGAAAGCAAGGTATTTGCAAGAACTTGTAAATACCTATTTATTTAAAGATATTTTGGCTTTTGAAAACATTCGCAATCCGCAAAAATTGAAGGATTTATTAATACTAATAGCTTTGCAAATTGGTGCAGAAGTTTCATTAGATGAATTAGGAAAAAGTTTAAACTTAAGTAAGAATACTGTCGAACGTTATCTGGATTTATTAAGCAAAGTGTTTGTCATCTATCAACGAAAAGGCTTTAGTAAAAACTTGAGAAAAGAAATTGCAAAAAGTAATCGTTGGTATTTTTATGACAATGGCATTCGCAATTATTTAGCAGGCAATTTACAACCACTGGCTTTGCGTCAAGATATTGGAGTGTTGTGGGAAAATTATATCTTAAGTGAAAGAATTAAATACAATACCATTCATGAAAGGCAATTAGATAGCTATTTTTGGCGCACATACGACCAACAAGAAATAGATCTAATAGAAGTTGAAGATGAAAATATGGATGCGTTTGAATGTAAATGGAAATTGCACAAATATAAAATTCCAACAGCTTTTGCGAAAGCCTATCTAAATGCTAATTACAACATTATTCATCAAGATAATTATTTGGATTGGATTACGTAGAGACTAAAATTGAATTAGAAAAGACGTAAAAAAAAGGCTGTCAATCACTTAACAGCCTTTTCTTTTGTAGTATTTCTCTCTCCCAAACTAACCTATATTTAAACGGCTAAAATTATTCACCGTTAAATCTGATTGAACACTTTTTAGATAATCAGCAACTGATTTGCTACCATCTTTTACAAAAGCTTGAACAAGTAAGGTATTTTCTTTAAAGAATGCATTGATTTTTCCATCTGCAATTTTCGAAATCATATCTTCAGGTTTGCCTTCCATTTTAGGATCTTGTTTCATTAAGTCCATAATGATATCCTTCTCACGGGCAATAGTTTCAGGTAAAACTCTTTCAGGACTTACAGCTACTGGATTCATGGCTGCAATTTGCATAGCAACATCTTTACCTGCAACTTCTACCGCTTCGTTATACGCTTGATTTAAACCAACTAATACCGCAACTCGGTAACCTGCATGATTATAAGCTACTACACATTCGTCTTCTAATCTTTCGAAAGAAGTCACATCAATTTTTTCACCAATTTTAGCAACTGTTTCCATGATTTTATCAGCAACCGTGATATTATCGAATTGGCAAGCTTTAAATTCATCTAATGACTTACAATTATTAGCAACAGCTATTTCGCTTAAACGTAAGCCTAGAGCAATAAATTCTTCATTCTTCGAAACGAAATCCGTTTCAGATGTGAAGTTGATAATAATGCCCATTTTATTGTCAGCTGAAGTACGTGCAATTACTAAGCCTTCTTTCGCATCACGATCGCTACGTTTAGCAGCAACTTTTTGTCCTTTTTTACGCAAATAATCAATAGCAGCTTCAAAGTCACCATTTGTTTCTTGTAATGCAGCACGACAATCCATCATCCCTGCACCTGTTGTTTGGCGTAATTTGTTTACATCAGCAGCAGTTATATTTATTGTTTCCATTTATTTTAGTATTTATTATTTTTAAAAATTCTGATTTTAAAAATTCCAAATCCCAACATACAATATGAATGAATTGGAATTTGGAATTTGAGATTTAGGTTTTATTTTTTAGCAGGTCCAGTTCTACGTGTACCACTTGCTTTTTTACGAGGCGTTTTTTCTCCATCTGTTGAAGCGTCAATATCTCCTTCATGGCCTTCAGCACCTGCTTCTACTTTTTCTTCGTTATCATCTTCATCAGCCATTTTATCTTTTTCTAATTCACGCTCTTGTAAACCTTCAATGATTGCAGCTGTTACATAATTCGTGATAATAGCGATTGATTTTGTTGCGTCGTCATTTGAAGGAATTGCAAAATCTACTTTGTTTGGATCAGAGTTTGTATCAACCATACCAAATGTAGTAATCCCTAAACGTTTAGCTTCTGCCATCGCGATATGCTCATGCGAAATATCAACGATGAATAAAGCATGCGGTGTGCGATTCATACCGATGATACCACCTAATACTTTCTCCATTTTATCCTTATCACGTTTCAAGGTTAAACGCTCCTTTTTGTTGATAGAGATGCTGCTATCTTCAAGCATTTTTTCGATGCTTTGCATTTTCTTTACACTCTTACGAATGGTGCCGAAGTTAGTAAGCATACCACCCAACCAACGATCGGTAACGTAAGGCATATTTACTTTTTGTGCACATTCAGAAACGATTTCCTTAGCTTGTTTTTTAGTAGCAACGAAAAGAATTTTCTTACCACTTTTCGCAATTTGTTTCATTGCTGCAGCCGCTTCTGTTAAACCTTCAACGGTTTTATTCAAATCAATTATATGAATACCTTTTTTCTCAGCAAAAATGTAAGGAAGCATTTTAGGATTCCATTTTTTACGCAAGTGACCGAAGTGAACACCTGCATCCAATAGTTGCTGTTGTAATGATGTATTTTCTGACATGTCTTTAATACTTTTATTTTGATGCGTTTAATACGCTGTTTTTTATTTAATGAAATTGACTTAGTCCGAGTATCGAAAACCTGCTTTGCTAGGGGAGCGAGAGTCGATAACCGAACATCGCTTGTATTAACGTTTAGAGAACTGGAAGCTCTTGCGTGCTTTCTTGTGTCCAAATTTCTTACGTTCAACCGAGCGAGGATCACGCGTAAGCAAACCAGCAGGTTTTAAAGCTTGACGCATTTCAACGTCTTGGTTGCATAACGCACGACTCAAACCTAACTTAATTGCTTCTGCTTGGCCTTTAGCACCGCCACCAGCAACATTGACATTTACGTCATATTTGTCTAAACCATCAATCGTTTTTAATGGCAATTCTACTTGATTTTGAAGGTACATTAATGGGAAATATGCTTTGTAATCACGGTCGTTTACCGTAATTTTTCCACTTCCTTTACTAAGGTACACACGTGCTACGGCTTCTTTTCGACGACCAATAGCTTTTTTATTTTTTTCCATGTAATTTTAATAATACGAGTTTATAATTCGTTGAATTTTTTAAAGTTGAAATGCCGTAGGTTTTTGAGCAGCATGTGGGTGCTCTGTACCAGCATATACAAATAATTTTTTGAACATAGCACGACCCAAACGATTTTTAGGCAACATACCTTTTACAGCACGCTCTATAATTTGTTCAGGACGGCGTTGTAATAAATCTTTAGCAACTTCTTCTTTTTTACCACCCGGGTAACCACTAAAGTTGATATAAATCTTTTGATTTAATTTATCACCTGTAAAAACTATCTTCTCAGCGTTTGTTACGATGATATAATCACCAGCATCAGCATGTGGCGTATAAGTTGGTTTGTGCTTGCCTCTTAAAATAGATGCGATTCTTGTACACATACGACCAACAGTTTGGTTGCTAGCATCAATTACAATCCATTCTGGTTTGTAAGTTTGTTTGTTTGCGAACTGCGTTTTATAACTTAAATGTCTCATAATCTTAATTGAATAAAACCTTCATTTTTTTAAAGGAGTGCAAAAGTAGGTAAAAGCATAGGTATGAAACAAGTTTTTGTGTATAAATTTTATTTTGTGTACGATAAATCATTGATAATCAATGCAAAAAAGAACAAATTTTATTATTACGCATATGATATGGTGCAATTAAATAGATGCAGAATAATCTGATGGCTGTTAGATGAAAATCTCGAATTGAGGTAATCTCTAATTGGTTTTACGTTAGAGTTTATTTCCTTGAATTGTAAAGAAATTATTCAAACAATTGATTATGAGCAGTTTTCATGGCTATGTGTGGATACCCTTGAAGATAAATTTATTCGCTACATATTGTCAATAAAAGATCTATTTTATATGGAAAAAAGTAATTTGTTAACGAAAAGCCAAAAATAATCGGTTTAGAAATTGCATATAAGTAAAATTGATGTTACATTTACATTAATAAATATTTGTTACACATAAAATTCAAAAGAGTATGAGAAAAAAGTTACTATTGATGCTTAGCTTGCTGTCATTGTTTGCACAGATAGTTGTAGCACAAACCGATGCCATACGTGGTAAGGTTTTAGACGACAAAAGCGAACCACTTGTAGGAGCAACAATACGAGTAAAAGGCACTAGCAAAGGTGCGGTTACTGATATGAACGGTAATTTTAAAATTAATGTGGAAAGTGGCACAACGCTTACTTTCTCAGCCATCGGTATGAAAACTACTGAAAAACCTGCACAAAACGGGATGAGTGTGAAATTGGCTTCTGATACCAAAAACTTAAGAGAAACAGTTGTGACAGCCTTAGCTATGAAGCAAGATAAAAGAACCATAGGCTATGCTCAAACAAGTATCAAAAATGAAACATTGAACCAAGGTCAAAATGGAAACGCGATTACAGCGCTTAGCGGTAAGGTCGCAGGTTTGCAAATTGTAAATGCAGCTGGAACACCTGGTGCTTCTCCGTTTATACAATTAAGAGGGATCAATTCAATCGAATTAAATACACAACCATTATTTGTAGTAGATGGTTTACCTATTAACACAAGTGCCTCGAGCATAGGAGACCCAGCTGATGCACAGAATAATGAACTTACCAATGTAAGTGGTGGATTTAGAGGTTTTGATATTAATCCTGATGATATTGAAGAAATGTCAGTGTTGAAAGGCCCTGGTGCAACAGCTTTATATGGGTCTCAAGGTGCAAATGGAGTTATTTTGATAACAACTAAAAAGGGTGCAAAAGGAGGGAAGAAAGGACTTAGTGTGGAATACAATTCTTCAATTGTTTGGGATCAAGTCAACAAATTACCTGAACATCAAAATAAGTTTACGCAAGGAGTTGGTGGCGAATACATTGCCGCTCCTTCGACTCAACGTAACAGTTGGGGAGCACTTGCCGATACAATGTATTGGAATGGAGATAAATCCTATAACTGGGATAAAAATGGGAAGCTGGTTGGGAAAAGCGACCCTACAGCAAAAACTCAATTTACGCCATATGATAACAACAAACAATTCTTTAGAACTGGCCAAACTTACAGAAACAACTTTTCGATAAGTTCAGGAACAGAAAATGCCACGCTGCGTTTATCTTATAGTAACTTAAAGCAGAACGGCATTATTCCAAATACAGGAATTAACCGAAATACACTAGGTTTAAATGCTGACTTGAAAGCTAGAGAAAATGTCGTGATAGGTGCTGGTTTAAACTATGTCAATACACGAGGAACTTACGCTCAACAAGGTTCTAATTTATCAGGCGTGATGTTAGGTTTATTGCGCACACCCATTAATTTCGATAATTCAAATGGAAATTCGGATGCTAAATCAGAAGACGCTTATTTATTCCCGGATGGCTCACAAAGAACGTATCGTGGGTTCGGCATTTATGATAATCCATATTACACAGTAAATGAAAATCAATACCGTGATCAAACAAATAGATTTTTTGGAAATATTTATGCAACTTGGACTCCCTTATCTTGGGTAAGTATTACAAACAGACTTGGCGGTGATGTAAGTAATACAGCTGGACAACAAAACTATGGTACACAATCCAGTGATATTCCAGTGGTTGGAAGAGTTACGCTGCGTAATGAAAATTATAAGCATTTTAATAATGATTTCTTAGTTAATTTAACTCCTTATCTACATAAAGATTTAGACTTTTCAGTTTTATTGGGACAAAATATCTATTCACAATCAATGGTAGAGGATTTTACTAGAGGTGATAATTTAATTATTGATCGTTGGTATAATATTAACAATGCACAAAATTTGGCTATTAACCAAACAGAAAATTCAACTTTTAGACGTTTATCTGAATTTGGAAATGTTAAATTAGGGTATAAGAATTTTGCTTTTGTTGAGGCTTCAACTCGAATAGAACATGCAACTTCTTTCTGGCCTAATTTTAAGCCTAATTGGTACTCAAGTATAAATGGATCATTCATTTTTTCTGATGCATTTAAATTGACCAATGATAAATTCACATATGGAAAATTAAGACTTTCTTATGGAACCGCTGGTAGTAACCCGCCTTCTCAAAGTACCAAAACTAGGTGGATTCAAACAAAAGTTACAGATGGTTGGACAGATGGAAACGGAAATCCAATTAATGGCAATACCTCGATTTTTGAATCTTCAATCATGTTTGATGATGATTTAAATCCGGAGAGAACAGGAACTTTTGAAATAGGTACAGAATTACGTTTCTTAAAGAACCGAATTATTCTTGATTACACATTTTATAACAGCAACACAAAAGATATTTTTGTAAAAGCGCCAATACCTGCTTCGTCAGGCAATTCGGTTTATTTTACAAACGCAGGAACAATCAATAACAGAGGTCACGAAGTTCAATTGATGATTAATCCGATAAAGAAAAGAGATTTTAGATGGGATGTAACCGTGAATTATTCAAGAAACAGAAGCAATGTTGTTAAATTAGCGGAAGGAATTAACACAGTTGATTTAAATGGTTTTACTGGTACCCAAGTCAATCTATTTGAAGGCAAGCCTTATGGAATTTTATACGGATCAGGTTATCTAAGAGATGAAAGCGGCAACTTAATTATTGATGATAGACCTACTGTTTTAAATGAGGATGGTGTTTTAGAAACTAATTTAGCGTATGGTAGTCCACAACTTGATCCACAACAAAAAGATTTAGGAAGTGTAATGCCAGATTGGTTAGGAGGTATAAATAATACATTTACTTATAAGAGAATTTCATTAGGCATATTATTCGAGACACGCCAAGGAGGTATAATGTGGAATGGAACTCGTGGTGCATTAACCACATTTGGTGTTGCCAAAGAAACCGAAGGTAGAGACTCTGATCAAAGAGTATTTGAAGGTGTTCTTGGTCACACAGGTTCTGATGGAAAAATTTATCATTATGATGCTTTAGGTAATGAAAAGTTGGGCACAGGAGGAGCGAATACAATGACTGTCAATTTAAATGAAAATTATTATTCAGGTATCGGTGGAGGCTTCACAATTAATGAGCCATTTATTGAAGATGCATCGTGGGTTAGATTGCGAGAGCTTTCTTTATCATATTCTATACCCAATACTTTATTGTCTAAAACAAAATACATCAAAGGTGCATCTTTTGGTTTCGTCGGTAGAAACCTGTTGCTGTGGACTAAATATAAAGGGGTTGATCCTGAAACTAGCCTGGTAGGTGGCAACAAAGCGCAAGGACTTGATTATTTTAACAATCCTGGGACAAAATCGTATGGTTTTAACTTAAAATTGAATTTCTAAACTGAATAAATAATAATAAAATGAAACTTATATATAAGAAGATAGCCCTTGCACTGATATTAACATCACTTGCATTTGGCTCATGTAAAAAGAACTTTTTGAGAGAGGAGTTGAACGATGATACAACCGCATTGCTCAATGCTGATCCAAAGGTATTGTTACCAGCCGCACTTTCAAACATGGCATATTTTTATGGGGGAGATTTTGCTCGATTTAATGGCGTAATGATGCAACAAGTAGTAGGGAGCTCTGTTCAATGGGTTCCTATACAAGTGTACAATTTTGTGGGCTCTGATTTTAATAATTGTTGGAGTGCAACATTTTTTTCAGTATTGAATAATTTGGATAAGATGGGTGCTTATTCAAAAGAGAATAAGTATTATCATTACGAAGGTGTTTCGAAGGTATTGACTGCTTTTGGATATTCTGTACTTGTTGATCATTGGGGTGATGTTCCATTTACAGAAGCCTTGAAAGCACCCGCTATTTTGCAACCAAAGTATGATAAAGGTTCTTTTGTTTATGAAAGTTTGATAAAAATGCTAAATGATGCTGAGATTCTTTTGGCAAAGACAGATGTTGGTCGGGTACCTAATTCTGATGATTTGCTATTTGGAGGAAATATTGATTCTTGGATAGAATTGTCACACGCTTTAAAGGCTAGAATGTACTTACATACGAAGGAATTTTCAAAAGCTAAATCTGAATTAATATTAGCAAACGGAGTAAATGCCATTTTTAATTTTAGTCCCCCTTCTTCAGGACCAATGAGACAATTTAATGATCAACGTGTTGGCGATTTAATCTATAAGGATGCATATTTGTTTAAGACATTAGAAAACTTAGGAGATGCGCGTATTACAAGCTATGTTGACACCGCAGAAGATGATTTAGGTCCATTATTTGATGCAGATGACCAGCCTGTTTGCTTTATCTCTTCTATGGAGCAGAAGTTCATTGAAGCAGAAATAGCGGCAAGAAATGGTGATGCAGATGCAGAAGATATTTTGAAAGAAGCAATGTTATTATCATACAGCTTTGCTAAGTCAGATACCAATGGCTTTTCAGCTTCGCTTGCGGCTTATCCTTACATCGCGTCAGATCCTCTAGTAGATCGTTTAAAATCTGTGATGATGCAAAAGTATTTTGCCATGTTTTTACAACCAGAAACTTTTGCCGATTGGCGACGAACAGGTATTCCTGCTTTGAATCCTACAATTGGTTCAGAGATTCCGCGCAGATACATGTACCCAATTGATGAGGTAAATACGAATCCTAATACACCAAGTGGTGTGAATATGTTTTCTCCAAGAGTGTTTTGGGATGTTGATTAAATGTCAATCTAATTTTTAAAAAAGCCCAGCCGAAAGGGCTTTTTTCATACAAATCAATTTTTTTCTACATTTTTCCTACCTTTGCTGCCCTTTCGCAAAAATATTTAACCCGATTGAAAAGTTTATGAAAGGGAAGCTATTCAATCATTAAAAACAAAACAATGGAAGAAACAATTGTCAAACCAAACCTTTCTGCTGGTCAAGCAGGTGCACACGACGATTTCGATTGGAGCGTGGACAAACGTAATGTCGCAACTTACAGAGAATCGGATCGTGTAACATTCGATAAAAAGTACGACGAAACATTTAAAGCCGTAAACGATAACGAAATGGTAAATGGTACCATCGTAGGCTTAACCAAAACAGATGCTGTAGTAAACATTGGCTACAAATCTGACGGATTAATTTCATTAAATGAGTTCCGCGATTTACCAGAAGTAAAAATCGGGATGGACATCGAAGTTTTAATCGTTGAAAAAGAAGATCGTGATGGACATTTACACCTGAGTCGCAAATTAGCTCGCCAACATCGTGCATGGGAGCGTATTGTGGATGTTTATAAAACAGGTGAAATCGTTACAGGGCATATTACTTCTAAGACTAAAGGCGGATTAATTGTTGATTTGTATGGCATGGAAACTTTCTTGCCAGGTTCGCAAATTGACGTTAAACCAGTTACGGATTACGATCAATTCGTAAATAAGACGATGGAGTTTAAAGTTGTAAAAATCAACGAAATTATTCGCAATGCGGTTGTTTCTCACAAAGCATTAGTTGAAAGCGATATCGAAGCACAACGTACCGAAATTATTTCTAAATTAGAGAAAGGACAAATCTTAGAAGGTACTATCAAAAATGTTACTGACTTCGGAGCCTTTATTGATTTAGGTGGATTAGATGGCTTATTATATATCACTGATATTTCATGGGGTCGTGTAAATCATCCAAGTGAAGTATTAACCAACGGTCAAAAATTAAACGTGGCTGTATTGGATTTTGATGATGATAAAAAACGTATTTCATTAGGTTTGAAACAACTTACACCTCATCCTTGGGAAACATTGCCAGACACTATTGTAGAAGGCAATAAGATTAAAGGTAAAGTTGTAAATATCGAAGATTATGGCGCTTTCTTAGAAATCGAACCAGGTATCGAAGGCCTTGTTCACGTTTCAGAAATAACATGGAGCAACCAACCAATTAATGCAAAAGAATTCTTCAAAATGGGTGACGAGCATGAGGCAATGATTGTATCTATTGATAAAGATGAGCGTAAAATGAGCTTCTCTATCAAGAAAATGATGCCAGATCCTTGGGAAGAAATCGAAAGCAAATATTCTGTAGGTTCACAACATACTGGCACAGTTAAAAACTTAACGCCTTATGGTGTATTTGTAGAATTAGGTGATGGAATTGGTGGTATGATTCATATCTCTGATTTAAGCTGGGTTAAACGTTTCAATCATCCTAGCGATTTTACAAAAGTAGGTGCTGAGTTAGGTGTAATTGTGTTAGGTGTTGATAAAGAAACTCGGAAACTTTCATTAGGTCATAAACAAATTGAAGAAGATCCTTGGAACACATTCGAATCAGTTTTCCCAATTGGTTCACGTCATGAAGGTGTGATGATTCGTAAAGAAGAGAAAGGCGGTATTATTCAATTGCAATATGGCTTAGAAGCTTTTGCGCCAACACGTCATTTGAAAAAGCAAGATGAAAAAATGATTGCAGTAGAAGAAACGAATGAGTTCATCATTTTAGAATTCGATCGCAACGAAAAACGCATCATGGTATCTCATTCGAAAGTATGGGAAGCGGCTATGGAAGAGGAAAAAGAAGGTGCTCGTAAAGATGCTCAAAACGATTCTGACAATACCAAGAAAGCAGTTAAGAACCTTAACTCTAAAGTTGAAAAAGCAACATTAGGTGACATTGGTGCTTTGGCTGATTTGAAAAAGAAAATGGAAGGAGGAGAGTAATTTCCTTTTAAGTCTAAATTTAAAAACCGTGTCACAAGACACGGTTTTTTTATACTCTTTCATGCTGTTGCAGTTATTGATACTGTGAAATTTCTGTTTGTTTATGACATATCATCTAAGCCACTTTTATCTAAACTCGCACATCAAGATACTAGCTCAATAACTAAATTCGTCTGTGCTCAAACAATGGAGAAAAGTTTGGCTACGATTTCAATATTTTTATATGCCTCAAATTTTAGAATGAAATCAAATAAATTAAGTTCGTTCTCACAGAAAACAAACCCTAAGAAACTATAATTATGAGAATTAAACTGCGAAGCTTTCTCCGCATCCACAACTTCTGCTTGCATTTGGATTGACAAAATTAAACCCTTTGCCATTTAAACCATCCGAAAAATCAAGCTCGGTATTTACTAAATAAAGAAAACTTTTTAAATCAGTCACAAGCTTAATGCCTTTATCTTCAAATGATTGATCCATAGGTTTTATTTCGTTGTCGAAATCCAACTTATAACTTAAACCACTACAGCCGCCACCTACAACGCTTACCCGTACAAAGTGAGAATTATCTAACTCCGCTTGTTTGAAGAGTTCCTCAATTTTTTGCTTTGCTTTATCGCTAATGTAAATACTATTTTCTAAAGCGGTTTCCATCTTTCGATTTTTTTAGTGAACGATTTTCTCTTCTAACTCAATCGCTTCCATACCATTTTTCACACGGTAGTCGTTGATAGCGGCTTTAATAGCATCTTCAGCTAATACTGAGCAGTGAATTTTTACTGGTGGCAAATTCAATTCTTCTACAATATCCATATTATCGATTTGAATGGCTTGATCTATACTTTTACCTTTCAACCATTCTGTTGCCACGCTTGATGAAGCTATGGCAGAGCCACAACCAAAGGTTTTAAATTTAGCATCTTTAATAAGACCTGTGGCATCGTCTACTTCGATTTGTAAACGCATTACATCACCGCATTCAGGAGCACCCACCAATCCAGTGCCTACTGTGCTTTTGCTCTTATCAAGTGTTCCAACGTTTTGTGGGTTATTGTAGTGTTCAATTACTTTTTCTGAGTATGCCATTTTCTTAACGATTTAATTTGATACAAAAGTACATGTATAATTATCGAACTACCAAATTAACTCTATTCGCTTTTTTGATGATGTAGTAATAATAACGATAATTTTAGGATTGTCCTTCAATTTCATAACTCAGGGCAAACCATATTACCTATCATTGAGGCACTCGTTGTGGCGAATATTCATTGCAAGTCAGCAAGTAATAGCAAAAAAAGCGGTTTTATCTCGCATTATTTTATTGCTTCATTCGAATTTTGGCTTTCCATGATTGGTTGCCGCGATGCCATGATTTTTTAATGAAATACCTTCACTTTCTTTGTTACATCTCTAACAAAAATTTAGATTACAATTAATTGAACGCTAATTTATAACAAGTAAACGTTCATCGGGAGATACAAAAGATAGTTTTAGTTGCAAACAATCATGGGGTAAAAGCGAGGCTGCTATTTCGGGCCACTCGATAAATATGTATGAACTTGCATCGTTAATTATATCTTGTACTCCAGTTTCAATGGCATCTTCTATATTTTTCAATCGATACCAATCCATATGAAAAACTGAATGATTGTGACTAGTTTTATACTCATTAATAATTGAAAAAGTGGGACTGCTTACCGAATCAATTACGTTTAATTCTTTGCATAATGCATGAATCAAAGTGGTTTTTCCGCTACCCATCTCAGCATAGAATGCAAAGCAGCGTTTTTCTGGAAAGCTCGCCAATAACTCTTTGGCTACTGCTTGAATCTCTCGAATATGAAATGAAATTTGCAAAGTGATAATTAAAACAAATTAGCGGCCATCTCCGTCTAACAAATTGCCTAGCCCGCCAAGTAATCCACCTTCTTCTTTTCGGCGTCCAAACCCACCATAGGACATTACACGAGATGCTAATCTGCTAATCGGTAATGATTGTATCCATACAGTGCCAGGTCCGCGAAGTGTTGCAAAAAATAGACCTTCACCTCCAAAGACAACATTTTTAATTCCGCCTATAAATTGAATGTCGAAATCGACATCATAGGTGTAAGCCACAACACAACCTGTATCTATTTTGAGCACTTCACCCGGATTTAGCTTTTTTTCAAAAACATGACCACCGGCATGCACGAAAGCCATTCCATCGCCCTCTAACTTTTGCATAATAAAACCTTCACCACCAAATATTCCGGTACCAAGTTTGCGCTGAAATTCAATACCTACACTTACACCTTTGGCTGCGCAAAGAAATGCATCTTTTTGACAAATTATTTTACCATTAAGTTGGGCTAAGTTCAATGGAATTATTTTACCAGGGTAAGGTGAAGCAAAATTAACTTTCTTTTTTCCTTGTCCGTTGTTCGTAAACGCGGTCATAAATAAACTTTCGCCTGTAAGTATGCGCTTACCTGCTGAGAATAATTTACCCATTAATCCACCTTCCTGCTTGCTTCCATCACCGAAAATGGTTTGCATACCAACACCATCTTCCATCATCATAAACGAACCACTTTCAGCAATAGCAGATTCATTAGGGTCTAGTTCTATTTCAATGTGTTGCATTTCTTCCCCATAAATGACATAGTCTATTTCGTGTGCTTGCATAATTTTATTTTTTTGTAAAAATCGAAAAATATTTGATAGGATGATAAGAATTTAGATGAGTGGTAAGAAAATAATTTGAAAGACGTAGTAAAAAGAGTGAAAGAAGTCTTGATTAAAACTTTTTCAAAGCATTAAATCACGTGCCAAAGATTTCCATACATAGCTCAGATTAGATTAAGGATAGCATATCAATTATCTTTTAATAATTTTCTCATTTCTTTTCTCACCATTTTCGTGCAACAATTGTACAATATATACTCCACTTTGTAAGCTTGATAAATTGATGCTGCTTATGTTATCATTTGTTTGTAGCTGTTTTCTAAAAACAACTTGTCCTTGCACATTTACAATTTGTACTAGCATATTTTGATTTGCGATATGCTTCAATTGTAGCACATCATCTACTTCACTAGGATACATAACGACTTTGTTTAATGAAGCTTGATGGTTTAAAGAACTCGGTGTTGTATTGCCGCTTTTTAAGCTGTTAGATTTCAAAAAAACAAAACTATTGACTATATTGTCAATTGCATCGGCAACACCTAGTTTAAGATGATACGTTTGTCCTGCTGTAACATTTGCATAAGCAATTAATGGCGTCGTAAAGCCATCTACCGTGAGAAAGCTATCTATATTAGCAACATAATAGGTAGAATCACCGCAACCACTCGATTGATCATTTACTGAATTTACCGATACAGGTGTTGTTGTGCCTGGTAATAAAGCAATATTTGTAGGCGTTGTAAAACCAGGACCTGAAATTATGAATGCAAATATATCGTTGAAGGAAGTACAGTTAAATTCTGGGTATTCTTCACTCCCGAAAATATATTCAAATTCCACGAAACTGCCAGCGGGTTGTAGATCAAATTCTAAAATACAAGCACCTCGTGTATTACAATTGGCTAAAACAGATAAATCAGCATCACCCGCTAAGGTATCACTACCTACAGCAAAATCTGAGGGTATCCCAATTAGACCCGCATTATTAGGACCAGTGCCAACAAGACTGCCGGCAGCTAACACAATTCCTTGATTCATTCCCAAGTTGGTTGGACCCGAAAATTCGGCCCAAGAGCTATCCCCGCAAACCAAGCTTGGGTTGCTAACAGTAACGCCTAAGGTACCTGAAGTTGCTACTAAAGCATTGGTAAGTTGCTGTGCCGTGCTATTATAAGTTAGCATCATTTGTGCATGCGATAAAATGCTTCCAACACAAAGTAAAAGTGAAGTCAATATTTTTTTCATAAATATTATTTTAGATTGTGAATTTAACTTTTAACCAAGGAAAAACTTACTTCCAGGTAATTTTTTTCCTTTTTAAATCTATTTAATGAGCTAGATATTGGTAACATTTATAGCCATTCATCTCAAATAATTTGCCATAAACTGCAATGTTGCTACTTTCGAAACTATAATCGATTTTTAACGACTAATATTTTCAAAAACACCATCATAAAAAATATCTTCTCACATCGATTGTATTGAAATCTAAAAGAGGAGGATAAATAAAAAACAAATGAAGAAAATAACAATCACCTTGCTTTCATTTTTACTAGCTACTCAAGCTTTTGCCCATGAAGGGCATTCTCATCAGAATCCAAATATTACACCGTTTCATGATGCGACGGAGGTAAATGACGGTTACAAGTATAGCAAATTAGCGAAGCAAGTAGCTTGGCAAGAGTTCAAAGCAAAGTATGAAAGCTGGGGTGCTTTTTTTGATAGAAGAACGTATTTGCCACATCGTGCTTTAGGGAAGCCAATTATGGTTTTGCCTGGCATCAATAATGTGGAAATGAAAGCCAAAGCTTTTTTACAAAATGAATTCAAAGGATTTAATTTACCTATTGATGAGTTAGTAATGACTCGAAATGTGAATGACGGAAAGTATATCAATGTGGACTTCAAACAAATACACGAAGGCAAAGAGGTGCTTTGGTCGCGTGTTACAATAAGATTCACACAAAAAATGGAAATCATTTTATTTGGTATAGATATGCATAGAAATATTCCTAATGTAACCCCTGTATTGCAATCACATCAAGCAATTGTTTCTGCGGAGAATGCGATTACAACACAAGTAATTAGTTCAGAAGTTTCGAATGATTTAGTTTGGTTCCCATTTCCAAATGGCAATGAATATGAGTACAAACTAGCTTATAAAGTGACTGTAAACACTCAAGATGATGAAACTACACCTGGAAAGTATGTTACTTATATAGATGCAAGCAATGGTGAAGTCCTGTATCGTCAGAATAAAGTTGTGAATGTTGGGTTTACTGTGCAAGCAGATGCTTATCCCACAAATTTATTTGCACCTTCTGCTATGTTGCCATTGAAAAATTTGTTGGTTAAAGTTACTGGCAACGCCACCTCTTATTATACTGATTTGAACGGATTTGTAAATTTACCTGGAGCCTCAACTGTAAATGCTGACCTTACTCTTTCTGGTAAATATGTCAGAATTGTTACTGGCGCCAGCGGAACTGTGTCTCCTGTGACACAGGCCACTAATATTTCGAATAATGCTACAGTGTCTTTTCCGTTAAGTAATCCGAATGCGGGTATTCAACATATGACTTGTTATTATCATGCCAATGAAGTTCATGATTTTATGAAAACAAAAATCCCTCAATTTGTCGCGATGGATGATCCTATGTTAACGCGTGTTGATAGAACGGATGGTAATTGCAATGCTTTTTATAATGGTTCTTCAATTAATTTTTATACAACTTCAAACGGCTGTAATGCTTTATCCATGGTAAATTCGGTTGTGTATCATGAGTATGGACACGGAATAACAAATGAATTTTGGGCAGATCAGGGTACCATTTTCGAGAATGGAGGTATGGGAGAAGGATATTCAGATGTTTGGGCAATGTCTATTACGAAAAACCCTATTGTAGGTCAAGGTTTTAATGTGAATGCCCCTAATTCTTTTATACGTCGATATGATCAAGCCCCTAAAGTTTACCCAGCTAATCTTGTAGGTCAAGTTCATGCCGATGGTGAAATTATTGCAGGCGCATGGTGGGCTGTTGCTGGATTTATGGGTGGAAATCTTTCTACAGCAATTGATACCATGTCACAAATTTTTGCAGAATCACATTATGGCTTAGCCAATGGACCTGATGGTACAGAAGGGCAAGTTTATCACGATATTTTGCTAGATGCTTTGGAATATGATGATGATAACAATAATATTTTTGATGGTACACCACATTTTCAAGCTATTGTAAAGGGTTTTGCAAGACACGGAATTTATTTACTAAACCAAAGCGAAATAGAACATGAAGGAAATATTACCACGCAACTAACAAATAGTATTCCAATTAGTGCGGTGGCGATAACGGAGTTTAAGCCCTTTTTAGGAGATGTTAAAATGTTTGTTAGAAAAAGAGGAACAACTGCATTGGATTCAGTGTTGATGGTAAAAACCAATGATACAATTTTTAATGGCAATTTCACGCCAACCAATGCATCGGCAGGTGATATTTACGAATACTATTTTATGTTGTATGACGATGCAAATATTCCTAATATTGATGCGCCTTTGCAAGGGAAATTTTCTGTTGGATTTTCCCAAAGAAATTTACCATTTTATATTTTATATGGTTATAAGCCAGTATTCACAGAAAATTTTGATGCTATAGCACCTAGCACAGCCAATTGGCAATTCGGATTATCAACGGACCCTGTGACGCTTACCTCAAAAGGTAAATGGGATGTAGGAATACCTATTTCGTCAAAAACCATTGAAGGTGAAGTTGTACAAACAGGAATGGATCATACAAGTGGAACTGGCAAGTGTGCTTTTACGGGTAATGCATCTTCTGCAACTGCACAACCAACAGCTGCTGATGTTGATGGTGGCAGAACAACGCTAATCACTCAAGAATTTGATTTAACACCTTACAATAAACCTGTAGTTTCATACTGGCGTTGGTTTACTAATAGTCAAGGCAATAGCCCACGTAAAGATAATTGGCAGACATGGGTATCTTATAATAATGGGGTCAATTGGACTTCTCTAGAGAGATCTTATCAACCCGATGTTTCATGGCGCCGCCAGATTATTGTTCCTTCTCAAGGGAGCGCAACAATTAAACTTCGCTTTGTAGCCCTTGATAGTATAGACGCTGTAAATACAACAGGTTCTTTGGTTGAGGCAGCGGTGGATGATATTCAAATTTTTGATATTGATACTTCACCATTAGGTTTACTGAACCAGCAAGGCTTAGAAGCAGCTGTTTTCCCAAATCCTGCCAACAGGAATGTAACAGTGTTAACCCAAGACCAAGGCGAACTTACTTACGAATTGGTGAATACAGTGGGCGCAAAAATTCAACAAGGATCTCAACTCACGAACGGTAATATGCAAATTCAATTACAAAATATTACCTCAGGTTTATATTTCTTACGTGTAGAATTGAATGGAAAAAAGTATATCCAAAAGCTCAATATCGTTCAATAATCATTTAGAAAGATTTAATAAAGGGCTATTCAAGCAATTGAGTAGCCTTTTAAGTTTTGATTCTAGCTAAGTCTGATTCTTGCAATGATGCTTAAATCGTTGGGAGTGGAATAGAATTTAGATCAATAGGATTAATTGTATGATTATCTGAAGATTTTCGGGGTAACCACATCTAATACCATTTTGACATTAATTTTATATTATACATTTCGCTTGACGAAAAATGGTAAATGCCTATGGATAGAAATGTTTAGATTAAATGGAGGAACGAAATTTTAATCTATTACATTTGTCTAATCGGTATAACATGCTAGAATTTTCGTTCCTCAAATCCTATCGCATAATTTGGCATAAAACTTTTACTTGCTACAATGCTTTGAAAACAATTAGGTATTATATGCAAGTCACATGTGTTCATTTACTATATTAAGCTAGTTTAATAGATAATTATTGATACTTTCATTAGGTGCCAGCTTTGCTGCGGTTAAAGTAATGCCATTTAGCATTTCAAAAAAATCCTTCGGACAATTTTATGAATGGAGCTGGTATAATATGTTGTGCTAAAAAGAGGAAGAGGATTGCAGATATGAATCACATTTGCAATTAAACCATTGGTTTTGGGACATATTCTCGGGAAGAACTTTTTTGGGTACACTTGTGCAGTCCAAATGAACTATAGGATTTTACGTTGGGTATGAATTAATTTTTCAAGAATCATATTTCTGTATAGACATGCCTCCTTCTAAGTTATTCTATAAGCTTATTTTATTCTTGTCATCGGAAATTTTTGAGAATTAGGTTTTCCATCCATCGTCCCTGAAATTTCAGCTAACAAAGTGTCATTTGATAGGAGTGTATATGAGATTTTTTGAGGAAAATCGTGTGTAGGATTTTCAAAAATAAGTTGACTATTCTTAGAAGATGTTAGCAAAAATTTTACTGGGTTCCCGTCATTTTGGTCCTTAACAGTTGGAATATAAAATAATTGATTCCCATTTTGTTCAAGGCTAATGGTTTCTGATGATACAGTATCTTTCCCTATCACAAAAAAGCTCTGACCAAAATAAGTGGAATCATTTTTCTTATCCCATGTTTCCGACGCATACCCCGCAGTTGAATTATTTTGCCATTTACCAATTAACCAACTGGCTTTTTCAAGTGCATAAAAACTGTTATTGTTTGTGTCGGTTGAGTTAGGTTTGATTGAACTGTTACAAGAAATTATAATACTTGCAGCCGCAACCAAAATAAAGAATTTTAACATGTTTTCTATTTTTTTATTCTCAGGTTCTAGTTTCTCTGTTCGCTCTGCTTTTATAGGGTTGCCGATAATTAATGCGTCTAATTGATACGTTTTCGATCTTAACCAACAGAATCTTGCTAACTCTCATAATCTGGGGTTTAGCAAAGGGCTAGCTTTTATAAATAATCGAAGTACCCTCTTGTTCGAATTTAAAGGGGATTTGATGTAAATCATGAAGTGCTTCAAGTACTGATTCTTGCTTTGAATCTGGCACGTAAAATACAAAAAAACCACCACCGCCTGCACCTAATAATTTTCCTCCTAAAGCGCCACCATCAAGTGCACGTTGGTAAATATCATCTAAAAAATCGTTACTAATAGCTGATGATAGACCACGTTTCATAAGCCACGTTTCATGCATCAGTGCGCCAAATTTATCTAAAGAGTTATTCGAAGAAAGTAATTCTAAGCCTTTATTTACCAAGGCTTTGATTTCTTTCATATTCGGTGTAATTTTTTGTTGTTGTATATTTTGAATTTGTTCTTCGAGAACTTGATGAGCAAATCTTGCAATTCCTGTATAAAACATCATCAATCGATTTTGAAGCATGTTACGTAGCTCCACATTCAATTCAACAGGTGTAACACTTAAAACATTTTCAGTTGAAAAAGTAATGTGGTTAAAACCACCATGAGCGGCAGCAAGTTGGTCTTGCACACCAACGCGCTCGTTCAAAATTACTTGCTCAACATAAATAGCTTCCAGCGCTAATTCATGTTTTGTTCGGCTATTACCTAAAAACGTATGCAGTGCGTTTAACATACCTACCGTGCAGGCCGATGATGAACCAATACCTGTTCGTGCTGGTAAGTCTGAAACGATATGTATCTCTAATCCATCTTTTATCTGTAGATGTTTAATACATGCTTTTACGATTGTATGTTGTATCTCATCCACCTCGTTACATAGTTCGAGTTTCGAATATCCAATACGATACTTTACATCGAAAATACCAGTCATTTTTCTTACTGATATATAAATATACTTATCGATAGAGGTAGATAAAACAGCCCCACCATGTTGTAAATAATAATCCGGATAGTCGGAGCCACCTCCAAAAAAGCTTACACGTACGGGGGTTTTAGAAATAATCATATCAAGCTAACAATACTTGCGAATGTAGTAATACCTGGGTGATTTATAAAATAATCCATTAATTGGTGCGTTAATCAAAACAGTATGCTCTACTTGCGGGAATAATACAAACGAAGTACCTTGTGTGCTCCCAAAACCGCTACCATTGATTGTTAACGTATCAAAACCGCCCCTTGCGGTGGTTGGTGAATAGCTGCTAATAGAACCTGATGGCGATACCAAATTTTCTAATCCACCGCCATGCTCGTTTTGCATAGGTGTCTTCAACCTAGTTTGTGAAAAGAAATTACTCTTAAAGGCATGCTCATGATTTTCAAACGGAATTATAGTACTCCAATCTAAAACGTATATAACTTTCATTTTTCGTTTTAAACTTTGTTCCAAGTAATCATACACCTCAGTTTGAATATTGTTATAAATATGAAAAGGAGTTGAAGCTTGATTTTTATCGGCGTCATAAGCCAAATAACCTTGCTTGCCTGCATAAAATTCCATTAGATTGGAAGCGTTTGCGACAGATACAATTGAATTTTTTAAGTGAAAAACACCTGCATTTCCAGCACTTAGATTTAATGCATTTGAAGATATATGTTTGCGTAAGCCAATAGTACCAAATCTTTCAAGAATACTGATTTTATGGGTTATAAGATTGCCTTAAAGATTTTGGTTATGTGAATTTGGTGTTTGGTATAAATTGCATTTTGCTGTGTATTCCATATACATTCAATGGCAACAACTTGCCCTTCCACAATCAGATCAGATTCTGTTTGAATCCTTGTATCGGAAATCGGGATAAGTAAACATTGCGCTGGAGATATATAAGGGAATAAGATTAAGAGGTGACTTATGATGAGTATGAGGGTTAATTTTCTTATCCTAGAATTAAATTTTTAGAGAATTTTGTACAAAGTACTAATAAGCTTCAATATTTGAATTAATTTTTAATAGAGAATTTTAATTAAAAAATCCTAATTATTTAGTCATTCGTCAGTTCTTGATATTGATTGTGCTATTTAATTTTTGTCATAAAACTGTCACTTCTCGTATAATTCTATTTTTTTATGGATATTCGCTAACGCAAAAAGAAAGATGTGCGTCAATAGCATGGATTCTATTTTATAAACCCAAACTTAAAAGTAATATCATGAACAAAAAACTAAGCCTATTCAGCCTGCTAGCTATGCTCGCAATCATTATAATAGGTTCTCAATCGTGCAAACGAAATTATGTACAAACACCTGGAAGAGTGACTCCATACGATAACTCAAAGAAAGTAGTAGCCTCTTTATCAGGTATTATATTAGATGAAAGTGGAGCCCCACTTGAAGGAGCTAGTGTAAGCGTTGGAACAAATTTTGCCAATTCTGATGTAAATGGATACTTTACATTCACGAACATAAGTATGCCAGAGCATAATACAACTGTGAAGGTTAGCAAGCAAACATATTTTACAGGCTATCGTTCTGTGATGATAAGCGCTAATCAGCGTCATACCATTAAAATGTCATTGATGAAAAAGGAAAATCCTCAATCATTTGTAGCTGCTAACGGAGGTGCGGTTAATTTTAATGGAGGCTTATCCATTACTTTTCAAGCTAACAGCCTTGTGAGCAAAGCTAATGGAGCGGCCTACAGTGGACAAGTATATGTATATGCCAAAGTTATTGACCCTACAACGAGTATGGGTATCAATACAATGCCAGGCGCATTGCGTGGTTTAGATGAGGCGAATGGCGAAGAGAAAGTATTGAAAAGCTACGGCATGTTAGTAGCCGAAATGTATGATCAAAATGGCAACGAATTACAACTAGTACCAACGCGTGAAGCTACTATTGCGATGGATGTTCCAGCTAGCTTGCAAGCGAGCGCGAGTGCTAAAATACCGATGTGGTATTTTGACGACGTGAAGGAAATATGGATGGAAGAAGGATCTGCTAATTTAGTAGGAGGTAAATATGTGGGCACAGTAAAACACTTTAGCTATTGGAACTTCGACTTACAAGCGCAAGCTATCATGTTAGAAATGATTCTTGTTGATGGATTGGGCAATCCAATTCCTAATGCCTATGTTAGCTTACACAACGCTGCCAACGCAGGAGCACATGGCTATTCCAATTCAAATGGTTGGATAGGAGGTATGGCTGAAGCGAATGCAATACTTACTTTAAACGTTTACCTAACAGCACTTTGTGGGACTAGCGCCCCTATTTATACACAAACAATTACAACACAAAATACAAATATCAATTTAGGAACTATAACGGTGGCATACCCTGCTGTCAGCAATGTTTCGGGTGTAATTTGGGATTGTAGTAATAATCCAATCAGTAATGGTACGATCTTAATCAACCCAGGATTTATTTTGGTAAATGCGAATAGTCTGGGTCAATTTAATTATAGCTTCTCATGCACGCCAACCACGCCAATTACTATCACAGCTTACGATAATGCCTCAGGTACTTATGGTAATACAAGTAGTCCTATTTCTTTGGCTACAGGAGCTAACAATTTGGGCAGTTTTGCAGCCTGTGGCAACACAATTCGTTTTTTAACTGTATCCATGACAAATACATTTAATAACACGACGACAAATTATACATTTAGCGAACCTAACACCTTGCCAGGATGTAATGTAACATCTTCAAATTCTAATATTTATGCAGAAGATTCTACAAACTTGCTTCGATATTTAAATTTTGTAGCGGATGGTTTAACTTCTGGTACATTCCCTATGTCATCATTAAGTATTGGTGGCATAACAAATGCTTCATGGACTGATACACAATGGCTATTGTCTGCTACTTCTACGAACACGGTTACCTACACCTCATTTCCGGGATTCCCGAATGATGTATTAGGTTCGTATACAGCAACTTTAATAGGACAGCCTTCAGGTAACAGTTATATGATATCGGGTACTTTCCGTGCCGAACGAGCAAATTAGAAAAAGTTTCGTTTTTGTTTCTCATAGTAAAAGAAGCCATGTTTTAAAGCATGGCTTTTTTTTTAGCTTATGTTCATTTTCACTTTTAAAAATTATCTTTGCGCCCATTTTTTAATACTATGTCTGATACAAAATATTTTCTACCCAAACAACTTCACCTGCCTTCACTAGAAGCCGAAATGCTTCAATATTGGCAATCCGAAAATATTTTTGAAAAAAGTATTATCAACCGAAATGGCGCCGAACCATTTGTATTCTACGAAGGACCACCCTCGGCGAATGGTATGCCTGGTATTCATCATGTGATTTCGCGTACCTTAAAAGATATGATATGCAGGTATAAAACTATGACTGGCTTTCAAGTAAATCGAAAGGCAGGCTGGGATACGCACGGATTGCCTGTAGAGCTAGGTGTAGAGAAAGAACTTGGGATTACGAAGGAAGATATAGGGACTAAAATATCGATTGAAGAGTATAATCAAAAATGCCGTGAAGCCGTTGGTAGATTTAAAGATAAGTGGGATGAAATAACCACCAAAATGGGCTATTGGGTAGATTTAGATAATCCATATGTTACTTATGAGAATGACTATATCGAAAGCCTTTGGTGGTGTTTAAAGGAGC
>JBIIJE010000078.1:0-12501 GCA_044234005.1 Chitinophagaceae bacterium | reverse complement strand
TATTTGTACAAATCGGTATCGATACAACCCTACTCACCCGCCGCAGGAACAGGTCTTAGTTCTCATGAACTCAATCAGCCAGGCTGCTACAAAGATGTAAAAGATACCTCGGCAACTGTTCTTTTCAAAATGGCAGATGTCAGTTTACAATTGGAAGCAAAAAAAGAAATTGTTGAGTCGCTCACAATAAGAGCAGCCGAGAACCAAGCTTTGACATCAGACATCTATTTTATGGCTTGGACTACCACGCCTTGGACTTTACCTTCTAACCTAGGGCTTACAGTTGGGCCTAATATTAATTATGCCTTAGTAAAAACATTTAATCCTTATACCCACGAGTTACAATTTGTTATCATCGCAGAAAACTTAATTTCGAAGTATTTTAAATCAGAAGGAGAGGATGCAGATTTTGAGATTTATAATTCGGATTCAAAAATTATTCCTTATCAAGTACTTGCATTATATCGTGGCGCAGAACTTGAAAATTTAAGGTATGAACAAATATTGCCTTTTGAAAGTAATAAACCAGCGTTGAGTGGTGGCGATCCCTTTAAAATTGTACTTGGAGATTTTGTTACCACCGAAGATGGAACAGGTATTGTGCATACCGCACCTGCTTTTGGTGCTGATGACTATAAGGTTGGACAAAAAAATAATTTAGGCATACTCACACTCGTAGATCGAGAAGGAAAGTTTATTTCAGGCACGGGCGAATATAGTGGGCGATATGTGAAAAATTATAAAGACGATAAAAATTATATAGATGTAAATGTTGACATCAGCGTTGAGCTGAAAAAGCGTGGACTCGCTTTTAAAGTAGAAAAACACGAGCATAACTACCCACATTGTTGGCGAACGGATAAACCAATTATTTATTATCCTCTTGATGCATGGTTTATACGCACAACAGCTGTAAAAGATCGCATGGTGGAGCTGAATAAAACTATTAATTGGAAGCCAAAAGCTACAGGCGAAGGAAGATTTGGGAACTGGCTTGAAAATATGGTAGATTGGAACTTGAGTAGAAGCCGGTATTGGGGTACCCCTTTGCCAGTATGGCGTAGCGAAGATGGTAGTGAGGAAATTTGTTGCGGTAGTATCACTGAAATAAAAAATTTAATGCATGAGGATAGTACTGAAAAGGAGTTGAATGATTTGCATCGACCTTACATAGATAATGTAATATTAAGATCGCCTACAGGGCAAAAGATGTATCGTGAGCCAGATTTAATAGATGTTTGGTTCGATAGTGGTGCAATGCCTTATGCGCAATGGCATTTCCCATTTGAAGATGTAGAAGGTAAAATGCAAGAAAGTGTTGATGCGATGAATCCAATAGCTGATGTTCGAAAGCTTGCAGGGAGGTTTCCTGCAGATTTTATTGCCGAAGGTGTGGATCAAACTCGAGGTTGGTTTTATACATTACATGCGTTAGCAGTTTTGCTTTTCGATTCAGTAGCCTATAAGAATGTTGTAGCCAATGGATTCGTGCTAGATAAAAATGGAAACAAAATGAGCAAACGCTTGGGCAATGTAGTTGATCCATTTGTTACTATTGATACTTATGGTGCTGATGCGACAAGATGGTATTTGGTCACAAACGCCTCACCATGGGACAGTTTAAAATTTGATCAAAATGGTATAGCAGAAACACAACGAAAATTATTTAATACTCTTTACAATACATATAGTTTTTTTGCGCTATACGCAAATGTGGATGGTTTTTCGTTTACTGAGAAATTTATTCCTATCAAAGAGCGTCCGGAAATAGATCAATGGATTATCTCATCGCTTAATACCTTGATTGGAAATGTACGCTTGTATATGGATGATTATGAACCAACCAAAGCTGGCCGATTGATTGATGAGTTTGTAGATGAAAATTTAAGTAATTGGTACGTGCGCCTTTGTCGTCGTAGATTTTGGAAAGGTGAATACGAGCATGATAAAATTGCTGCTTATCAAACTTTATATGAATGTCTTGAGGTTTTGTGTAAACTCATCGCCCCGATTTCTCCTTTTTTCAGCGATTGGTTATATAGTCGACTCAATAAAGTAAGTAAACGCGAAGTATTTACGTCTGTTCACATAGCTAATTACCCGCATGTAATTATTGATGATATTGATGAAAAGTTAGAAGAAAGAATGCGAATTGCTCAGGATGCTTGTTCTCTTTTATTATCTCTACGTAAAAAGGCGAATATTAAAGTGCGCCAACCATTACAAAAAGCCATTATTCCACTTGTAAATCCTGCTTTAAAGTCGCAAATAGAAAGTGTTGCTGATATCATTAAAAGTGAGGTAAATATTAAGGAAATTGAATTTATTGCAGGGGATAATGAAGTCATTAGGAAGAAAATAAAGCCTAATTTTAAAGTCTTAGGAACCAAATTAGGTAGTAAAATGAAAGCCTTTGCAAGCGATATAGCCACCTGGCAAGCAGCTGAAATTCATAAAATTGAGCAATCGGGACTCATTACACGAATTTTCGAAAATGAACAAATTGATATTTTATTGAGCGAGGTAGAGATAAGCTCGGATGATATACCTGGCTTATTGGTAGCTAGTAAAGGGGCGTTAACTGTTGCGTTGAATATAGAATTGACGGATGAATTAGTCAAAGAAGGACTGGCAAGAGAATTCGTAAATAAGGTTCAAAAGATGAGGAAAGACGCAGACTTTGAATTGACGGATAGAATCAATGTAGATATAGAAAATCATAATATATTAAATAATGCGCTAAGCCATTATAATTCATATATTTGCACCGAAATTTTAGCTTCCTCGTTGAAATTTTCAGACTCATTCGAACATTTTACTGAAATAGAGGTGAATGAACATATAATTAAAGTTAATATAACTAAAAACGTCTAAGGCTATGGCAACTAAGAAACCAACCCCTAAAAAAGCAGCCTCAAAACCAACTGCAAAAAAGCCAATTGCGAAGCCCGCACCTAAAAAAGCAGCCGCAAAACCTGCTCCGAAAAAAGTAGCTGCAAAACCTACAGCAAAGAAGCCAATAGCGAAGCCCGCTCCGAAAAAAGTAGCTGCAAAAAAATCAGCTCCTGTAACTAAAAAGGTCGTTGTGAAGCCTACGCCTAAAAAAGTGGAATCTAAAAAAGTAGTTGCGAAGCCGACTCCTAAAAAGGTTGTTGCAAAACCCGCTCCGAAAAAAGCCATCGTAAAGGCAGTGGTAAAACCTACTGCTAAGAAGGTAGAGGTAAAAAAGCCAGTTGCTAAAAAAATCGCTGAAAAGAAGGTCGCGAAAGTAAAAGAAGTTAAAATTAAACCGGTAAAGGAACCTAAAGTAAAAGTGGTAAAAGAAAAACCGGTTAAAGTACCAAAGGTAAAAGCGCCTAAACCAATCAAAAAGCCAGCTAATACCAAAACTATTATTGCATCAACTTATACGATGCCTAAAAAATCTGATGTTTTTAAGACTAGCACATTTGCTACCTCTACATTAAAGAATGAAACAGGGAAAGTAATCGCTCATCGCAAGACATCAGAGTTAAAAAGGAAAGCAGTAGACACAAATATTAAAAAATACGAACCCGAACAAACAAGATCTATATTAGATATGAATCCAAGTACAGCAGCAGCTAGTTATCGATACAGTGATGATGATTTACAAGAGTTTAAAGAACTTATTTTACAAAAATTAGAAGTAGCAAAAACTGAATTGCAATATTTACAAGGTGTAATTATGCGCAAAGATGAAGGCGGTACAGAAGATACTGAAAACAAGTACCAAGGCATTGAAGATGGAAGTGCGGCTATGGATCGCGAACAATTTACGCAATTAGCAAGCCGTCAAATAACATTTATTAGTCACTTGGAGCAAGCTTTAATGCGTATTGAAAATAAGACATATGGTATTTGTCGTGAGACGGGTAAGCTTATCGATAAAGCTCGCCTTCGTGCGGTTCCGCATGCTACGTTAAGCATTGAAGCAAAAAACGCAAAGAAGAATTAAAGCCAATCATAAAATATTTATCCAGAAAACGCATTCCAAAGAGTACGTTTTTTGTTTTTTAATATCATTTGGTATAATTTATACCGATTAGACAAATGTAACAGATTAAAATTTCGTTCCTCCATTTAATCTGAACATTTGTATCCATCGGCATTTAATATTGTAAAATTTGGTTTGCGACACAAATCACATGGGTATAACACGTTAGAATTTTACTTTGTCAAATCCTCTTGCATAATTTGGGATAAGGCATGCCTTGTTTCTCGATTTCCTGACTATTCTTCAAAATAAACTCTCTTCACTCGTTGTGAAATGCTCGTCAGAATTTCATACGGAATGGTATCCGCCCATTCGGCTAGATGATTCACTGTAATATGATCACCAAATACTTCTACTGCATCTCCTTCGTTAACCTCAGAGACGTCTGTTATATCTAACATACACATATCCATACAAACGTTACCTACAATAGGTACAAGGGTATTATTCACCATCATTTTCCCGACACCATTACCTAAACGCCGAGCAATCCCATCCGCATAACCTACACAAACAGTACCAATTTTTGTATCGCGCTTTAGTACACCTTTTCTATTGTATCCTACCGTTTCATTGGCAGGAACAAGTTTAATTTGCGAAATAACAGTTTTGAGTTTGCTCACAATATGCAATTGTTTAGAAACCTTTTTGCTGCCATCAATGCCATATAAACCCAAGCCTAGACGAACCATATCAAAATGCATTTCGGGGTGACGCGTAATCCCTGATGAGTTGCATAGATGTTTTATGAATGAATAACCTAATGCACTTTCTAATTGTTCACTCATCTGTGTAAATCGCTTGGCTTGCTCTTTTGAGAAATCATCTAAACCAATTTCTTCACTGCCTGTTAAATGCGAGAATACAGTCACAATCTTAAGGCTTATTTGGTGTTTGAGTATTTGAATGAGTTCTGCTAAATCGTGTTCATCAAAGCCAAGCCTATGCATGCCGGTATCAAGTTTGATATGAATAGGATAAGCCACTAATTCATGCACTGTTGCTAAATCAATAAATTTTTCAAGCGTTCTGAAATTATAAATTTCAGGTTCTAATTTATATTCTATGACTTCTTCATAGGAATGCTCATCGGCATTCATAATCATGATAGGTAAGTGAATACCATTTTTACGTAACGCAATACCTTCATCTGTATAGGCTACCGCTAAATAATCGACACCTTGAAATTGTAATTTGTTAGCTACTTCCACACTGCCGCTGCCATAGGAAAAGGCCTTCACCATAGCCATTATTTTTGTATCTTTTTTTAATAAATTTTGATACACCTTATAATTATGAATGAGTGCATCAAGGTTTATTTCAAGTATGGTTTGATGAATTCTTTCTTGCAAATCGCGCGAAATTTTTTCGAATTCAAATTTTCGGGCACCTTTAATTAAAATACTTGTATCGGCAATTTGATGTTCTTCCAGATAATATAGCAATGTATCTGTGTTTAAAAAGAAGTCGGATTTTATTTTTTGTGCGGCTGCAAAAATTGATTTATGTTTTAAAAACATTTCACCAACACCGATGAGTCGATCAATTTTTTTCTGTAAGAGTAAATCCAATACTTCCTCATACAATTCATCATCTTTACCTGATTGATAAATATCAGAAAGTATCACAATTTTTTGTTTATGCTGATTTTGTTGCAAAAGCAAATCAAGTGCGATATTTAATGATGAAATATCGGAACTATAACTATCATTAATTAGGGTACAGTTGTTTTTACCTTTCAGTACCTCGAGCCGCATGGCTATTGGAGCAAGCTTTTTTATCGATTGTCCAATTTGAGCATGCGGCAATCCCAATGTTAAAGCTGTTAACCAGCAATGTATACTATCTTCTATATAGGCATCGTCGGTAAACGGAATTATAATTTCAATTTGTTCATCCTTATAAACGCCTTGAATGATTGATTGGGATTTACTTTTTAACAAGCTGACAATTTGCAAATCGGCTGGCATTTTTTTGCTCCATGTAATTAATTGAGTGGGGTATTTACTTACAAACAAAGTCACACACTCATGTAACTCTTCATAGTCGCAATTATAAATAAGTTGCTTTACATGTTTAAATAAATTAAGCTTTTCATTTATTTTATGTTTTACGTTTAAAAAGCCTTCGGCATGCTGTTCGCCAATATTCGTAAAAATGCCAATATTGGGTTGAATCATTTTTTCGAGCCTTTCCATTTCATCTGCTTGTGAAATACCTGCTTCAAAAATACCTAAGGTATGATGCGTTTGAATTTGCCATACCGATAAAGGAACACCTATTTGTGAATTATAACTTTTCGGGCTGCGAACAATGTCAAAATTATTCTCTAACAGCTGGTTCAACCATTCTTTGACGATTGTTTTGCCATTGCTGCCTGTAATGCCAATCACTGGCAGTGTAAATTGAGCTCGATGCCAAGCAACCATTTGCTGGCAAGCATCTAAGGTATTATTTACCTGTATAATCCATGCATCTGCTAAATTATAATTATCCTGAATGCTCACAAAAAAACACCTTACACCTGCGTCATACATGGCTTGTATAAATCGATGAGCATTTCTTCTTTCAGTATTAATTGGTACAAAAATGGACGACTGAGGATGAGAAATTTTGCGACTATCGAAAAGAATATTATCTATCCAAAAATCATGACCTTCTTGAAGTAACTCACAACTGAGTATTGATGATATTTGAGAAGCTTTTATCAAAATAGGTGTTTCTAATCATTTTTGATTGAATATACAATAGAACCGCCAATGCAAATAAAAATAGTTGCCAAGGAAGCCCAAACAGGTAAATGGATGTCAACTATTTCTAAAAACATTTTTGCACCTATGAAAACCAACACAATGGCAATACCTTGTTGTAAATAATCGAATTTATCGGAAGCTTTCTGTAAAATGAAAAACAAAGCCCGCAAGCCCAATACAGCAAAAATATTCGATGAAAAAACGACTAGGTTATTGGTTGTAATACCAAAAACAGCAGGTATAGAATCGAGCGCGAATAATATGTCCGTTAAACCAATGATCACAATCACTAGAGCAAGACGAGTAAAGAATCTTTTGTTATCTTTTATCAACACATACTTACCCTCCGAATCTTCGTCTGTATAACGAAAAAATTTTCGAACAAATTTGTAAATAAATCCATCTTTTACATCTTCTTCCTCTTCATGATTGCCGAAGAATAATTTAAGTCCAGTAAAAAATAGGAAGCCACCAAAAATGTATATTATCCAATGAAATTGTTCAATAAGCACAATCCCAATCGCGATAAAAATGATGCGAAGAATAATAGCCAGTAAAACCCCTATCATTAAAGATCTCCCAATTTCTTTTTCATCAATTTGTAATGATTTAAAAATCAAGACAAATACAAATATGTTGTCAACGGATAAGGAAATCTCCATGAAATAAGCGGAATAATAATCTAACGCCATTTTTGAATCATAGCTAAGCCATATATAACCGCCAAAGAAGAGAGCGAGTACAACCCAAAACATGTATTGAAATGTTGCGGATTGCATACTAACCTGATGATGACTTCTACTAAAAACAAATAAATCGAAAATAATTGAAAATAGGAGCGCTACAATGAGGATAATATAACTGATTTGTTCGTGAGACATATATCGCAAATATAATGAGGCTTGCAGGTTATTAATACAATTCATTTATTATAAGTATTTGAATTATTTTTACCCGATAGAAGCAATACATTATGAGAAAACTATTACTATTTCTGTTTATTTTTTCGAGCTACAGAAGTCTTGCTATTAGTCGTGTCGAGAAAAGACTAGTTGCGTTTGCAAATTTGTACAGTACGGTAAAGTTCTATTATCCTGACCCCAATATTCATGATTTCTCATGGACAGCCTTGGCATACAAGGGTTATGAATTGGCAAATAAGTCGAAAAGTGATGAAGAATTTGTGCAAGAGGTAATTGCCTTAATGAGAACGTTAGCCCCAGGAGTTGTGATAACTAAAGGTAAATTTGATTTGAAGTCCCTAATGCCAAATTCCTCGGAATACAAGATGGATGCATATTGGCAACACCAATCAGCACTCAATGTAGGTGCGCGAGCAGAAGTAAAACAACTTAGCACGAATTATATCATCAATAAGCAGGTTGGGGTGCATGAAATAACTCAGCACTTTTCGCCAATCGCGAAAAGAATGAATGATGCTAAAATAAAAATCTCATTTTGGGCTAAATTAGAAGGCAATATTGATTCCGTAAAGGCTTTACAATTGACACCCTTTTCGCGCAAGACCAAAACATTTAGTAATTTTTATGTAAGTGTTGACACAAAAGAGTGGAAGCGTTATGAACAAATAATCGACTACCCGAAAGAATGCGAAGTAGATAAAATTCATATTGTCTTACCACCGAGTGGCACATTGTATATCGATAATCTAACATTTGAAAAGAAAGATAGTAATGATAAATGGATTATGGTGCCAATGCGAAACACAGATTTTGAAGATTATAATGAACAAGGTGAATTAGTGGGTTGGGAGGATCCAATGTCAGGCAAAAACATTTATACGCAGGATGCCAATATGAAGAAAGAAGGGAAATATGGATTGAAAATGATTGCTATACAGGATAAAAATTTGTATAAAATGCCTTTTTTCGAAAAACCAACAATGTTTCAGTTTATCAATGACTTGCAAGCTTATGTCCCAATTGTGTTGAAAGCGAATAAAACAAAAGTTTATCCCAATTCTGATAAAGAAATAATTAAAACTTTGAGCGATAGCTTAGCAAAAAAGATTGAATCCAAAACAGAAACGCGCTTACAAGCCATAGCATCAGCGATTGAAATTTATGGTTATTTGTTGCACGACAAAATAAATGAGAATGGACTGACTAGGGAAAGATTAGAGGAATTGTTTCTGAATGGTATACGTTCTATTGAAAATAAACCTGAAGTAAATGCTTGGCATAATCTGTTTATCGATTTTTTAGCTTGGACAAATGATGTTCAAATTTATGCACAACCAACCAGCATGATGTTTGGCAATATGAGTGCAGTACAAATACCTTGTCAAGCTGCTATTGTAGATAATAAAGTAATTGTAGAAAAAACTTTCAAAGCGGATAAAATAAAAGTTGGTGATTGGTTGCAGAAAATAGACAATATAAGCCTCGATAGTCTGATACAAAGTATGCAGGCCGTGAAAATGCCCATGTATTTGCAAGATTTAGTAAGAGGTAAATATTTGAATTCACTCAGCCAAGAAAAAGCAACGCTTACAATTAATAGAAATGGAAAAATTGTTGAAGAAACTTTTTTGGCAAGCGATAATGTTCGAAAAGTGGTTCCAAAGGTCGATAGTCTCGAAGAAGATGAGGTGAATACAATCAATAAGGTAAGCAAGGAAAGTAAGCAAACATTATACATCAATCCTAATATTGAGAATATTTTAAGTAAAAGACATAGTGATAAGGAAAACAATTACATAAAAATGGATACTTTGGTAAAAAGGTGGAATACCTACCAAACACTTGTGATTGATTGTAGAGATCAGCAGCAGAATAATTTACTTGAATATTTATTGACATATTTGCCTAAAGTCGATAGAACCAAAATGTATGAAATGAGCAAAACAAGCTATTCACCATTTGGTGCAAGCAAGCTAGAACCTTACCAAGCACATTTTATAGGCAAGCGAAATGTGAGCCTTACGCCAAAATTGATTTTTCTGATTGACTACCACACACGAGGATTAACAGAGTATTTATTGTTTGTTTTAAAGCAACAAGGCTTGGCAACTTTTATTGGAACCTCTACAGCAGGTGGTGGGGTACATGCCAATCAACTGAGGTTGAATAATAATTTAAGATTTCAGTATTCTGCCACTCAATTGGTGAACGGCAAAATGCAGGTCTCAAAAGGAGTGCAACCAGACATTGAAGTTCAACCGACACAAAAGGCTATTCTTTCAGGAAAGGACGAAGTAATAGAGAGGGCTTTTGAGTAAAACGAATCATGCTACTAAGCCGAACGGAATGCAGCATTCATGTATGGGTCTAATTTTACTGTATATGTTTTATGATAAATCCAAAGAAATTCGGTGTAATTTGATACAAATATCAGCTTTAGTTTTGCCAACATATAAGTAAAATATTCAAAAAATAGAAATTAAGATCTTATTTTGCTCAAAATTATGAACAGAAAATATCTGATAGTTATTTCTGTTTGATTCCTTCAAATCTTCAGAAGCCAAAGAATTATATAGTTTAGTTGGTTTGTCAACTACAGAAACAACTTGTCTTCCTTCGTTTTTGTTTTAAGAAAGTAAATAGGTTCATTGTAGCCAATTTTTTCTTTAAGTTGTCTACTTATGCCAATAAGCCTGGTTCTATATTTACTTTTTGTAGCCATTTTAGCATAAATCGTTTGAAATGTTTGTTGTGTTTGATACTTTCAAAAACAGATTTGGGTTCCATGCATCTTCTTTCGATAGTCAATGCCTAATTTGCTTGTTAGATTCTCATTTGACTTGTTTCTTTAGTTCATATCCACGGTGCGATACTTCTATCTTATCCTGATAGAGATGATTTGGATATACTCACGACTGAAAATATATTGATAGCAATTGAATTTGCCAAAATTGTTCTCTTACATATTTCATTTTGGTATAAAGATTCTCATCATTATAGCTTGTAAAGTGCTACAAACCATGTAGCTTGCACAGCAAATTAAATTTTTTAAATTATGAGCTCAGGAATTGTTAAATTTTTCAATCAGACAAAAGGATTTGGCTTTATTAAAGATGACGAAACAGGAGAAGATGTATTTGTTCACTTAAGTGGTCTTAATGGAACTAGTATTCGTGAAAATGACAAAGTTTCTTTTGATACACAAGACACTCAAAGAGGTAAGTCAGCCATCAATGTAGTAAAACTATAATACTACTTTTCAAAATATAAGTTTGTCAGGATTATGAACAATACGTTCTCAAAAGTCAACAATAATAAGTCCTTTTTTAATTTCCAAGTACCTAAAAGCTATCAATTTGCGTGTTGTTTAGGAATCCATTTATGAATTAAGAAATAGAAGCTGATCCCAAAACCTAATCCCTTCTCGTAATAAGTCAGTTTTGCTTTTATAACTAACGGCTATTAATTATCTAGCATTTACAATACAAGTAGAATAAGAAAAAGTAATGAGTGCTTTATAGAATTCCATTTTTAATTACTTGGAACAAACTTTATACCCATGTGATTGGTTTGACGGATTCATAATTATACCTCAAATCCAGGGGCAAATGTTGATAGAATATTTGTCATTTTTCAAGAAAAACCTAATGGACTATTTTTACATATAGATTCTGTGTTAACAGATTCATTGTTTATAATAAGAGACTATTGCAAAAGTCAATTGGCAAAAAAAATTGAGTAACGAAGAAATTTGAAGCCAATTGACAATTTTTCTGAATCTCATTAAGTTTTTGTAACGGTCTCAATTAATAGATTGAATATCAAGGCTGTGTTTTTTAAGAAAATTTACTTTAAGTGTTTTCCGCTAAATTTTTTGTAGTATAATAACATATTAAAAAAATGTAGCATGATAAGAAAATCCCTCACTTTAAACGCATTTTTAATATTAGTTCTAAATTACTGCTCCTTCGGTCAAGGAAGTAATTGCAATTTCGCTCCCGGTATTTTAGTGAGCTCTTGTCATTCAAACGCGACTGAAAATACCGTCGCGGATGATTACATAACTTTTACTTTGCAGCCTAGTCAAGATTCGGTTATGTCAGGGAGAAAATATTCAATCACTGCCACACAAAATGGCAATCCTATTGCGATTACTTTATCGGATGGGTCAGCTGCCACAAATCTTTATTTTGGATATCCTAGTCCATTTAGAACTGTGAATGGGACAGCAGGACAAGGAAGTATTACCTTGACAATTACTGCATCGAATGGATGTGCCACAACGCAGGCTATCATACTTGCTGACCCAGGTACTTGCAGTGCTCCGAGTTCAACTTGTGCACTTGATAGCATTTCATACACTTATCGATTGCCTTTTCAATCGGCTGATTTGAATCTCACACAATTGCCTTTGCCTCAATTTAATACAAACGGAGGTACTAAAACTTTGACGTCTGCTCAATTGGATTATAGTATTGAGATTGGAACTGTTATTGTTGCTGAAAATAATTCCACTGTGCCCGAAAGTGCTGAAATTTCCATGGGAGGTAATGCTTCTATCAACTTAGGTTCAACAACTATATTTTCTGGATCTTTCGCTAATATTTCTACAGGGCTTCAATCCTTTGCGCAAAGTTTAATTGTTCCCCCTGCTTTCAATGGGTCAACATGGCCAGGTGATTCACTGACTGGCGTGTTTTTCTCTACGACACAAAGAATGAAATCGTTAGGATTAACTGATTATATGTCAAGTATTTATGTGGATCCAACTATGAGCGATGCTTGGGTTACATCTATTACTAGCGATAAC
>JBIIJE010000036.1:0-21849 GCA_044234005.1 Chitinophagaceae bacterium | reverse complement strand
AGCTAGTTTAACTTGTTGTAACTTTTCTTTTTTTTCGATTAATGCTAAGCTATCAGATTTTTTTCGAATTTGTTTTGCTTGACGAATAGAATCAAGGCGAAGTCTATTGTTTTGTTTTATACTATCCGCTTTTTTACGTTCCGATTCGCGGATCATGCGAGTAACTTCGCGAATCGAATCGGTTCGATTTAGGGTATTTTGCGATTGGGCTTTGAGGCTTGGTATTAGCAAGCATATCATAAAAATAGAAATTGAAATAGCAACTCGCAACATATGGCTACTCAAAGAAACTTATTTTTTGTCATACTAAGAAATTGAAGTTCTCAGATTTTTTTAGTGCTCAGAGACAATTTTCCAATATCATATGAGATTTAAATAAGTTCGAAATATAAAATTTGAGATTAACTAGAAATAATAAGTGTTAAGGAATTTTTGTGCTAACCTAGAAAAATTGAAACTAATGATTAGGTTCAACTGCAATCAACGAATATCTTTATAATACGCAACAACTTCAATTGGTTTGTAGGTACTAAGAACACAAGTGCTTAATTTTAATCTCTACTCCTACTCAGAAATAGTAATATATAATACACAAGCGTTGCGATTGAGCTAATCGCGGCTACAACATAAGTTCGTGCTGCCCATTTTAATGCATCTTCCGCCTTCTCATGTTCCTCTCTTGTTGTAATATTTACACTATTGAGCCATGCCAAAGCTCTATTACTTGCATCGTATTCAACGGGTAAAGTGATTAATGAAAAAATTGTTGATAATGAAAATAGTAAAATACCAATGAAAAAAACAGTTTGGTTACCTCCACCGAAACCCATAATACCCAACCCGGCCATGATAACCCATTGGCCTAGGCTAGTTCCTAATTGAACGGCTGGTACCATTTTGCTTCTCATTTGCAACATGCTATATTGAGTGGCATGCTGAACCGCATGACCGCATTCATGAGCAGCTACTGCTGCTGAGCTAATACTTCGTCCTTCAAAAACATCTGGACTCAAATTGATTGTTTTATCGCTTGGATTGTAATGATCACTTAAAAAGCCAGGCGTACTGATAACTTGCACATCATAAATGCCATTGTCTTGTAACATTTTTTCCGCTATTTGTTTACCCGACATACCATTTTGCAAGAGTATTTCAGCGTATTCTCTAAATTTTGATTTTAATCGATTACTTACTATCATTCCGATGACCAACATTATGCCACTGATGATATAATATCCCATGATTCCCATAATTTTTTATTTTATTAAATTAAATATCAAATATAAGCCCAATAAGGATTTTAAAAAATATTAGGACTTAATGACACGTTTTTTTAACTTGTATTTGACTTTATGGCATGTTTCTAAAGACTTTCGATAAAAAATTATTGTGAATTTTTTAAAAAGTACGTTTTATTATTTTGAAATCATATTCTAAGGCTGTACTTTAGCATTGAATTTTATGGGTTAGTAAGAAAAGGGTTACCAGACTTATTTGGTGACCCTTTCTTTTTTGATTTCTTTTTTGAAAGAAGCTACTACATCAAATTGTTGATTTTTTATTCTGGTAATATCTTTTTTTAAAATTAAGTACTCTTTTTTAAAACAATTGCGACCTTAATTTATACGTGATGATAAATTTTTTACTAACTAATTATCGTTTTATTTTTAGGTTAGCATCAAGTGCTTTAAACTCATTAAGCCAAAGATTATAGATAGAATACATCTTGCTATTTTTAATCAGAAAATTTGTGACAAGTAAATTATCATCGCTAATGACTTGCTGTATTCTTAAACAATCTATATTTATAAGTCAGACTATTAGGCTTTTCAGAAATATTTGCATGTGTTCTACTGTGATAAAATAATCATGGTAACATCAAGTGATCTGATAATTAGTCAAGAACATTTATAAACGGTATTATGCCTTGAGTTGAGGCTTGTTAAATAACGAATAGCAGCATAAGGTATTAATTTTTTTATCTTAGGTACTTACCTTACTTTCACTTTTTGAACACTAAATAAATTCAAGAAGTGGCTAAAACAAAGACTTCATTTTTTTGTCAAAATTGCGGCGCTGAAAGTGCCAAGTGGCAAGGTAAATGCCCCTCTTGTAATGCTTGGAATACTTTCGTTGAAGAGATTATTCAGCATGAAACGAAGCAAGCAACCTGGCAAGATGATACAGCAAAATCTACGAATTCAAAATCAAAATTGTTGCATGAAATTGTTGAATCAACTACGCTAAGATATGTGACACATGATGCAGAATTAAACAGAGTATTGGGGGGAGGTATCGTTGAAGGTTCTGTGATACTAGTTGCAGGTGAACCCGGAATTGGAAAGAGTACATTATTTTTACAAGCATGTCTTGAATTAAACCAACTCAAAATTTTATACATTAGTGGTGAAGAAAGTTTGCAGCAAATAAAAATGCGCGCAGATAGAGTGGGTGTTGTAAATGAAACTATGTACTTGTTGGCAGCAACAGATACGCAAACAATTTTTAATGAGATAAAAAAAATTAAACCTCAATTAGTTGTAATTGATTCTATTCAAACCTTAGAAACAACTCATATTGATAGTTCGCCAGGAAGTGTGAGTCAGGTTCGAGAATGTACAGCTGAAATTGTGAGGTTTGCAAAAGCAACCAACACACCCGTCATTATCATTGGGCATATTACAAAAGAAGGAACCATTGCAGGTCCTAAAGTGCTTGAACATATGGTCGATACGGTTTTGCAATTTGAAGGTGATAGGCATTACACTTACCGTATTTTACGTAGCGTAAAAAACAGATTTGGCAATAGCAATGAATTGGGGATCTATGAAATGTGTGAAAGTGGGTTACGGCAAATTAGTAATCCTTCTGAATTACTTATTTCTCAGAAAGACGAGGCATTGAGCGGTATAGCTATTGCTGCAATGATTGAAGGAGCAAGACCTTTACTTATTGAAACACAAGCCTTAGTAACGCATGCTGTTTATGGTACTCCTCAGCGAACTGTTACAGGTTTCGATTTACGTCGATTGCAACTCTTATTAGCGGTATTGGAAAAGCGCGGTGGTTTTCATTTTGGTGCTAAAGATGTTTTTTTAAACATAGCAGGTGGTTTACGTGTCGAAGATCCAGCAATAGATTTAGCGGTACTTTCAGCACTACTTTCTTCGTATGAAGATAAACCACTTTCAAGTAAGATTTGTTTCGTAGGCGAAGTAGGTTTAAGTGGAGAAATACGAGCAGTCAACCGAATTGAGCAACGAATCGCAGAAGCGGAGAAATTAGGATTCGAAAAAATTATCATATCCAAGTTTAATCAAAAAAGTATTCACTCAAAATTTCAAATAGAAGTTGCTATGTTCAGCAAAATAGAGGAACTTTATCGACTACTTTTTTAAATTATGATTACTACTTTACATCATGTCTTACAAGATATATCTGGGTTGTTTTACCCTAATCTATGTACTTCATGCCAAGTGGATTTACTCGAAGGCGAAGTCATAATATGTACTTCATGTTCAAGTAAATTGCAACAAGCAACCTCCATGCAAAATATCGAGCATATTTTATCGCAGCGACTTCTCGGCAAGGCACATATTTCGAATGTATTCGCGGCATATTATTTCGCGCGAGATACACCCTTGCAGGCAATGATGCATGCGTTGAAGTATGAGGGGAAGCAAGATGTAGGTTTATTTTTAGGTAATTATCTAGGGCGTCAACTCAAACAACAATCATGGATGCAAGATATTGATTGTATAATACCTATTCCTCTATCCGAAAAAAAGAAACAATTAAGAGGCTATAATCAATCAGAAATAGTTGCTCAAGCTTTGAGCGAAGCTTTGCAGATCCGCTTAGATTTAACAAGCTTAGTTCGTGTAAAGAATACACTTTCTCAAACAACGATGACCTTGCCGCAGCGTTACGATAACCTTTTGGATGCGTTTAAATGTGAGCCATTTTCTTCAAACACCAAACATATTTTACTGATAGATGATGTCATTACAACAGGTTCCACGATAGAATCAGCTGTGAGAAGTATTCGCGTAAATGCACAATTAGAAATTAGTGTGGCTGCACTTGCCTTCGCAATAAATTAAAGCTTTTTGCGTTAAATTTGTAACTCAATAAAACATATGGTATTTACAAGAAAGAAAATAGGGGGCATTGCAATATTTGCCTTTGGTTGCATGTTTATTTTATTTTCAACTTCATCCTGTAAAAAAGATAAATTACTAACCATTGGTGGTTCGTTAGCATTCTCAACTGATACTTTAAGGTTTGATACCGTGTTCACAACGATAGGTAGTGTAACCCGACAGTTTAAGATTTATAATAAAAATAATAAACGTATTAAATTAAGTGAGATTAAACTAGAGCGTGGACAATCGTCGCCATTTCGTTTGAATGTAGATGGTGTTGCCACTAAAAGTATTCGTGACGTTGAGATAGCAGGAAATGATAGCTTATATATTTTTGTAGCACTTACCGTAGATCCAACAACAGGTGTATTGCCATTTTTGGTAGAAGATAAAGTGTTATTCGAATTAAACGGCACGACAAGAGATGTTCCATTAGAAGCTTTTGGGCAAGATGCACATTATATATATAATGATAGTGTACTAACCACCCAAACTTGGGTAAACGACAAACCTTATGTGATTATTCATTCGGCTATTGTTGATTCTGCTAATACGCTAACTATTCAAAAAGGTTGTCGTATCTACATGCATCAAGATTCGAAGTTGTATGTATTAGGATCTTTAAAAGCTTTTGGCACAAAAGCTGACAGTATTATTTTTCAAGGAGACAGGTTAGATCGAGATTATTTTGGTTATAGAGATTACCCTGGAGAGTGGGGGGGGATTTTATTCTATCGTTCGAGTTCAGGCAATAATTTAAATTATTGCACGATCAAGAACGCAGGTAACACAACGGATGGATTTACTTCATCTGCAATAAACGTATTACCTTATTGGGTAGATCTTGGTGGCCCTATGTTAGAGATGAATTATTGTACCATTTCAAATTCACTCACATTTGGATTGGTGGGTTTTACTGCTCGTGTTAGAATGAATAGCTGCTTAATTAATACATGTGGTCAGCAAAATGTTGCCTGCATTGAAGGTGGTGATTACGAGTTTACAAATTGTACCATGGCAAATTATGGAGGTTTAGGCATCAATCATACCCAACAACCTGTGTTGGCGGCACTCAATTATCGCGATATAAGTTTGACCGAGTTTGTAACTGCGGATTTAAAAGCTAACTTCAAAAACTGCATTATTTATGGTAGTCTTGATAATGAAGTGTTTTTCAATAAGCGCGGCAGTGCAGCTTATAACGTAACCTTGCAAAATTGTTTGTACAAGCTTGCTAATCCATTAGACCCTTCATTGGTGTCTCAAAGTAATTGCCTCAGAGACCAAGACCCTCAGTTTAAAGAAATTTCGAAATGGAATTTTAGAATACCAAACACATCCCCGGCAAAGGGTGCCGGAATCGCATCGAATATTCCCCCTTATGATTTGGATTTTAAAAATTGGGGAACACCTCCAAGTATTGGGTGTTACGAAGCCGAGTAAATTTTAATTGCCTAAATAATTTTTCAACATTTTACAGCGTGATGTGGAGCGAAGTTTTAAAATTGCTTTGTCTTTTATTTGGCGAACACGCTCCCGAGTCAAGCCAAATTGCTCGCCAATATCTTCTAAGCTCAAAGGATTCTCGAGGCCCAATCCAAAGAACAATTTCAATACATCTTTTTGCCTTTCTGTCAAAGTGCTTAATGACCTTTCTATTTCACTCTGTAAAGATTGAGTATGCTCCACATCCATATCGGTGTTTAACGCGTTGGGATTCGAAAGTACATCTAAAAGTGTATTTTCTTGTCCGTCCATAAATGGTGCATCCATGCTAATATGCCGTGTAGAATTACCTAAATTGGTACTTACATCTTCAATTGTCATTTCTAGTAAAGTTGCCAGCTCTTCGGGTGAGGGCTCACGCTGATATTCCTGCTCAAGTTGCGAAAATGCTTTATTGATTCGATTATTTAGGCCAATTTTATTTAGCGGTAAGCGCACAATACGGCTTTGTTCAGCTAAAGCTTGTAAAATAGATTGACGAATCCACCATACAGCATAGGAGATAAATTTAAATCCTTTGGTCTCATCAAAACGCTGTGCAGATTTTATTAAACCAACATTACCTTCATTTATTAAATCGCTAAGTGATAGACCTTGATTCTGATATTGTTTTGCAACAGATACCACAAATCGAAGGTTAGCTTTTGTAAGTTTTTCTAACGCAACTTGATCGCCCTGTTTAATTTTTATAGCTAATATGACTTCTTCTTCGGCTGTAATTAATCCTACTTTACCAATTTCTTGCAGATATTTTTCTAATGACTGACTTTCACGATTTGTAATTGACTTCGTGATTTTTAGTTGACGCATTGACATGTGGCTGTAAAATTTTAATCGTTAAGCAATAGTATTAAAAGTCAAAGAATAACATACAAAACTGAATTAAATTTATGTGTAAACAAATATATTGTTAATTTATGATTGAAACAAGAATAAAACACCCTGAAATAGAAAATGTTATTAAAATAATCGTCTAAAAATTTTGATAATTCAATATAAAATTTATTATTGTAAAGTCACATAAAATAGTATTATTACAACATGGCAAAACGCATAAAATATAATTTAGAATTTCCTATAAGATGTTCGCCTAATATCCTTTTTGAATTTTTATCTACCCCTTCTGGACTTGGCGAATGGTTTGCTGAATCTGTGAAGCAGAAAGACAATGTGTTTGTTTTTCATTGGAAGGGGAGTGATGAAATTGCAGAAATGATTGCTGCCGAAGAGAATGAGTATGTCGTTTTTAAATGGGATTGGATGGATGAGAATGAATATTTTGAATTTCGTGTTGAAAAAAGTCCAATTACAAATGAAACTATTTTAACAATTACCGATTTCGCTGATAGCAAAGAATTGAAAGACCAGGAGCAGCTTTGGCAAGCTCAAATACAAGAATTGATGCATCGATTAGGGAGTTAATTTTATGCACAAACAACCATACTTATAAGTTTAGCTATTAACTTCGCACTTTAAATGAATACACAGAATAAAGCCATTTTATTACTAAAAGATGGCACTTGGTTTGAAGGGTTGGCATACGGAGAATTAGGTATAGCAACAGGTGAAATTTGTTTCAATACAGGTATGACTGGTTATCAAGAAGTTTTTACAGATCCTTCTTATTATGGTCAGATCCTCGTCATGAATGCGGCACATATTGGTAACTATGGGGCTTTTGATCATGATGTAGAAAGTGATTCAGTGAAGATTTCAGGATTGATTTGTAAAACTTTATCACATTCATATTCTAGAAATATGGCAGATGGAAATTTGGAGCAATTTTTAATCAATAATAAAATTGTAGCCATACATGGTATAGATACAAGAGCCTTAGTGGCGCATATACGTGAGCATGGTGCAATGAATTGTATTATTAGTTCTACCGAAATGAACATTGCGATGCTTCAAAAACAACTTTCTGGTGTTCCTTCAATGGAAGGTTTGGAACTGTCGTCTAAGGTTACAACCCTGGAGTCATATTGTTTAGGAGATGAAAATAGCAAAAAAAGAATTGCAGTTTTGGATCTTGGGGTTAAGCGGAATATCTTGAATTGTATGACCTCGCGTGGTGCCTACTTAAAGGTGTTCCCAGCACAAACTTCTTTTTCAGTTTTTGAACAGTGGAGACCACAAGCCTATTTTATCTCCAATGGACCAGGTGATCCTGCAAGTTTGACGTATGCAATTAAAACAATTCAAGAAATTTTGCAAACAGGTAAACCTTTATTTGGAATTTGTTTAGGGCATCAATTATTGGCATTGGCTTCTGGTGCAAAAACTTATAAAATGCATCATGGTCATCGAGGTTTGAATCATCCAGTCATGAATTTGCAAACAGGGATTAGCGAAATTTCGACACAGAATCATGGTTTTGCTGTGGACAAAGACTCAGTGCTGAACAATTCTAATTTGGAAATCACACATGTGAACTTAAATGATGATACGCTAGAAGGTATTCGGGTAAAAGGCACATCCGCTTTTTCAGTTCAATATCACCCAGAAGCAACGCCTGGGCCGCATGATTCGCGTTATCTGTTCGATGATTTTTTACGAAGCATTCCTTAACGGTATTGGTTGAGAACCCTATTTTATGTTTTATCTAATATTTGATTAGGTTTAAATATATAATATAATTATAAAAACAATTTAAATGATTACTTGCGTGTAAATAAAAAAAAGTATTTTTTTCAACATCGAATGCGAGCTATTGCTTGCATCTTAGAGAAATGTTCTAAAATTTTCTACCACGCTTTGATTAAAGAAGCATTCCGAATGACTTCGAAATTAAGTATATACAAATTTTTTATTTTTGTCTATTCAATTGTAGTCTGCTCTACATTGAAGACAGACTTGCAAAATATTGGAAAGCAGTCTGTTGTAAAAATTACTACGTCAGAGGGACGATCTAATCCTAATCATTTATATATCAAAGATTTAATTGTTTAATTAATACCATTTTGACATTAATTTTATATTACACATTTCGCTTGACGAAAATGGTAAATGCCGATGGATACAAATGTTTAGATTCAATGGAGGAACGAAATTTTAATCTATTATATTTGTCTAATCGGTATAAGAAATTTCCTTCGATATCTACACTTGAAACTAGGGCACGAGATTAAGTTCAAAATTTTCATCCATCATGTTATTCGGTTAACACAGATATTGCTTCTGCTAGTAGTTTCTTTTTATCTATTGGCACAACCCCAACTTCTTCACAAACTAAACCTCCAGCCAAATTGGCGATAGTTGACATTAGCTGTATGTTACCCGTTATTGTATAAATCATAGATGCAACTGCGATTACCGTATCACCTGCTCCTGACACATCGGCAATATTTCGAATATGAGCTTGGTTGAGGAATGCATTTTTTTCATCTTGTGTAAATATGCCGTGCTCTGATAGAGTTAGTAAAGTAACGCGGTGATTTAGTTTTTGTTGGAGTGCTTGATGCGCCTTTTTTAAAGAGGGTAAGTCAATTTTATTAAAAGTCATATGCATGGCTTCTTTAATTTCTTTCAAGTTGGGTTTGAAAATATCAACACCTATATAATTCAAGAAATTTTCCTTTTTAGGATCAACAGCCGTACAAACACCAACATGTTTACAATGCACAATTATTTTTTCAATTACATTTTCCTTTAATACGCCCTTGTTATAATCTTCAAATATTAATACATCAGGTTTTTCAATTTGAATAGCGCGAAGGCATGTGTCGATAAAACGATGTTCATCTTGAATAGATAAAGCTCTTGTAATTTCTTCATCTATACGAATCACTTGCTGATGTTTACTTATAACACGTGTTTTTGCTGTTGTTTTTCTTGTCTTACTTTGTAGGCAACAATTTGTATCAATGCCCTTTTCTTTTAATAAGTTCAATAAATCTTTTGCATTTGTGTCATTGCCTAAGACGGTCAATAAATGCACACTTGCACCTAATTCAATACAGTTAAGGGCGACATTTGCAGCGCCACCAAGTCGAGATTCTTTAGCATGAATATTTACGATTGGAACTGGAGCTTCTGGCGAAATTCTGTCAATATCTCCTAACCAGTATTTATCTATCATTGCATCGCCAACAACAAATACTTTGAGTTTATTAAACTTAGCAAATAATTTTTTTAATTCTTGACTCGAAATCATTATGTGGATATGTAAATGAAATACTCAAAAGTAATGATTTATTACTTGAAAGAGAATTTAGACAATCGGAACTTATGGAACTGAGCCATGAAAATTAGTCGTCGTCGCCAGTGATTGCAGATGTATTTTCATTGTCTTTTGCATGATAGAAAATGGCAACTTTAGCGGTGTCACGTAAAAAGTTAATATTCCTAACTTCTAAACGATGAATGGGTAATCCTGTTCGCTTTTTTAAATCATCCATCATAACTGTTCTATTTTCTGGAGTGATTAAATCAATTCGTTCGTAAGTGATTTCTTTTACATTTTCATGTGTCAAATTGATGAATCTATCTAATATGATTGTGAGTGCTAATATGGCGACATTACAAGCAATCATAATCCAATAGCCCTCTTGAACAAGCGATAAGGCATTTATCATACCCAAGGCCAAGCAGATAAAAAAGTAGCCCATTTCTTTAATAGGAACCGTTACAGTTCGATACCGCATGATAGAAAAAATGGCAAGTAAACCAAAAGCAAAACCTGGTTTTAATTTGGTGGTGCTTAATAAGAGGAAAATTACTAGATTGAAAATGAAAAATGTAAAAAGGAAATCTTTATTCTTGTGAGTTGGATAATAGATCAATCGGATCAGTATAAAAATCGCTAATATATTAACTCCAAATCGAGAAAGCAATTCGATATAATCAAATGATGAGGTTGCTACACTTGTACCTTCGGAAAAGAAATCGTTGTTGCTAAGTGCTTTTAATGAGTCTTTAATTTCTTTAGCTGTTCGCTCAATGTTTTGCATATTGTTTTAGTTTGTTAATTTTTAGGAGTAAAGGCTTGAAGTTATTCTTTTTAATATCAGATTCTAGTAATGACACCCCAATTACATATTTGCTAAAGCCACTTTCGTGTATGCGCAATTTTTTAAGACATTGTATAGTACTACTAAATACGTCTGTCTTGCCTTGCTTTACTTCAACGATTACAATATGTGGGAGCTCAATAGAATTAGTTTCATTTTCGAACCGTATTTCCAAATCTATGGTTATTCGTTCTGTAAATTTTTTGTTTGTTAAAGTTATTCTCTTAAAATAATTAGTAAGTTTTTTTTCTATTGGTTTTTGATTCAGTCTTTTATATTGAATCAAATCATATGATTCAGGTGATATACTTTCAAATAGTTCTGAGATTTTCATCCTTTGTTTATCTGTTCGTGTGCCAAAAAGTTTTCGTTTTATTTCATAGAAGCATAAATTACTCTCAACGTACTTTCGGCTGCGCACTTTTACACGGTTTACGCAACCATTGTGATGATCCTTATAAAACTGATAATCAGGCGTATCATAATAAATGGTTTTGTAATTGAAAATTCGATTTTCTTCTATCGTTAATACGAATTGTTCTTCGCGAATGCCTTCCAATAGGGCTGCTAATTGTTCTAAAGTAAGTACATATTTTGTGTCAATCCGATTTTGTAATTCAACACTATCTAACTGATTGAGTGATACGCTTTCAAACGTATCAAGTATTTTTTCTATGTATTGAACATGATTCGATTTCACGCATTTATTTTTGCGAAGCCAATATAGTACAATTCCTTAACAATTATTTCATATTGAGTCATAAACAAGACGTATTGACGTTTTAATAGGTTAAATACACGATATAATAATAGCTTAGTAAAAAAACTACATTCGAAAATTCTTGCAAATTGATGTTAGAATAATCTAAACTTAAAATTTGAAGTTTGCATTTGCAACTGCGAAGTTTGAGTTACACTATGGCTTAAAGCTACCAGCTGGTATCCGTGTTTTTTACCACTGTAAATACACGTGATAAATTAAACCCAAATTGAATTTGACCTTTTCCCCAAGTCTGATTAGTTTCACTGATAAAGGCTTTTTCATTCATGCCACGTGTGTTCGTAACATGCAATTGGAATACATGTCCACCTGTTTCGATATCAATTCCAAGCGAAATAGGCATTTTATTTGCATCCTTCGAAGCCCCTGCTAATATCGGGTAAGTATCGAGTATAAGCGCCATACGATTGGTCAGTTTTACACGAGCGCCTATACCAACCGCAATCATATTGTTTTTATCTTGATTCCTTGGAACCAAGTTGCGATGAACAAGGGTAGGAGAGAGCTGCAAGGTGAAATTGTCAAATTTTCTTCCTATGATAGCTTGATGATAGTAGCCTAATCTATTTTCTAATTTATTCAGTTCCTTATTTTCAATTTTTACAGTAGTTAACGTAAATCCACTTGTTAAAATTAACGAAATCGGAATCGATTTTTCACCTTTGGATTGATGTATAATTCTATATTTCGCGAATCCGTCAATTTCTTTTTGGAATGTACTTCGTCCTATACCTAATGTAAAATTTTTACTTATACCATAATCGAAGCCCATACGCATGGATGCCTGGTCTAAACCAAATAGCTCACGAAAACCTCCATCAATATTACCAAAACGATGCAAAATGCGAAAATCTAAAACGCCTTTTCCTATCATTTCCATAGAATGGCCATTGATTACTCGCGACGATTTGAAAGCATTTTTTATATACTCTTTAGCTGGTTTATCATTATTGAGCAAACTATCTAGCTCACTATCTTGAGCAAATATTTTCGTGGTAAAAGTCAGCCCTAAAAAGCAAACGAAAGCTATTGTAAGAATCTTATTCATGTGGGATTGTTTTGTAAACAAATGCCCATCAGAATGATAGGCACGGTGATTACTTTTTTTAAGTGAGTGGTAATTACTTCATGGCGTCTAACGAACAATTTAAACTTATTTTTGCTTCTTTCGCTATCTTATCTTGAACGGCTCCTGGTATTTCTATACCATAATCTGATAGCTTGATAGAAAAGTTGGAGATTAAGGTAGGTTTGCCATTCTTAATAGTTATTGTACCTGTCGATTTAATGTCTTTAGTAACACCATGAATAGTAAGCTTGCCATAAACTGATGCTGGATATTCACCATCTTTTGTAAAATTGATAGAAGTTAAATTATTGAAATTTCCTTTGAAAGTTGCTTTTGAAAATTTATCACTTTCCATGTAGTTTTCGTTAAAATGTTCTTGCATCAATTGTTGCTTGAAAATAAAACTTTTGATTTGAACTACGAAGTCGATATTGCCTGTTTTTGAATCTAACAAACACGCTGCAGATTTATTATTGCCTTCTATTTTTTCAATTGGACTGCTTGCACTAAAGTTAATACTTCCTGTTTTGGTCATAAATTTTTGGGCATTTACTTGTAAGCTAGCAAGAGCAAGTATTGCGATGATTATTTTTTTCATGATATTATTTTTTAAGAGTTTTAATTTATTAATTTTTTATGGATTATTTTTAACACAAAATATCATTTGAATGGTATTGCCTAAACCTAGGTCAGTATCAATGGTAAAACCGGCAATTTTACCTTTTATATTTAGACTATCACCTTCTTTAACATTTGAAAAATCATTCAAGTATCTAGGGTCTATTTGGCAAATAATACTTGAGTTAGAATTTGTTTCACCGATTTCTAGTGTGGTTGAAGTGGAGTCTTTACTCATTTTAAGTAAATTGCCTGTTACAGCTACTACTTTATTATTTAATTCATGTAAACTCGATGTATCATTCACAGTCTTATCCATCAATGTTCCAAAACTGAAGCTCGAACTTGGTTTCACATTTGATAGATCATCGTTTGCTTTGAATATAAATTTATAAGTGACAAATACCCCTATAGCAGCTATAAGTATTAAGGCTAGCAGTATGTTGCTTTTTTTTCCCATATTCTAATTTTCTAACGCCCCTCTATTTACCCAGGTTTGAATTTTATTTATGTCGCAATCACTCACTTTTTGATTATCCTTTGGCATAAAGCCTCCAGCGCCAGGTTGTCTTTTAATTCTTTCAAGTATAGACGTATAATTATCTTTAACCGCTTGGTATGTTTCTAAAGATATAGATCCAGGATTTGCGCCATGACATAAGTTTTGGGAATTGCATTGCGTCGTAAGAATAGGCACAATTATTTGCTTGTATGATGTATTAATAGTATCACAAATCCCAACTTGCTTCAATATAGTTTCTCTTTTATTATTCACACAAGCAAAAAGACTCAAGAAGAACAAGAAAGATAAAATAAGAAGATTGATTTTTTTTAACATATGCGGACAAATACATTGTAAATATAACTTTTCTCACGAATTAGAAATTAATTTAATCCATGAATCATATGTTTTCATGACGTAACCATCTTTTAAAAAAAGACGACCTTTCGCTACTAATAATAGCTTCAATGGGTGAGCTGGGTGATAATTCTAATTGAATGCGTGACTTACTGCTTGTATGAATTTCTTTTATGGCCGATGAATGTGCTAGAATTTGTCGGTTGACTCTAAAAAAATGTTGGGGGTTGAGCAAAGTTTCTAATTTATCTAGGCTTAAATCAACTGGAAAACTTTTACCTGTTCTATCTGCAATAAAACTTAATTTATCTTTTGAGTAGAAATAGGCAATGTCATCAATATTGAGTGCAATGATTTTATTGCCAAGCCTAACCACAAATCTATCTTTAAATTGTTTACTTGTACTTTGAATATAATTTTCAATAGGAATGTACGAAAAACTTAGCTGCAAATTTTTATATTTTAAAATGGCTAATTCTAAATCTACTTTTTTGAGTGGCTTGAGCAAATAATCAATACTATTTACCTTAAAAGCATCTAGTGCGTATTCATTATAAGCCGTTATAAAAATGATAGGCGATGTAATAATTACTTGTTTAAAGATTTCGAAGCTTGAGCCATCGGCTAAATGTATATCCATAAATATTATTTCTGGCTTAGGATGCTGTTTAAGCCAACTCACGGAAGATTCGATTGAATCGAGAATAGCTATTATTTCAATTGCTTGATCTACTTCTTCTAATAATTGTGTTATACGTCTTGCGGCTGGTTTTTCATCTTCAATAATAAGTGCTTTCATAAATTTATTTTTTAGTAAGAAAGTTGAGCATTAGAAATAAAGGGTAATATAACTTCAAAGTTGTCTTCATCTTTTCGAATTATTATTTCGGTTTTACTAAAATATTTACATCTGTTTTTTATATTCTCTAAGCCTATTTTTTTGCCAGTAGCTTGCTGATCTTTGTTATTTAAGTTGTTGATAAAATGAATCGAATTTTCAGTTATATAAATATTTATAAGCAATGGTTTTGTATTACTGATTACATTATGTTTAATGGCATTTTCAGCGAGTAGTTGTAGTGTTAAAGGTGGGAGCATCAGTTCATCACGTTTAGTGGAAGGAATATTGACTATTAAATTTAAATTATTCCCAACTCTTGTTTTATGAATTGCTATAAAATTATTCATCAGTTTTAAATCTTCCTCTAAACTGATTAATTGAACTTCCTTGTAGGATAAAAGCGAACGATAGAAGTCGCTTAATTGTTGGGTATAATTAATGGCTTTATTTTTATCTTCATCTATGAGCTGAATTAAGGTATTAAAGCTGTTGAATAGAAAGTGAGGATTCACTTGTTGCTTTAAAGTCTCAAATTCAGCAATGGCTTTTTCTTTCGCATATTCTTTTTCGCGATGTAAATTTGTATCTCGTAATTGAATAAGATAATAAATAATTGACACCATCATTAAACTGCAGCCTAGAAGAAACCAAGCTTGTTTCCAAAATGGTTTTTGTATGGTAAACTTATAACTTGTTTCACTCGAAAGGTTAAAGTTTTTATCAGTAGAGGCTTGCACGATAAAGTTATATTCCCCATCGTTTAACCTTGGGAAAGTTACATTTTGTTCGCTTGTATTAACCCATACATCATTCAATCCTTGGAGTTTATACCTGAAAAAAATCACCTCATTTATGTTGTCTCGGCTATGAAAATTAAATTTGAAGTAGTTCTTTTCATAATTAAATTTCGTTTGTTGGGTATCAATAATTTCATCCACTACAAATACTTCATCTATTACCACAGGAGTATTTGTTTTAAGAACCTTCATGGGTAACTGAAAAATTATTTGTTTTACGTTGCTTTCAATTATTAGTTGATTAGGTTGGTTTGAGACAGCAATCAATTTGGTTACCTTTTCTTCTTTTCCTAATTCTGGAATACTTAAACGAACTACTTGAAAATTAATGGGATTAATGATATCTAAATTATAATCCGATAATGCAGCCATATAATCTCCAACTGGTTTTATATCAATTATTTGTTGGCTGCTTAATCCTGTTCTATGTGAGATCTGACTAATATTATTCAGACCTAAAATGTGAATGCCATTTTGTTTTTTGCTAATCCAATCTTGGTGATATTTATCATGGGCAACTTTAATATTTTGTGAAGCTAATGCGTTGATGTCAGCATTAAATGCCAATCGTTTTGCCAAATAATTAAATTGTGCCTGATGATGAATAAATGTATTTGTATCAACACTAATTTCTTGCGATTTATTGCTCAACATAAAAGTCTCTCCGAGATTTGAGAAGATGGAGTTTTTATTACGCAACCACATAAACCCAAATTGGTCTTTTTCAATTTGTTCAAATTCAAATTGTTCCATTTCCCGATAAACTACTTCCCAATTTGTATCGAGTAATACAACTCCTTTCGAGGTGGCTAATCCTAAATGATTCCTAAAACCACATAAGTCATTTACATAGGCGATACTCTTTTTTCCCATTGAAAATTGGTTCGTGTCTTTCAGTGAAGCTTTATTTGCACTCGATATGGTTTGCGTTGTTTTGTTGAATATGATGATTTTGTTTTTTAAGCTTACCGTTTTAACGATATTGTCTTGCAGAGCAGGTTTTGAAAAACTGAATTTTCCTTTAATGAACTTACAAATAAAAGAAGTTTTATTTTTTAGTATCAAGGTAAATCCTGAATCAAGATTAGGTTGTAAGTCTATTGGATCAACATGAAAATCGTAAACTGAATCAAGTTGCTTTTTATTCTTATGGAATGTAAATATTTTACCTTGCGATGTTACAAGAATTAAGGATTCTTGAGTCGAAGCAATAAATCTGATCGGTAGGGTTCTCCCAATATTTATTTTTTTCGTGGCAGTTTGTTGCCATTGAAATAAACCTGTTGGTGTGCCAAACCAAATAATATTTTCTTGGTCTATATGCATCGCCGTATAGAGATGTCTTTGCTCACGAATTTTTCCAATACTTTTTTCGGTAACTGCAATTAGTAGCATTAGTACTAAGCAATAAAGTATATTATTTTTTGACACAGGATAAAGGTATTAATAATAAAAAAAACCACTGCATTTAAGCAGTGGTTTGAGTATAGTAAAATCCGTTTTTATCTGATTAATGAAACATCTCCTTTATAAGTTTGAGTAGTTTGGTTACGGAAACGAACTTTCAGTAAGTATTGATAAGTTCCAACATCTGCTGGTCTTCCTTTTATTTTTCCATCCCAACCTTCGGTTAAGCGATTTGTATTGAAAATTGTTTTACCCCATCGGTCAACAATTGAAAAATCGATACCAATTACATCTTTGCCTACTCTTACATTTAGTAAATCATTCTTTCCATCTCCATTTGGTGAGAACGCATTAGGCACAAATACACCTATTTCATTTCCGGTTAATTCAGGTAATGGCGGTGGCGGTGGAATAAATTCAAAATTTCCTGTGATAGTTTCAACGGCATCATAATTAAATTTAGCAAGGCGGGTTAATTGATCTGGTGTAATTGTAGTTGTGAAATTATTTTTTTGCCAATCTAAAAATTTGTAGCTCGCAGTGGGCGAAGCAACAATATCATACTGAAATCTTCTATCCAATTTTATAGTTGTGGGGTAAGCTGGAATTACATTACCATTCAAGCTAATTGTACCGGAACCTGGAGGGTTTACGTTGAACGTCACATCTAAAGAATCGAAATTAAAGTACTTGAAATGCGCCACCACTGAATCTTTATCCTCAAAATTGAATGTTACTAAATCAGTTGTAGTGTTTGGTACAAAAGAATTGAGTGCGTTTTGTTTTGACCAATAATCAAATGTCCAATAGGGACCCGCCGTAACATTTGCCTTCAGGTTATAAAATGAATCAGCTTGTATCAACTTAGACCAAACATAAGGAGATTTCAAATCTCCGTTCAGTGTTATGTTGCCGATATTCGGAGGATCAACATTAAGCTTGAGAACTTGAGGGTTTAAACCAAAGCAATTTGTATCTGCTAAGGCGCCTGCTATAAAATTACATCTACCCGTAATTTGAGCTTGTAAATGAGCAATTTCAGCATTCCAACCTGCAATGGTACTACCTGTTGCGGTATTCCACCTGATACATTGTCGCGGCATTTCTGGTGTTATGATAGCCTTGATGGAATCGAAGTGTTTTTGTATGTTGGTACATTCAAATGGTCCTGCTAGCATATCTAACCATTGTTGTTGATAGGTTGCTACAAATTCTGGATTATTACTTAGTCTATTGAAAATAAAGGCATGCGCATTATTTGGACTATTTTGATTTGGATTTTGGAAAAGAGTGGTCATATCACAAGGGTCATTGGTAAAGGTAGTTGAACCTAAACCAGTATAGTTTTGCCCTAGATCAAAAGTATTATCATTATCCCATAAGGAGTAGCGCCATTTAATTGGATTACTACCTCTTGCGCGCCACCAACTTGTATTCCAATTTAACCAATCTGAGTTTACAACATATTGATTAAAAATCATGTACTGACAATAACTTACGATGTCTAAGCTATCTTTTACTACTTGATAGTTAGCTGGCACTGCCATGCTATTGTTAGTAATATACTGTACTAAATTTGTCCAACCTTGAGTAGAACCATATGCAGCCTGCCAACCGCCCCAATTTTTAATATAGTCAATTTCATTTTCGTTTTTACCATAGTAATAATCAATATGGTCTTTATCGACTCTTTCACGAATTTCATAAACACCCCAATACTGACCATTTATATAAACAATTGTAGGTTCATACCTACGGAAATCCATTTTTAAATTATATTTTTCCGCCAAGGTGTGGCAAAAGGCATCACGCATATGTGCAGGTGCACTCCAGTTATTTCCATTGTAATTATCTGATCCAGCTGCTTTAAAAAGTAACATATCAAATTTATCTCTTGTGCTCGTGCGGAAATATTTGTGTTTGTATTCTTCTTGGTAGCCAGTTTTGTCTGAAGCATAAATTTTAAATCCTTTTTGTGCATATGCCCAAGAATCATGTCCATGTCTACGGGCAAATCCTTCAAATTCTTCGATGAAGTTATAGTTATTATCAAAAAACTCATAAGATACCCATTGAGCAGCACCAGAACCGAACAAATTATTCATAGAACCACTTATAGAAATAATATTCATCGTGGTTGTTTCATTGGTGATATAGGTATTTGTTTCAACGAAACTAGGAGTGATATTTGCATTTGTGCTAAAAGCTCTCGCACGGATAACAGTAGCCAATGGGCCCGCACCGGTTGTGATAGCTATTGGAGCTGTGAAAGCAGTTGATGCAGCGGTTGGAACACTTCCATCAGTCGTGTAGCGAATAGTTACATTTGGATCTGGTGAGGATAAATTTACAACTTGAGCACTTGTATAAACGCCAGGTGCTAAATCGAAAATAGGTTTGGTAGCATAAGCTGTAAAGCCTGTTGCTGTATTATTGCTTGCATTGGCTGTGGGTGTGGTGAATACACTCCAACTTGGAGCCCCATTTGTAGCTCTTCCACGCGAATGACCTCTTAACGTAAGGCGAAGTTTAACAGAATCAACCAGCGCACCACTTGGATCACTAATAATTATCCACTCGCCTTTGGCTTGGGTTAAACGAAAATCTGGATGAATTTGAGCTCCATTGACTGTTCCTCTTCCGCTACAATAAATCATTTGGTAGCCTCCTGCATTTAAATTTGGGCCAACCGCTGGCACTTGCCATTTCAAAGTATTTCCGGGGTCATCACTTAGCCAATACCCCGTAAGATTAACATTAGTTCCAGTAGGATTGTATAATTCAATCCAATCCTGATATTCATTGTATGCATCCAATGTAGTATTGACATTAGAGCAAGAATACTCGTTAATTAAGAATTGGGAATTTGCGGAGAAACTGCATATAGTTGCAAAAAATAGAGCGTATAATTTTTTTAGCATCATTTATTTTATTGAGTTTGAGATTCTAGACGAAAAACTTTATGTCGAAGTTAGTGATTGGTCGCTTAAAAACGAAATTTCGCAACTTTTTTTATCGAAGGGCTATAGTTATTAAATTATTATTTGCGATGAATGCTTAATATTGCGAGAAATAAATTTTATCATGTTTCGATATATTCACAGGATTTGGGGTTTTACGGTAGCCATGTTATTCTCCCTTTCATCGCTAGCCCAGCTAACAACAACCAATTTACCTATTGTTAGAATTGCTACAACAACTCCAATTATTAGCTCGCAAACACAAGCGACTATGACTATTATCAATAATGTGTCAGGGGTAAATGCTCCTACAGATGTGCCACAATTTACGAGTATGATAGGGGTCGAATTGCGTGGAAGCATAGTGAGTCCTAAATCTTCTTACTCATTCGAAACTTGGAGTTCACCTACTGTAAGTCAAAATGTGAGTATTTTGGGCTTGCCAGCAGAAAATGATTGGGTGCTTATTTCATCTTACGCAGATCGTTCCTTTGTAAGAAACATGCTCTCGTATCAGTTGCACGAAAGAATGGGTAGATATGCACCTCGTATGCGTTTATGCGAATTAATTATAGATACAACATACAAAGGAGTTTATCTTATTGGAGAACGAATCAAAAGAGATTCTATGCGTGTTGACATTGCTAATTTAACCAATTTGGATGTGTCTGGTGAAGAGCTCACTGGAGGATACATTTTCAAGATTGATAATGGAGGCGGGGCAAACTGGAATAGCTCAATTGCGCCACCAAATGCTACCACGCAAGTAATTGAATTTACTTATGAATCTCCTAACAGCAGCGATTTAACTCAAGTACAAAAAGATTATATCAAAGCCTATGTGGATAGTTTCGAGACTGCCATGAACGCAAGCAATTTTCAGGATACTACGCTAGGTTGGCGAAGGTTTTTTGGTGATGGAAGTTTCATAGATTATATCATTACGCAAGAAGTCAGTAAAAATGAAGAAGCATACCGAATTAATACCTATTTATATAAAGATAAAGGTAAAAAACTTCGCATTGGGCCCTTGTGGGGTGCAGAGGCAGCGTGGCGCAATACTAAAAATTGTCAAGGCGATTTAGACACCGGTTTTTGTTACAATTTAAATTCACATTGTAATACTGAAATTCGCTTGGTTCCGTTTTGGTATGAGAAATTAGCTCAAGATACTTTTTTCAATCGTGAGCTAAGATGTCGTTATTACCACTTACGAAAGCCTGGACAAATACTTGATACCGTAAAGATTTTTGCAATTATTGATTCAATTTCTATCTATGCAAATGCACAAAACGCATTGACACGTAATTTTGCTCTTTGGCCTATTTGGAACGTGCCTATCAATAATGAGCCTACACCTATGGCTTTGAATCATGCAGAAGAAATAGCGAACTTGAAGGCCTTTATCAAAGCCAGATTAGCTTGGTTGGATTCAAAATGGACCTTGACAGGAGGGTGCGCTGAGCCTCTAGCAAATGCTTCTTTTATTAAGTCACCAGAAATTCAGCTATATCCTAATCCAACAAATGGGGACGTATATATTTTGATTCTAAATGCCAAAAAACAAGTGAGTACCATTAGCATTTATAATATGCAAGGTTTGAAATTGAATGAATTTAGAACGCAATCTGAAAGAACAAATGTTTCACTAAGAGACTATAGCGATGGAATTTATTTAATACAAATTGAAACAAATGGACTTAAATCAGTAAAAAAAGTACTGAAAAATTAACATCAAAATTTACAGACTGGCTTATTTCAAATTTTGCTTAGAAGAAAGTTTGCTATTCCTAAATCCATACGCGAAATAGACGATTAAACCTAAAACTAACCAAGCCAGAAACCAAATCCAATTGG
>JBIIJE010000135.1:0-6548 GCA_044234005.1 Chitinophagaceae bacterium | reverse complement strand
TTTTTTAATTCCGGAATCCAAGTTTTTATAAAAACAGCTTCTGGGTCATGTTCTTTTGAATTTTTTATTGGATTATAAATGCGAATCGTATTAATTCCTGTAACTCCCGATTGCATTTGTAATTGTGGGTAATGAATACCTGGCTCGTAATCCAAGAATTGTCTTGCTAGATAATGTAGTTCACGCCAATCCTGCCATAAATTAAATACAAAGAAAGAAACGACCATAGCTCTCATCCTGAAATTAATATATCCTGTCTCAATTAAGCAGCGCATACAGGCATCTACAATTGGTACACCAGTTTTGCCCATTTGCCAAGCTAAAATGTATTCTTCATTTTTCGTTTTCACTAGGTTGTCATAAGCACTATTAATATTTTCAAATTCCATCCGACATTCGTCTTCAAATTTTTGAATAAAATGACAGTGCCAATGTAATCGAGAAATAAAATTTAATAGTCCTCTTTTATTTTTCGAGGATTCAGCGTGCTTCATGGTGTGCTGATAAACCATCCGCATACTTATGTTTCCATAACTAAGATAGGGTGAAATACGACTACAACTTTTTCGACTAAGTGCTGGTTTGGAAATGTGCTTAGAATAATTGATATGTCTCTGAGTTAGAAAACTATCTAAATATTTCCACGCATTTGTTTCTCCGCCAGGTTGAAAAGATGGATGATTCGTGGTGATTTCATCGCTCAATGATGGGCCTTTAAGTGTATCGTAAACATGAGGTTCTAATTGCATGAAATGCCACTTTTCTTCATCAATTAGTTTCGGGGACTCTTCCATTTTTTCTTTCCAAAGTTTTTCCCAGTTCTTCCTTGATTTTAATTTTCGAACAATGCCGTTGGTTTGATACTCCGTCCACTTTATTTGAGAATCAATACAGAATTTTTGAACATGAATATCTCTGTCATAGGTCTTTCGATTGCCAATTTCCTGATGTGAGAAAATACTTTTTATCGTGTAATATTTTGTTAGTGCTTTGAGTGTTGATAAAAATTCACCATGAAACACTGCAATGCTTGTATGGTACTTTGTCAACTTTGTTTGCATATCCGCTATAGATTGATAAACAAATCTCCAATGCCTTAGATCGCTATCGTGGTAATTCATAATTGAGGGTTCAAAACAATACATGAGCAAAACTGGGAGGTTTTGTTTTAAGGCAACATACATTGGCTCATGGTCTGTGAAACGTAAATCCCGTTTGAGCCAAACAATCACGATTTCTTTTTTGTTTAATGAAATTTCTGTTTGAATTGACATATTCAATTAAGGTTTGGCATAAGGTAATCTGCCTATTAATTTCGATGCAAAATATGCATCAAGTCCTTGACTAATTAAGACGTCTTTACTTGATAAATCAACAAATCCGTCTGTTCCAACGATGCTATCATCAATTTCAATTTGTTTAATGCTACCAATAATTAAAATGGTTCCATTCGTTGGTATTGGAATAATTTCTTCAAGCTGCATACCTATTTTTACCACTGCCTCTTTTACGAAAGGAGCTTTACTTGATGAAGAGTAATCTTCTTCTAAACCCACCGCCTCGAACTCTGAAATATGTTTATCATATCTTGCTGATGTTTGATGCGCTTTTTCGAAAAGTGAGGATCCAACGTAATTCAAAGTATATTCTTTGGTTGATTGGATATTTTGTAAGGTATCTCTTTGCACAATATCCGGTCTGTTGATTAATCCAAACAGTGCTGGATTCGCTCCTAAATGTATCAACGAGTTAAATATGGCTAAATTCGAATAGCCATTAGTTGATTTAGATCCCACCAATACGGCCTGCCGAAAACCAGCCAATGAATTAATAAAAGCCGTTCTGAAGCGTTGTTCAAATTCTTCTATGTCTTGTTTATTAATTATCACTGTATTTTAAATTTAGCTTCTTTGATACTTGTTTCCAATAGGCGAAAAAAGAAGGGTAATAGCCTATTACTTCTTCTGTAATCCAATCTCGTCCAACTTGGTTTCCTACATAACCAATATTAAGCGGATGTTCTTTGAAGTAAATATTATCGGCTTTATATCTTTCAATAAAAGATTGAAAACTACCTGTGTAAATCTGTATGTCCTTTATATTTTGACTAAGTTCTAACATGAAATCCATACACTTTTTACTTACTGGATATTTTTTAAAGAAATCGGGTTCAATGAGTAAGATTCGATTCCCCGACTCGTTATTAGCCCACAATGGATCGAGATTGTAATAATTGTAAATGAAAGTGGGGAGCTCTGGATTGATGAAGGTAACAGAAGTTTCCGGGAGTCCTAATAGAAGAGGTAATATTTCCGTGTCCATTAACTCGGCAGGAGGGGCCATCGCTTCGAGCATTTCATAGGTCTTATCTAAAAATGTATCGCGTTGATTGGTGTAACAATATTTATTGATGTTTTCTTGGTTGGCATAATATTTTTTATTGCTATTAGCACCTGCTACCCATTGCCAGCTGCAAGCGTTGCTTGCCCAGTCGCCATCTATTAAGTGATAGTACATCCACTGAGCGGGATGTAGCCAATGCGATTGAGCTATGTTACATATTAATGAGGCTGTATACATTCTGCAATGGTTGTGCATATAGCCTGTTTCGTATAATTGTCTAATTGCAACATCTATTACTTCTATTTCAGTGGTTGCATGAATTATTCGGGAAGGAATTTCTTTATTTAAGATAGATGACTGTTCTTGTTTAATAGCCACATCTATATTTTTAACCTGTGCTACTCTTTGAAAGTAATCGCGCCAGCATAATTCTTTTATGAATGCTTCTATTTGATAAATTTTATAACCTTTTCCCAAAACGGATTCCAGCACTAGTTTCGTACTGATTACACCCCGAGAAATGTAAGGTGATAAATAGGTAACCGCACCGTCGATATAATTACGTGTGAGTCCATATTTTAATGGATCAATTTGATCTACTTTTTCAAGTATCGTTTTATATTCTGTTTCGAACTTTAAGTTCATTTATTTTTTACTTATTTTATTTAAGGAAATAGTTCTTTGTAGTGTGCATTTAAAGCGTGAGATCTCAGGATTCCTCTTCCGAGCATGCTTTTGACTTACCCCACTATTCACCCTCTTTCTCCACATATTAAAACTTCGGCGTTTTAATTCCTTTCTCATTAATGCAATGACTGCTGCCTCAGAAAAACCAAATTGTGTTTTAATGGCTTCAAATGGTGTTCTGTCTTCCCAAGCCATTTCAATAATTCTGTCAATTTCTAATTGTTCCATTGTAAGTATTTAAAATGATATTCGCTTCCAATCAACTGTGATAGGGGATCCTTCTGCTAGTATGACTGAATGTGGTTTATGATTACTTAATATGGAAAAACTATTTCCATACATGGCCCTAAAATTGCAGTTAATAGAATATTCTTGTACATGATTAACTTGCCAACGAGTGTGGTTTACGCGGTATTCTTGCGATAACTGTTCATCAATTTTCGTATATCCATAGTAATGCTCGAATATGAATTCTTCAATACTTCCAACTTCCATTTCTTTATTTTCCACACTCGCATTCACAGAGATATGATTCCATTCATTGTTTATTTTCCATTGATAAGTAATGTCCTTGGAAAGATTAGAAATTTCTATTGTATGCTTAGTTGGAATAGCGATGTAGTGTTCCTTGTAAAGTTGATTGGCTAACCATGCAACAATTTTGTAAGGCACCGTTTCATTAATAAACACCACACCTCTTTTTACTGTATTCCCTTCTAGTTTCTTTACATAAAAACGCAAATTGATTTCCTCGAAGGTTCCCAACAAAGGAATAGGAACTTGGAATAAGCTAGTTTTCTTAAACATAAAACCTACCAAGCTTACAAAAGTTTTATTCTCATAAAAATCTAATTCAACGCCCTTAGGTAAATATGGAGTTAGTAATTCTGGATCTATTGAATAATTAGCCATAATTAAATTTTCCCACCTTGCTGATAAAAATGTACCTGTCATTCAGTTTCTAATTACGTACTTTGGGATTAATTATTTCTTATTTGGAATTGTAGGACTAAATGAGCGAGGTGTTTTCTATGCATGGCTTGTATTTTTTTAAGCTTTTGAAAAGATTAAAGCTTGTTCTGCTATTCACTTTAATTGTTTGGTAATTTTTTCATCTAATAATACTGTTTTCGTTTTTGGCTGTAAAGATTATTTGCTAAGCAAATCCAATTGACTTACAAAGTCATTTATCTATTTTTAGTTTGATTTAAAACAAACTAAATCAAAACTCTGAATTCTATATTTTGAAAAGGTGGTAAACCTACTCTTTCAAAAATTTGTTTGTAAAACTATTACTTCCTTGTCTCACTTGCAAGAGATACATTCCTTTACTATATGATGAAATATCAATAAAATTTATATTGCTAGAGTAGTAAATTTTATTGCCCTGCATGTTGAATATTGAAGTCGAGTAATTTTGTTTTGAACTTAAACTAAATTTCAGTGTATTCACAACCGGATTTTGAATGAGCTGAACTTCATTTTGAACAGGCGTAATTTTTGTAGGCTCGCAATTTAGATCATTTATATGCTGCCAAATATCATCTAATAAAATTGTTGAAACATTTGCTGAGTTTGTATTAGCATCTTCTCCCATACGAATTATAACTAATCCTCTCGATTTAGCAATACTAATTAATTGTCCATTTTTACCAATCGCTGCTATCATATCTGTAGGTGCGTTTGGACATAAAGAAGTTGGAAAAACTGTTTGCAAACCTGGCAGCATATGAGAAGCTTTGCCATTCAACCACCACAAGTAACCATAAGATAGATTCATGGTTTGAGATGTATTGAGCATCGCATTCTTATAAGTACTACTTTTCAATAAAGTATCATTATTCCATATACCATTATTCTGAATAAGTAAACCAAATCGAGCCATGCTGCGAACTTTGCTGTAATACGTCTCTTCTCCATTACTAACAGCCCAAATACCCGTCATAGCGATTTTGTTTTTCACCTGTGCCGTTGTGAATTGATTTATGGATTGTTGCGAAATGTTTTCAATCATTGTTTTGAGCAGTAAGTAGGGTGCATTATGATAAGCCCAACGTATATCTGGCTGTGCTAAATATTTGAGGCAAGTATCTATTACGCAATTTTTATCAGCAACATTATCGTTCAAGCCTGTCGACATTCGTAAATGATCAATCACTTTAATATCGTTTTCTTGTAAAGGGGTGCAGGCTGACCAGCCGCTTCCTAAGTAATTCGAACTTGGATTTTGAATATCAATGAGGCCTTGTTCTTGCGCTTGACCTATCATAAATCCAGTCAGTGTTTTGCTAGCTGAAGCCCAATACCAAATGCTATCTTGTGTGAAAGTGCCAAAGTATTTTTCTAAAACAATCTTACCATCCTTTAATACGATGAATCCTTTTGTTTTTTCTTGATCGAGAAACAGATATAATGAATCAATGCGTGATGGACACCAACTCAGTTGAGTGGGCGATAAAGTATCCCAATTATCGGTTTGATTCAGAGGAGGGAAATACATACTTTGGGAGAACGCACTCATTGACCCAAGAAGAAGTAAGATGAAAGTTATTAGACGCATCATGTAAAATTTAAGCATTGACCATTTGTTTTAATATTGGTTTAATGTATGATTTAAAATTTAATCCTGAGCTATAGTTTTATATTCATCTAAATAATCTGTACAATAATCTTTTGAAATATGAGTAATTAAATAAGCAATATCTTAAATGTTCATTCGGATTTCAGGTAACTTGTTTGCACTTGTCGAAAATTTGGGTTTAAAAGCACTAAAGTTAAAATTAGAATCAAAGATAATTGAAAATACAATAGTTGATCCTAACTCGAAAGCCCCACTTGCCCGAAACGCATCTTGTGGGTTCGGCATGGTTTTTAGTATGCTAATTTTCTGTTGCTCATTTATATATTAAAGTTCACTTTCGCACCCAAATGAGTATGAATTTGCAAAATGGTGTGTGAGACACAAACCAAGGCTTCACGATCTAAAAAAACAACTATATTTACACTGAATTCTGTCCTAAGGAAGGGGTACGTTATACATCTTTTTACCATATTCGTCAGCAACTATATTTGCACTGAATTCTGTAATAAGGAATGGGTACATCATACTGGTAGAAAAATTTACGGATATAGCTGAACCTTTGTTAGAAAAGATAAACATCAACCAATAACATATCCAATAACTAGAAACCCTGATACACTCTTACCTAAGCTGATGAGTGGGATGGTTAGGGTTGAAGAATAAAATAATAGCAATGTCATTAAAATGATTGAGTTTTTAAAAAATATTATCCCGAGGATAAAAAAATACAGTAACGAACTGGATAAGACAGAGAATTTTGTTGATAAGGATTGGGTTTTCATCAACCCACGCTGTTCGATATGTTCGCGCAGCGGCATGTCGAACGACAGATAATATTGGTTCTCCGAACCATCAGCAAGAAGTAAAACAAAATTGTTGGTGAAAAATAGCAAAAATGTCGGAACCTCATTTTAGGATAAGACACTATGAAACATCT
>JBIIJE010000176.1:0-3083 GCA_044234005.1 Chitinophagaceae bacterium | reverse complement strand
CGTTCTGCGCTGCGTCTTTCGCTTCGCAGTTATTTATTTATCGCCAGTAGCGATAATCGAATCGATATGGGGTACATCGTATTCATTGAAGTTCTTTAAGTTGCTGAAAGCAACAAAATAAAGCTTCGAAACGAGGGACGCTTCGAAGAACCTAAATATCTAATAGAATTAGTAAATTAATATTGAATGAATTTTCTCATCCTTCATATCAACCCTACATGCCACCAATACCCCAAGATTTGCGATACAATAATCAAGACAAATAGCATTTGTATTTATAATATTTGGAGCTTGGTTCAAACAATAATGACCAAAGAAAACAGGTTTATAATTCGTGTATGATGGGAACTTATCCTCAAAATTCATTTTCTTATTTTTAAGATCATCAGGACAGTGCATCAATATATCATCATAGGTTTTTCTTTTCTCAATGGATATCCACCATTTAATACGACATTGGGTACGAAGTATGCCATCCTTATCTGAAACGACCAGTCCAGCCGGTAATGTCCATTCTTTCCCTTTTAGTGTTTCCTCTATAATATGATAAACACCAGATGAATGACTGGCATCTGTAGCCATGTTAAGAAAGTCGGTAGTGATGCCTTTATAATTTTCTTTAATCCAATTTATATGATCATCATTCCAAAAAGCATGAACCACATTAATCTCAGGTAATTCAAGAAACAGTGGTAATGTTTTAAACCATTCTAAAAAGTAATTCCATTCTGATGGATATTGCTCAAATTGCTCGAGTGTTTTTATATGCTGAGATATTTCCTTCAAGTCATGTGAGCGAAAAAATCCATCTTTTTCTGTATGGGGTGTATGAAAACAAATGGCATTATACTCATGATTACCCATAATGGCCAATGCGTGACCCACATCGCACATATCCTTCACAAGATGCAAGGCCTCACGTATCTGAGGTCCACGATCGATGAAATCACCAACGAAAATAGCTTTTCGTTTGTCGGGGTGTTTATATATGCCTTGTTCCTTTTTATAACCTAACTTTTGAAGCAGGTTTTCAAGTTGGTCGGCGTGACCATGGATATCGCCTATGAGGTCGTACATAATTTCTGTTTAAATTGTTCTATTGTCATAATCCTCCTTATTTGTGCTATAAAATAAGGCTCTTACTGAGTAGTTTAATAAACCCTTATATTTCTTGTTTTAAAATGGTAAATCATCAATTTCATCCCATACTTCTTTAACTACTTTTGTATGTGGAATAATTTCTGTAATCTGATAATGAAATGGATCGGGGTCATTCTTCTTATAAATGAATCGCTCTAATCGAATCTGACAACGATTGATTTCATGGTTGCGCCCATCGTTTTTGAACATATTATACTCATAAGGACATGTAATGACATTCCAATGGTCATCGGATATTTGAAGATGTGTAACCATAGAGACATAACTTGCAAAACGCAACAAATAATTCATTTTTTCCAATTCGCACCAAAGGGTTATAGTTTGAAAGTTATCTTCTTCTGAAATCATTACTTCAATACTAACGGAATCTTCATTAAAAATCTCAATTCGACAGATGTAAAATTCTGTAAGAATTAATTCATCATCAACCTGATCAATATTTTGCGGAGGCAGATAACTTGTATCCAAATCCCATTCATTTGTATTTGCAATATATAGTAAATAATCTAAGTACTCAGTTAAGTAAGGCAAACCGGCATCCTCCAATTGCTTATAAATAGGTTCATCAAACAGCGCCTCAAATTCAAAGGGTATATACACCTTTTTAGTAAGGCAAAATTCTTTGGCAAACTTTAAATGTTGAAGCAACTCTTCTTCATTGCAAATTTCTCTGAGGTAAATATCATGATATAGAAATCCTGTATAACGTGTGAAATCAAACCCAAGAAAAGGCAAAGCATCCGGTGCCATGGTCCAATTTTCTTTGTAGCTCTTGAGCATTTCAGTAGCAGATTTTGCTGGAGATAATAAAAATGTTTCAGCTTCATGAATCAATCGTTCATAGAGTAGCTCTGCTCGATGATCAGCATCCTTATCATCAAAGCCTTGTTGCTGCATGATATTAGAATAACAAAATGCATTACAAGGTAACCCGAATGAAGTAAGTATTTCTTCTTCAAGTTCAGACATCGCAAGGCCTGGGCCGTCATCAATAGGCGTTGGCTCTCCTAGTGCATGCCACTGAGCAGAACATTTGATATATTGAATAATTTTGGGGATGATTATTGGTTTTAACATAGGCTGATTTGGTGGGGAATACTTCATGATTTCAAGATATCTAGAAGCAAATATATGGTTGTAGGTATGTAACCAGTTTACGCACCCAATTGATTATTCCTCGTTCTGAGAAGCGTCTTTCGCTTCGCTGTTATTTAGGTATAGCTAACAGCAACAAAACAATCGACATGGAGTACATTGTTTTCACGGAAATTCTTCAAGTTGCTGAAAGCAACAAAATAATGCTTCGAAGCGAGGGACGCATCGAAGAACTTGAAAGGTTCTGGCAATTGTATAATCTGATTCAAGAGAATACTGAAATTATTCTTCCATAGGATAGGTTTCATTATAAATATCTCTTAGTAGTCTGCCGTTATAAGTCCAATATGGACAAGGATTTGTCAAATAAGAATTATCAAGTATCATTTTAGTAGCAAATGTTAGTGAACGTAATTCATTTCTAAAGTTGATATTTCTATCATTTAAAACTGTAGCAATTTCGCCATTTGTTGTGTTGATTAATTCACTGCCGATAGGTATATTCATTTGAGAGAAGCTTAGTCTTGGTCTCTTTTTCTTCTTGTATGCAGTTCCTGCATCCCGTTCTCCTTCACTTATTTGGTCTTTTTCAGAAAAAACTTGAGGAGTAACATCTTCAATTTCCAAAAGTTTAATTATTGCAATAGCTTGAGATGATTCAATATCAAAGAATTCACGATTAGGATTTATTCTATTTGGACCAAAAGCAATATGGAGCGCCTTTTCAACTTTTTCAAAGTTAGAAACTTTGGCGGCATAGATACACTCAAACGGTAAAGGAATACCTGTTACGGAATACAATTGCGTCATTCTAGTTTTAACTGATT
>JBIIJE010000046.1:0-18847 GCA_044234005.1 Chitinophagaceae bacterium | reverse complement strand
CATAGCTGGGTTAATTAAGACATATACTATTCCTTGATTGCTGTCCATGAAAAAAAATTTTACTAAAAGTATTCAATAAACACGATAACTTAAAATTCAGACGATCGCATTAATTGAGAAGATTGATTAAGTAATAAAGATACAATTTGTTGTACCTATATTGTACCTCTAAAATAAAAAACCCTTGAAAGCATTAACTATCAAGGGTTTGCACTTTACGAGTGCGGACTGGACGAGAGGACTCGAACCCGTCTCGTTCTCAAAACGAGACCGTGACAGGGCGGCATTCTAAACAGATATCAACTTCTCTAAAGAGGCGCGATTTAACTTCTTAATCCTTTTCTCTTCAATCAATGCGGATGTCTTATCAGGCATAGCTTTTATATAAACTAATTTCCAAGGCATTTTGTTCGAAGTATATCGAGATTCGCCATTATTGTGAGCAGCAAGTCGTTTTACAATATCGCAGGTTATACCCTTGTAATAAGTACCATCAACAAGCGATTGGATGATATAAAGTTGGTAATTCATAAAACAAAAAAGCCTCAGTGGATACACTAAGACTCCTTGTCTCGTCTAAGGACGAGAGGACTCGAACCCGTCTCGTTCTAAAACGAGACCGTGACAGGGCGGCATTCTAACCGTTGATTATTTTTTCCAAAGATTTTTTATTCAGTTTTTTAATGCGTTTTTCTTCAATAATTGCATCACGTTTATTAGGCATCTCTTTAAGATAAACTAGTTGCCAAGGCATTTTAGTTGCAGTAAAAAATGATTCCCCTGAATTATGCTCATCTAACCTTCGTTGAATATCTTCTGTAATCCCTTTATAATAATCACCATCTTTATCGCTTTTAAGGATATAAACAAACCAGCTCATAAAATAATGTTTAATAAAACAAAAAAGCCCTAGAAAATTCTAGAGCTTATGCGGACTGGACGGGACTCGAACCCGCGACCTCCGCCGTGACAGGGCGGCATTCTAACCAGCTGAACTACCAATCCAATATTTAAAATGCTTATTAAAGCATTAAAGAACTAATTTTTCGATATTATTTAAACTCTCATCGAAAGAGGGAGGACTCGAACCCGTCTCGTTCTCAAAACGAGACCGTGACAGGGGGCATTCTAATCTCGTTAAAAGATGAGAAACTACCAATTCATCTACCTTTAAAAATTTTCTGAAGGTGTGCAAATATAAGCAAGAATTTAGTTCAACAAAATTTTTTTATATCGTATAAAGCTGCAACAATAACTCTCGTTTTCGATCCTTTTCAAACGAGAAATCGTTTAATCACAAAATACGCTATTGACAAGCTAGCTGATCAGTAAGAAAAATGCAATTAAGCAAATAACAACAACGCAATTAATAGTAAGACAAAGCACAAACGAAACATGATTAAATACAAAAAGAATAAAGCTATTTGTTTGAAAACAATTTTATATAAAGGCGAAGGATAAACGCGCTTCAAAGAGAAGAATAAATAAATAATAATACCAACACCCGAGCAAAAAGTGATCGCATTTATAATTACTTCGTTGGAAATAAAATAGGTTATGACAGACTCAATACCAAGAATAAAAAATAAAACTGCGTGAAAATGAAGGCCAAATATTAAATGGTCGACATAGTAATACTTCTGTTTCCGAAAAAGTATCATAAGTATAAATGCAAATATAGGAAGCAGTAAAAAAAACATCTTCGGAAAATTATGAAGTATTAAATCCCCGAAATTATCGCCATCTCTATAGATAGCTCTCCTCAATTTACGTTTCCAATAACTATCTTTTAAAGAATCAGGTAGATTATTTTGAACAGAATCATAAGCCTTCAAATTAATTTCAGATGGGGACCATTTACTAATTCCTATTTTACTTTTTGCACTTCCACCTTGCACCATCGTTTCATTTAATTCGGAAAGAATAGAGTCTTGCACATCATTCAACACTGCTTCCTGAGTCGAATCAACCTTATAATTAAGATTAACAACACTTGACACCGTTACCATACTAGTGTCTTGTTCCTCAGAAACTTCATCTTTTGAGTCGGTTGTAGAAAATAGAAATAAAAAAAATAGAGTCGTTACAAATATGTAAAGTTGAATTGGATTCAAATATTTCACCTCCTCCCTTGAATGTATTCAAGCGTGATAAGACCTGGTTTTGTAAATAGTATTTTTAGTGTGCGCCAAAACTTATTGTCATAATGAAAACAATCTCCAATAAAATGAACAATCATATGCCCTAAATTATCTTTATGTAAGTGCGCTTTCTGCCCGCACTCTCCACAAAAATTACCAATTATTGGATAGCCACAATTTAAACACTTTTCATCTCGATAATATACTTTACGTTGAAATACCATGTCGTAAATATAAAGCCAAGTTGCAACAAGAATTTAAAAATTGTATAATGTTTTTCAAGCCACTTAGCTTAGCAAATCAATAACTGCACTTTTATCATACTTCTTTTTACTTACAAGTCTTATCGTCAGATTACCTATGATTTTTATGACAAAAAAGCTTAATAAATATACTTGGCTTACGCTTTGCAATCCAATAGCCAAATACCATTTAAAAATATGAATCTAAATAACTTAACCATGAAATCGCAAGAAGTGTTAGCACAAGCTCAACAACTTGCATTCAATCAGCAACACGCACAAATAGAAACATCACACGTTTTGCAAAGCATGCTAAGCAGTGATGAAAATTCCATCGAATTTCTTTTGAAAAAGAATGGTGTGAACATCTCATTCATTGAACAAAAATTAAAACAACTAATTCAGAAACTTCCTACCGTTAGCAATGATAGCGGGCAAAGTATTTCGAGGGAACTTAATACAGCCATTCTAAAAGCGGGAAGCTTTTTAAAAGAATTCGGCGATGAATTTATTTCGCTCGAGCACCTCCTATTAGGCTTACTCAGTAATAATGATGAAGTATCAGCAATACTAAAAGACGCTGGCCTGAACGAAAAAAGTTTAAAAGCCAGTATCAAAGAAAGCAGAAAAGGAAGTAAAATAGATAGCCAAACAGCAGAAGGCAATTACAATTGGTTGAATAAATTCGCAAAAAATTTAAACGAATTAGCAAGTGCAGGTAAACTTGATCCTGTAATTGGTAGAGACGAAGAAATAAGAAGAACCTTACACATTCTTTCACGCAGAAGCAAAAACAACCCCATGTTAGTTGGCGAACCAGGCGTTGGTAAAACCGCTATTGTAGAAGGCTTAGCGCACAGAATTGTGAATGGTGATATCCCTGACAATCTTAGTTCCAAAATCATTTATTCGCTAGATATGGGGCAGCTTATTGCTGGCGCCAAATATAAAGGTGAATTTGAAGAAAGATTGAAAGCTGTTATTAAAGAAGTAACAGAAAGCGACGGACAAATTATTCTTTTCATCGACGAAATACATACTTTGGTAGGTGCAGGCGGTGGTGGAGAAAGTGCCATGGATGCTGCGAATATATTAAAACCTGCATTAGCACGTGGTGAGTTGCGAGCGATTGGCGCAACAACATTGAATGAATATCAAAAGTATTTCGAAAAAGACAAAGCACTCGAAAGACGCTTCCAACGCGTAATGATTGACGAACCGAGTGTTGAAGATGCCATTTCAATTTTACGTGGTATCAAAGATAAATACGAAGCTCATCATCATGTGCGAATTAAAGACGAAGCAATAATCGCTGCTGTAGAATTATCAAGCCGGTATATTTCTGATAGATTTTTACCAGATAAAGCCATTGATTTAATTGATGAAAGTGCGGCTAAACTCAAACTAGAAATGAACTCAATGCCAGAAGAATTGGATGAGTTAGAAAGAAGATTGAGACAATTAGAAATAGAACGTGAAGCGATTAAACGCGAAAAAGACGAAAAAAAGCTATCCGAATTAAGCGAAGAAATTGCAAACCTGAGTGAACAACGCGATACTTTCAAACAACGTTGGCTTCATGAAAAAGAGCAAGTTGATAAAATCCAGAATGCCAGAACATTGATTGAAGACTTTAAAGTACAAGCTGACCAAGCTGAAAGAAATGGCGATTTCGGCAAAGTAGCTGAAATAAGATATGGTAAGATAAAAGACCAAGAAACACAGTTAGAAAAATGGATGCAAGAATTAGATGCATCAAAAAACACACATAAGCGATTACTAAAAGAAGAGGTAGATGCTGAAGATATTGCATCCAGTATTTCAAAAGCTACAGGCATACCTGTCACGAGCATGCTGCAATCTGAAAAAGAAAAACTCTTACACTTAGAAACTCATTTGCATGAAAGAGTTGTTGGACAAGATGAAGCCATCATTGCTGTAGCGGATGCCATTCGACGAAGTCGTGCGGGCTTACAAGATGAGAAAAAACCCATTGGTTCGTTTATATTTTTAGGAACAACAGGTGTAGGTAAAACTGAGCTAGCTAAAGCCTTAGCTGAATTTTTATTTGATGATGAAAGTATGATGACTCGCATAGACATGAGTGAGTATCAAGAAAAACATAGTGTAAGCAGATTAGTTGGCGCACCTCCGGGTTATGTGGGTTATGATGAGGGCGGTCAGCTTACTGAGGCAGTAAGACGTAAACCATATAGTGTAATTTTATTCGATGAAATTGAGAAGGCACATCCAGATGTATTTAATATACTCCTGCAAGTACTTGATGATGGCAGACTTACTGATAATAAAGGCCGATTGGTCAACTTCAAAAATACCATTATCATCATGACTTCAAATATGGGAAGCCAAATTATACAGGATAATTTTGAAGAAGTAAACGAATCGAATGTGGATGATATCACGGAAAAAACGAAAGACGAAGTATTAAATGTACTTAAACAAAATATTCGTCCTGAATTTCTAAATAGAATAGATGAAATTATCATGTTTAAACCTTTGCTAAAAAAAGAAATTCAAGGTATTATCAAAATACAATTGAAAGAACTTTCAAATCTATTGAAAAAGCAAGGTTTAGAAATAGAATACACATCTTATGCCTTAGATTATTTAACTGAGCATGGCTTTGATCCACAATATGGAGCAAGACCCCTAAAAAGACTGATTCAAAAGGAATTAATCAATTTACTTTCGAAGAAAATCATTGCAGGCGAAATAGATAAATCCTTGAAAATAATTATCGATGTTTTCGACGGGATAGTTGTCTTACGAAATGAATAATCTAGCGAAAAAAACTAAGGAGAAACTTCACCCACAAATTCATTGGCGTTTAATTCCCAGAATTGAAAATCAGAATTATCAATAGAAGCATCTCCATTGATGTCAGTCAATAAATAACCAGTCATAAAGTTATTTGCATCTGATTCCCAAAGTGAAAAATCACTGTTGTTTACAGCATCATCTTGGTTTATATCACTGGCATAAATACCGTATTTACCAGATTCAAGTAGAACTTCATTTAAACCATACACTTGAGTATTCGACAGTGTAAAATCATATAAAAAGCTATTGGTCAGCACGACAGGATTGGCTGACCATGTGTGAATAGAATTTCTGTGCTTAACCGCGATATAATAAGGTTTCCCATCTGCGGCGAACGGGAAGTTACATGCAATGATACCATTCGTGTTTAAATAGCCAGTGTAAGAATATACAATTGCATATGGAGAAGTTGAATTGCGCAATTCTACCGTCACTTCGTCAGTAATATTTGTATTGGAAGAAACTCCTTGATTGTATAAAACAGGTTTCATCATGCCTGCACCATTATAATATCCTTCTAAAAATACCTTCATGTTTAAGGCACATTGGCAATTGATAACTTGTACATTAATTACATTGGAATTCGAAACACAACCCGATGCTGATGTAAGGGTTGCACTATAATTGCCCGCATTACTAATTTGTATGCTTGAGGCGGTTTGATTATTACTCCATAAAACATTTTGCGCTGGGTTGGTAATTAATGTTACCGTACTACCCTGACCTTGGCATATTGTAGTTGGTGTTGAAGCGCTAATTGATAGCGTCTGAACTGGATTATCAATCTCTTCAATATTAATAAGAATCGAACCTGTATTCGTATTATAACCTTCAAAAACGACATAGTAAATTGTATTAGGAGTTACAGCATATTGTAAAGAGGCACTCGTACCTGAACAATAAAAGCCATTGTCATCATTTGAAACCAATTGATTACCAGAGGCATTCAGTAAATGAATATAAGTATCAAAAGGAGAGCCACAAGTACTTACTTTAATAAAGTCTGTACAAAGGCCTGTTGTAAATCGATAAAAAATATCAGGTGACGATTGGTTATTCGTACCCGTATATGCATTTGTGAATGAGGCATTAGAGATAGTTTGATTATGAGGCAAACTCACAATAAACGGATTTGAAAATGCATCACCGAGAGGAGAAGCAACATTTAAACTAAGCGAATTAGAATAAACTTCCGGACAAGTTGAAGCAGTTTGGTTAATAGCTGCTCTTAATAAATAAGTACCGCTGCTGAGTGTAATACTTGCATTCGCAGATATCGCTCCTGCTACATTTGACCAGCTAGCACCTCCATTGCTAGAAGTTTGCCATTGAATTGAATTACCAGTATTTCCAGTCAAAGTGAAAGGAGATGAGACGTTTGCCGTCAAGCTTGTATTACCACTAATTGTACCTCCCATGAGTGGGGTACCACAGCTCACTGATTGTGCAATATTAACATTATCAATGTATAACTTATTACCGTATCCATTTACATTTTGAAACTCAATAATCAGACTAGACTGACCTAGATAAGCTGCAAGATTAATCGTTTCTGTGCGCCATTGCGCGGCTGTTGGCACAAAATTATTACCCCCAGAGCCAGCACTTGACAATATCGTTCCTCCTTTATTGTAAACAGTTGTATATGTTGAACCACAATTAGTTGATACACGGACAATAAGTGTATCGGAATATCCTGAAAAAACTTGATAAGCGACATCAAAAGTTAGCAGAGCACTTGTAGCTGTTGAGAGATTTATTCTTTTGACTTGCAATTCATCTCTTTGCCCAACATTGTTCCAAGAATAATTATCAAAAATCATACTACTCGGCGAATTCCCAAAACCACCTGCTGTGTAAGTTTTTGCCCAAGCAACACCATTACTTCCATTGTCGATATTAAACCAACCACTTGGAGGATCCATTGCACCTTCAAACCCTTCAGACAAAGGTAAACTGGCGCCTAATGTTGTTATATAATTTGTTTGTGTAGAAGAATTTGTTGTAGTGCCGCTACCTACAGTAAGCGAAACATTATAAGTTCCAGCCGTTGCATACGTAACGGTTGGGCTCACAGCTGTTGAGGTCGAAGGTGTTCCACCAGGGAATGACCACGAACGTGTTGTTATACTCCCTGTTGATAAATCTGTAAATTGAACAGGATTTCCTATACATGGATTTTGATTCGAAACAGAAAAATTGGCACCTAATGCACGTAATGAAGTAATTGGAACTTCCCACATACTTCTTCCATAGCTTGCATAACGTAATGCGGTATTAGACGTACCATCATTGAAAATGGATAAATCAATCGCTTCTGTTCTTGAAGGCAAGGCTGCATTATACAAGGTCCAAAAAGTTGCATTGATGGTTTTATAATAGACTGCATTATTGCTTGCTATAAATACTAATTCATTGGATGAAAAATATTCATCCGCAATAATTTTTACATGATTTACCGATGGCAAATTATAGGTAATATTTGTCCAAGTTGACCCATAATTTATTGACTTATAAACTCGATTATTTGCTGTAATGTAAACAGTGCCGGGCGTTGCATTAATTGTTGAAATACTTCCCTTTAGGCTAGTTGCAGTAGGTATCGTATAAGTTGTAAATGTTGGCGTTGCGCTCAAAGCATTTGTACTCACCATCATGGTTTCATCATCCTTTAATACATACAATACATTTGCATCATTGTAGGCTGCATGAATGGCTTGTATTCTTCTTCCAGTTGCTAAAATTTGTGTCCATGTTGGAGTGGTATTTGTTAAATTAGTCGTTCGATAAACAAACGAATCTGCTAGGAAAGCTAGATTTTGATTGCTTCTATGAAAAGCAATATCATCAACATCTATCACTCGTGCGGGTAAGCCATATGTACCATCGGAGCCTGTCACTAATCGACGTTTATTATTCTCGAAATAATAAACCATTGAGCTATTTGATCGAAAATCAAAGGCACACTGAGACCCCCAATCACCTCCCCTATTTGTAAACCATCCTGTGGTAGTTGAGTACAATTCGCCATTATCTTGGGTACCAATACTCATCATATCTTTTCGCGTTGGACTGCAATTACCATGATAAATTTCGTAACCATTCATGCCATCACTTTTTGGAGTCCAAACCGTACCACCGTTTGTGCTTAAAAAAACACCCCCATCATTCATATTATACAATTCATTATTATTATATGGATTGGTAACGATTTGATGCATATCGGTATGACAATCGGCGTACCAATTGGTGAGCTGTGTCCATGTAACACCGCCATCCGTCGATTTCCAATTACAATGTGCCACTACATAAACGATGTTAGGATTCACCCGATCTACTCCAATTCCATAATTGTAATTTCCTTGCGTCGATGAATTTGAAGCATTATCATAGTAGGTTAAATAAGGTGAAGCTGTTGTTTTGACACCTACAAATGAAGTACCTCCATTGGTTGATTTATACAAAGTACCTCCATTTGCCACCATGCCAAGATATACAATATTTGTATCGGCTGGTGTAACAGCTACTCGACAACCATCTCCGCTTGTGATACCGCTTGGCAATACAATTCCAGAAGTTATTTGAGTCCAAGTTTCTCCAAAATCAGTGGAACGATAAAACTCAGAACCTGTTGAGGTTGCATACAAGACTCGAGAATTAGGTGTTTTTTGTTTTAAATCATCTCCTTGAAAACTGGTTGATTTCAATATCCATGAAGTTCCGCCATTGATTGTTTTATAAATTCCTGTATTGGTGATTGCCACGATATGCTGATTATTGGTGGGATCCATAATCATATCTACTACCATCTTTCCAGAAAGACCAAGATAGGTGAAAGTAGTACCTCCATTTGTAGATTTATAGACACCGTTTCCGCTGTAATAATAATCATGATCGCCAGTGCCTAAATACAAAATCTGATCATTGGTGTGATCAATACATATCGATGCAAGACGCATTGTAGGCATATTATCACAACCTGGAGCTACGGCCCAATTTGCACCGCTGTTGGTGGAAATAAATAGTCCGCCCCTTGCACTAATTGCATAGCGCTTTGTAGCTAAAGTTGGATGGAATTTCATCTGACTAACCCGAGTCAAGCCATGTATTTGCCCGCTTACATTTGTTGGGAACATATTGGGTTGAACGGCTGTCCAGTTTTGAGCGAAAACTGAAGTTGCAAAAAAACTAAGGATAAGTGTAAAAACAGTAAATCTTGAAACACGCTGCATCGATGATTTCATAGTTTTTGATAAGTGTATAGTTGTTAGCATTAAATTTATTTTTGTTGTGATTTACTTTCAGCTTGTTGTTGTTCCCAAATAGCGATCCTCTCTACCATAGTCAATATTCTCCCATCACTTTGAACATAGGGAAAAACGTTTTTTCGCCATTGTTTAAATCGTTTGTAATGATATTGAAGTAAATCATATTCATGGCGTTGCTCAACACTCATAGAATTAAAATATTGACTTCTCTCCTCCTTTTCTTCTGCGCTCATTTCATTCATTTCTTTCAAATCCATTTCTTCGATTGGCTTAATTTTACCTTTCCAGTAATAGTCAAATGCTTTTATTGCTTCAAAATAATTAGTGGATTCATTATCAATCATTGCTACCCAACTAGGCAATTTGATGGATTGAGCTTGTGATGAAAACGCTATCACCGCAAAAACAATACTTAATAAGAAAAATCTGGACATAATCATAATTTAGCCTACTAATATAAATGAATACGGCCCTCACAAGTTATTGATATAAGATGAAACCTTAAAAATGTGCGATGTAAATTGGTGCTAGTAAGAAGGGAATTTCGCGCATCTAATTGTGTGTGTTTTTGGCAAATAAAAAAGACTTAGGTCTTAATAACGAATCATTATTACTTAGCGCACAGAATTATTCCTTTCATCCTTATCTGTTCTGCCATTCAATTTTTTATAACGAATCCTAGTATAAAATCTAGGCAAAAAAGACTGGATAAAAAAAATCCTAGGAAAACCTAGGACTAATTTTAATGAATTTAATAGTTTTACATATGTGAAACAATTTTGCTTTCAAGTGCAGATTTTGGAACCACACCCACTTGCTTATCGACTACTTTACCATCTTTGATAAACAACACGCAAGGGATGCTAGTAATACCATACTTGATTGACAAATCTGGATTTTCGTCGGTATTTACTTTACCTACATTTACACGACCTTCATATTCTGTCGCTAATGATTCGATAGTAGGTCCTAATGCTACACAAGGACCACACCATGTAGCCCAAAAATCGACTACTGATAATTTGTGAGATTGCAATACTTCTTCTTCGAAATTTGCATCTGTGAATGTTGCTGCCATTTTATTTAATTTTTAATTTGTTTTTAAATTTGAATTGCGAAAGTATTTCTTTTATGAATTAAGTGCTTATTACTTTAAACTTTAAGCCATCAAATTTTGTTAATTCGGCTATAAATTCTTCACTGAGGGTGATATGCCTGCTACTTGTTTTCAAATTAATTGTTTCGCTGGTTGTAGCATCTACAATTTTGATACCAAGTTCGCAAGAACCTGACTTTTCGGCATACTTCTGAATAATTTGCAAGAAAACATCATCCAGTTTGTGTAAACTTATCTCCAAATTCACTCTTTTTGACATCGTTTCCATTACGTTCTCGAGCAAGCTTACTGATAAAACTTTAAACTCAAATTGAGTTGCATCATATTGCCGAGTTTGATACCTTCCTTGAATAACTACCTTATTATCTTGTAAAAGTTTGTCTTTAAAACGTAAATAATCATCTGCAAATAAATTAAATTCAAACTCGCCATGATAGTCAACAATCTTGAACTTACCCCATTTATTCCCTTTTTTTGAAACTAGATCTAAAGCAGATGAAATATAACCAGCAATACGTAAATTTTTATTTCTGAGTCTTTCGTCCTCCATCTCATTTAAAGGTAAAAATCCATAATTATTCATTTCAAATTGATAAGTATCTAGCGGATGAGCAGATAAATAAATACCTACCATTTCTTTTTCTTTCTCTAAAGATTCAGACAAGGTCCATGGTTCACAATTAGATAGCTTAGGAGGCATAATGGCTGGCATTTCGGCATCACCAAATAAACTATTTGTCATGCTATTGGTACTTGCTCCGACTTGCTGACCGAAACGAATGATGCGTTCTAAATTGTTTAGACTCTCACCCTTCATGGTGTCGAAGTATTGTGCACGGTGCATACTAGTGAAGGAATCAAAAGCACCCGCCATGATAAGGCTTTCTAATGTTTTCCGGCTTACAGTTCGTGAGCTTAAGCGTTTGACCATATCAAATACATCTTTAAACTTTCCATGCTTCTTTCTATTCTCCACAATTTCATCCACTGCTGCATCGCCAACACCTTTGATAGCGCCTAATCCAAACCGTATAATACCTTCGGAGTTTACGCTAAACCCCTTCTTACTTTCATTTACATCAGGACCCAGTACATTCAAACCCAGCCTTTTGCACTCTTTCATGTATAGTGTGATATCATCTAAATTGCCTTGCGAATTAAGTAATGCAGCCATATATTCTGGCGTATAGTTAGCTTTCAGATAAGCTGTTTGATAAGCGAGATAGGCGTAACAAGTTGAGTGTGATTTATTGAAAGCGTATTGTGCAAATTTTTCCCAGTCGGTCCATACTTTTTCGCATTTATCCAATGGATGATTATTGACTTGGCAACCTTCCAAATATTTCGCCTTCATTTTATTCAAAACTTCAATCTGTTTCTTACCCATCGCTTTACGCAAGATATCAGCATCTCCTTTGGAGAAATTGGCCAGTTTTTGAGAGAGCAACATCACTTGTTCTTGGTAAACGGTAACTCCGTAGGTCTCCTTGAGATGCTCTTCCATTTCTGGTAAATCGTAAACAATTTCCTTTCGTCCATGTTTACGTTCAATAAAATCGGGGATGTAATCAATCGGACCAGGTCTGTACAAAGCATTCATGGCGATTAAATCTTCCAGATTGGTAGGCTGCAATTCCTTCAAGTACTTTTTCATACCAGGAGATGCAAATTGAAAGGTTCCCTCAGTATCGCCACGTTGATAGAGACTAAAAGTAGGCTCGTCATCCAACGAAATTTTTTCAATATCTAAATCAATGTCGCGATTTTCTTTGATAAAAATTAATGCGTCCCGAATTATAGACAAGTTATTTAAACCTAATACGTCTATTTTGATGGCACCAGCTTCTTCAACCACATTGCCTGAAAATTGTGTTACATATAAATCAATATCTTTTTGTTTACACAAAGGCATAATATTCATTAAATCCTCTGGCCCTATAATGATGCCAGCCGCATGAATACCCGTATTACGAACTGTACCTTCTAGTTTTTCTGCTTCATGTAATATGGTTGATTTTATATCACTCTCATCGTTGTATATTTTTTGTAATAACTCAATAGATTGAATTTCCTCTCCAGTTATATTTTCACGTTTTGCTAAATCTTCTTTTTTAATGTGTAGCATTTCACCCAAATTAGTCCCGGGTCTATCAGGTACTAACTTGGCAAGCATATTACTCTCATCTAAAGGTAAATCCATTACACGAGCTACATCCTTGATGCTACTTTTAGCAGCCATAGTACCATAAGTAATGATATGTGCAACTTGATTTCGTCCATACTTATCTACGATGTATTCGACTACTTTTCCTCGACCAATATCATCAAAGTCTGTATCGATATCGGGCATACTTGCTCGCTCTGGGTTCAAAAATCTTTCGAAGAGTAAATTATATTTCATTGGATCAATGGTTGTGATACCAATGCAATAAGCAACCACCGAGCCTGCAGCGGAACCACGCCCAGGTCCAACAATTACACCCATTTTTTTAGATGAAATTATAATATCTGAAACGATTAAAAAATAACCTGCGAAACCCATTTTTCGAATTACACCAAGCTCAAATTTGAGTCTCTCGTCCAACTCAGGCGTAATAATTCCGTACCTTGCTTTTGCGCCTTCGTTGGTAAGAAATTCGAGATAGTCTTCTTGGGTTGTAAATGGGGGCGGCACAGGAAAATTAGGCAGCAGTAAATCATTGGTTACGCTCACCATTTCTACTTTGCCTACAATTTCGTTGGTATTATCAATTGCAGCTGGCAAATCGCTGAACAACTCAGTCATTTGCGCGGTATCCTTGAAAAAGAATTGATTATTAAAAAAAGCGAATCGTTTTTTCTTGTCTGAAACATCATCATCACCATAATCTTTCATTTTCTCAGTAGCTTGCTTCTCGCCAGTATTCACGCAAAGTAAAATATCATGCGCATTACTATCCTCCTCTTCTACATAATGCGAATCATTGCTTGCAATTATTTTTACATCATACTTTTTAGCTAAGCGGACTAATTCTATATTCACTTTATCTTGATCTGGGATACCATGCCGTTGCAACTCAACGTAATAATCTTCACCAAAAATATCAAGCCACCATTTAAATTCTTTTTCACCAGCCTCAACACCATCTCGTAAAATCGTTCGTGGCACTGAAGCTCCCAAACAACACGTTGATGCTATTAATCCTTCATGATATTTCAAGATTAGCTCTTTATCAATACGTGGATATTTGCTATACAACCCTTCGGTAAAACCTAATGAACATAATCGAATTAAATTTTTATACCCTTGCTTATTTTTTGCTAATAATAATTGATGATAACGAATATCTCTTTGTTCTTTAGAAAATTGCTGTTTAGTTCTGTTCTCTACCAAATAAAATTCACAACCCACAATTGGCTTCACCAATAAATTACCTTGATCATCTTTATACTTCTTAGCTTCTTTTACAAAATCAAATACACCAAACATATTACCATGATCTGTAATCGCAATCGCTGGCATATTATCTGCAATTGCTTTCTTATACAATTTCTTGATACTGCTTGCACCATCAAGCAATGAATATTGTGTATGATTATGAAGATGTGAAAATTTCATGTGATTTTTTTGGAGTTCAAATATATGTTTTCGTAAAAAATGATTAGAAGAAAGTTATGCAGATTAGGGAATTGACATTCAAACTCTAAACATGACTAAAAAAAGATACAATCACTTAAACTCAGATTACGCATTAAGAATACCTAAACGATAAAAGTAATTGTAAATCGAGCATGAGTCATAATTGATAACAATTACTAATTCGTCTCGTTAACAATTAACGAGACCAGCTAACACGGTAGAATTTTCGTTCCTCAAATCCTATCGCATAATTTGGGTTAGGCTACTACCCTTCAAAATTAATATCATGCTCTTTGCTATATTTACTTCTATTATCATAGGCATGTTGTAACAAATCATCTTCCTGCTTTGAAAATATGAAGCCGCTTGATTCACCCCAGCACTGACGATGTCTGTGAACAACTTATTGTTTTAAAAATGAATGATGCCAATATTGGCTAAATAACTTGATTTAAGTAAGTAATATTCATCTTTGATAATACTGTATGAAGTTTGCCTTTATAATCGAACCCCAAATCCAATTTTCTCCTTAAGACAGGCTGACAATTCTTCTAAATTATGATCATCCACCTTAATATAATTCAGTCTCGTAACTACTTGCTACTTAATTCTTCTAACGAAACAATTGTATCAGTAATTTCTAGTTTATACTTTACGCCCAATTTCAAAGCCCAATTATGCTTTTGATGTCCTACTGGAAAATCAAAACAAACTGGATAATTAAAATCTTTTACTTTCTCCCAAACCATTTCATACTCAGTCATACCAAAAGGTATTTCATTGTCTTGAGTATCGGAAAAACCCCCAACAATTAATCCGGCGAGCTTACTAAGCTTGCCTGCTCGCAACAATTGCCATAACATTCGATCTATATTATATTTATACTCAGCTACATCTTCAATAAATAGTATTTTCCCTTCGGTATCGATATCGCTTGGTGTACCCATTAAATCAGACAATAATGCCAAATTCCCACCTACGAGCGCACCTTTGGTTTCTCCAAATCGGTTTAATACATGAGATTCAATTTGATAATTAATTTTGTTTCCCACTAATACGTCATAAATACTTTGTGTTGAAAATTCATCTCTGCTTTCAACTTGGTATCCCCCATTCATGTGTGCATGAATTGAAGCAATCTTGAGTTGCGTATGCAGATGTGAGTGCAAACACGTGATATCGCTATATCCTAGCAGCCATTTAGGCTTTGCGATAAACTTGGAGTAATCGAGCCTATCCATAATACGAACCACACCGTAACCTCCTCGCCCAAATAAAATAGCATCCAACTCATCGTCATCTAACATCATTTGCAAATCAGCTAATCTTTCATTATCGCTGGCTGAAAATTTATTAAAAGAAGTTCCAATTGTACTCCCAATCTTCAACTCAAAATTCCAAGCTCGCAATTGGGCAAACATCCACTCTATTTCCTCTATCACAACAGAACCAGCAGGGCAAGTGATTCCAATTTTAGAACCTGGCTTTAAATAAGAAGGAATTATCATATATTAAAAATTGGATTTATGTTTGCACAAATATAATAGAGTCATTCAAGCTTAAATCAGAATTATGAACAAATATTCATTGAGTAAAAATTTAGGATTTTTTACAGGCCCCGTGTTAATTATAATGGGTGCGTTTGCTTTAAAAAACCCAGAAATGCCTCCTTTCTTGGCTTATTCGTTTATTGGCTTCGGCATTATTAGATTATTACTTACTCTATATGTTCATTTCAAATCGAATAAAAACGAATCCAATTCATAGGATTAGTTTTTGGGATAAGCTTTATTTCCATGAATAAATAAAGAATGAATTTTTGCTTCGTAGATTTCTGAAGGATTTGCTTTCATTAAATCAATCGGCAATATCACAAAATCTGCAAACTTTCCTTTTTCCAAACTGCCTTTGACATCTTCTTCAAATACCGATTGTGCAGCCCAAATAGTGATACCACGCAGTGCCTCCTCGCGGGATAATGCGTTTTCTATTTGAAAGCCTCCAACGGGATGTAACTTTGCATCTTGCCGGAAAACAGCTGCATAGAAAGTATGTAATGGATTAAGATTCTCTACCGGAAAATCAGTTCCTAGTGGTAACCATTTATTTGTTTGCAACAATTGATTGTAAGCATAAGCAGTTTGCAATCTCTTTCGCCCAATTCGTTTCTCAGCCCAAGTCATATCACTAGTTGCGTGCGTGGGTTGTACTGAGGGAATTATTTTATTGTCTTCAAAATAATGAAAATCATCAGGATGAACCACCTGTGCATGCTCAATTCGCCACCGTCTATCATTTTGAGGATTTAAAACTGAAGCATATACCTTCAGCACTTCGCGATTTGCAGCATCACCAATAGCATGAATATTTAATTGATACTTCGATTGATATACTTGTTCGGCAATTATTGCAATACTATCGATTGACTTCAGCAAGTATCCATGATGATTGTGCATATCCTCATAATCATCTAACATAAAAGCACCATGAGAACCTAAGGATCCATCGGCAAACACCTTAAAACCAATAATATGAAATCGATCCGTTCGCAATGGAGATTGAGATAAATACTGATCTAAATTCTCTTTCGAATCAAGTAACATCACACTCGCTCGGATATTCAACTTAGCATCATTGTAAGCTTTCTTCATCCACTGAACAGTTTCATTCTCTAATCCACAATCCACAAATGAAGTGAGACCGTTTTCATAAAACAGTGTTTGAGTTTCTAAAAAATATGGCAATGCTTCTTCATAGGTCAATTTTGGAATATGACTTTTTACCAAATCCACAGCTTTATCAATAAGAATTCCAGTCAGCTTCCCGTTCCTGTTTTGTATGCTGCCATTTTCAATTTTAGTTTGCGAAGTAATACCCGCGATATCTAACGCCTTTTGATTGCAAAGGACCGCATGTCCATCGATTCGCATCAGCAATATGGGTGTATTCGGGAATAACTTATCTAAAGTATCTTTGGTCGGGAAGTCCTTTATATCCCAAATTTGCTCATTCCACAACCTACCTTCTATCCATTCTCTTTTATTTGTTTTAGCATATGCAACAATTGAATCTACCATTGTTTGATATGATTTTACACCATACAAATTAAGTTTGTACTGATCCATTGCATACCCGCTAAAATGACAATGCGCATCCATAAAACCTGGATAAACAAATTGTCCTTTTGCGCTTACAACAGAGTCTGATTGATAAAATTGCAATAAAGCATCTCCACCTACATCAACTATCTTTCCCTCATCAATAATGATAGCGGATGCCTTGCTAAAATTTTTATCAAGCGTATAAATAGTTGCATCTTTAATAATTAAATCAACACGCTTGGTTTGTTTACATGAAAATAAAGGAAGTAGAAATATTGCGATAATCGAATAAAAAACAAGATGTTTCATAAAATAAGTTAGTTGATAAAGACCCAATGAAAACCAAAACGAGCCATAAAATTTGGGGCTGCATAATGCGGAAAATTCATATTATTTGCGGTTAAAATTTGTTGTAGCTCATCAAAAGAAATAAATGCTCGATATCGCCTTACGCCAAAATTAAAAAAGTAAGATACTTGTGGAACATTACTAACTCTAGCAACATATTGTGGAGTAAATGTATTGAATGCTGGCAAATAATTATCAGCTAAAAAACCCGTATTGTATCGCGAGTCTATTCCAGTTGCTATGCGTAATTTGTTATTAAAAATTAAGCTTTCATAAGCCCATCTTACTCTTAGAGACATTTTCGGTAAATGAATCGGAGAGCTTTCATCCACTTCTTGCATCAATACTTGGTTATCGAAAACAAAGTTCTTCCAATGAAATGACTTATTTAACTGGAATTGCGAAATCGGAATTGCTTTGTTATATTGAGAAGGTCTCCAATTACTATCTCGAAAAATATAATTAGCGATTACAAAGCTGTGCAAACTCATATTTAGCTTATACTTCTCATTGGTATAATTAGCTTGTAAATGCGAAATCGTTTGTTTGAGAAAAGTATTTTCTTGAGAATACTTATTTGATTGATAGTAACTAAATATATAAGGTGCTTGCTGAATAGATTGCTGAAATCTGAATTTTAGTTTGCCTAATTTCTCAGATAGAGATTTTCCAGCATATAAATCAAATTCAAGATTTCCAAGTGCGTTACCTAGAAAGTAAAATTTAAATGAACTGCCATAATTAAAATCCGAATTACTAAATGCTGCTTTATTAATACTTGCAAATAGATAATTATTTAAATAGTTTTTTACATAAGATTTAAATTCTACCTTATCTATTTCAACGCCATAGCCAGCGTCAGCTTGCAAAATTCTTTTCTTCCAATACAAATTTCCAGCCAATGAAAATTTGTTTCCAAATTGAGTGATGTAAGCTCTTGCGACAACAGAATCTTCAATTAAATTCTCTCGCCATTCTAATTTCGAATAATTTAAACTATCAGCCGCTAAATCCTTATAGCGTTGATGCTCAGAGCTTGTATAAAGTTGATGTCTTAAACCAAACCTAGGCTTAAAGTCATTTTGAATCGAACTATCAGGTAGCATAGCATTTGTATAATTTCCTAGAAAATAACTCTGCTCTAAATTAATACTTGCATGGCGGTAATAA
>JBIIJE010000035.1:0-22058 GCA_044234005.1 Chitinophagaceae bacterium | reverse complement strand
ATTCAGGATTAGGGATTAATAGATTACTTGTTGAGCTTGATCAAGATGGATTAATTGATGAAACATCTGAAACCAATAATTTAATCAATTATCAATTCAATATTTTCAATGATGATTTAACACCTGTATATCCTTATGAATTTAGTATTGTAAATAATTCAACACTAATATTGAAAGCCTCTACGCTGAATGCCTTTGCAAGTATGCGTGATTACCTTTTTCAAATTGATACCACTGAATTATTTAACAGCCCTAAATTATTAACACACAAAATAGCAAGTAAGGGTGGTGTTATTTCTTGGCAGCCGTCTGGAATGAACCTAATCGATAGCACCGTTTATTATTGGCGTACGGCAATGGACACCACAGATGGAAATACAAAACACCGATGGACCACGAGTTCATTCACATATTTACCACAAGCCCAAAGTGGTTGGAATCAATCTCATTATTTCCAATTTCGAAAAAATAACTTTAGCAAGCTAGAACTTGATTCAGCAACTCGGGAATTTAAATATCTTACTTTGAATAATTCTTTGCAAGTGAATAATGCTTGTTTATATGGTCCAAATCCATTTCAATATATTTATTCCGACAATTCTGTCGATATTAATGGCTCTGGTTTATACAGTCATGGTTGCGACATATTCCCTTTGATGCAAAGTTTGCAATTTGTGGTGATTGACACGCTCTCAGGTGAGCCATGGATAAACACCAAAGATGGCAACACCGGTCGATTTGGAAGTCTTGCTCCTTGTAGAATTGGACCTTCTAATGCAAAAAGAGATCCCTTTTTTGAATTTCCGTTTGACAATTCAACCCATCGAACAAAAATTGTTGATTTCCTAGATTCTATTCCTCAAGGAAGTTATCTACTTGTTCAATCTCGTTTAAGTTGTAAAGGTTTTGGAGCTTCGCAAAGCAATACAATTTTTATTGATCAATGGAAAAATGATACCCTTATAAATGGTGCTGGAAATTCATTGTATCATAAATTGTTCAACATGGGCTTCACGCAAATAGATTCATTTACATTTAATAGACCTTTTGTATTTTTTCAAAAGAAAAATATCGTGTCGAGTACAATACAGGAAATGGGTAAAGACTCTACGATTAGGCTTCAATTATTATTTAACTTTAATGCAAGTGAATCTGCGGGAACTATTTTGACTGACAAAATCGGGCCTGCAAAAAGCTGGACGCAATATATTAAATACGGTACTAGTATTGAAGGTGTAAACACAGATAGTGTTTCTGTTGATATTTTAGGTATAGATTCTAGTGCAAATGAAACATGGTTAGCCTCTGTAAAGGGAGATACAAGTTTATCATTTATAGACGCTAATATTTACCCCTTTCTCAGACTCAAAATGCACTCTTCTGATATCATAAATAGTACCCCCGAGCAACTCAAGAAATGGAGAATTATTTACCAACCAGTTCCAGAAGCAGCATTAAATCCTAACTTTCAATATTCATTTGCGGACACGCTCACACAAGGTCAAATTAAAACATTTAGTGTCGCGATAGAGAATCTCACAGAAATAGCAATGGATAGTATGCTTGTAAAATATCAATTGATCGATTCAAAAAATAATTCAAGCTTATTAGGCATAAAACGTTTTGCGCCCTTACCGCCTTTCGCTAAAATATCAAGCACATTCGATGTAAATACAATCGGTTATAATGGTAATTACACTGTGCGTGTAGAAGCCAATCCGGATAATGACCAACCAGAACAATTTCATCCTAATAATATTGGTTTGAAAAATATTTTTATTGAACCTGATAAAAGCAATCCCCTAGTGGATGTCACATTTGATGGTATTCACATTTTAGATAAAGATATTGTTTCAGCAAAACCATTTATTCTAATTACTTTGAATGATGAAAATAAATTTCTTGCGCTCAATGACACCTCATTAATTCAGGTATTTATGAAGTATCCAGGTAATAATTTTACAGAAGTTCCAATTCCTTTTGATGGTAATATCCTAAAATTTATCCCTGCTAACCTAAGTTCTGGTAATGGCAAAAATCAAGCACGCCTCGAATACCGACCTTCATTTACTGTGGATGGTAATGAATATGTACTAATTGTAAAAGCTAGAGACAGAGTTGGCAATTTCGCGGGGTCATATGATTACAAAGTGGGTTTCAGTATTTTAAATAAATCATCCATTTCATCTCTTGTCAATTACCCAAACCCATTTACTACAAGTACGCAGTTTGTATTCACACTTACCGGAAGTGTGATTCCAAGTAACCTCAGAATACAAATCTTATCCACAACCGGTAAAGTTGTGCGAGAAATAACGAAAGCTGAATTAGGCCCCATACATATTGGACGAAATATTACTGAATTTAAATGGAAAGGAGATGATCAATATGGAGATTTGCTCGGCAATGGAGTTTATTTATATCGTGTGATTTCAAATTTATATGGCGAAAAAATGGAGCATTACCAATCTGATGCTGACAAATGGATGCAAAAAGGATTTGGCAAACTATACATCATGCGATAGTGGATATTTTTACAGCACATTTGTTGTAAATAAGAAATTTAGATTCTACTTTTGTCAACAATTATTTTAATTGACATGAACAACGACAATACAAATACATTTATTGATAATCCAGTTGATATCGAATTAAACAAGCCTTCAAAATCTCGTTTCCTATTTTTACTTGGCTTGTTTGGCTTTTTGCTATTTGCTATTGGTTGCAACTACGGCTTATGGACACGTTCCTACAAAAGCACTGAATCCATAGAAGTACCAGAAAGTTCACAATACTCCCCTAAGTACAAATAAAGCATACGAGTGCTTGTATGCCAACATGATACGGCTGTTGTTATTTTAAGCTATAATGGCAAAGATTTACACAAATTATTTTTTCCGGAATTAATCCAAGAATCTATCGGAAAATATGATATTGTGCTTGTAAATAATGCGTGCACTGACGATACTGAAGACTATGTACGTGTTCATTTCCCAAGTGTTTTACATGTAAAAGTGGATGTGAACAAAGGTTTCGCTAATGGATATTATGAAGGATTATCTCAAATAAAGGCAAAGTACTATGTTTTGTTAAGTGCCGATTTTGAAATTACCCCGAATTGGTTTCAACCCTTACACAGCCTCATGATGGAACACCCCGATATAGGAGCAGTTCAACCAAAAATTAAGTATTATAAGGACAAAACCTCTTTCGAATACGCGGGTGCAGGTGGCGGCTTTATAGACAAATGGGGTTATTTGTTTTGTCGAGGTCGTATATTCTTCACCTTAGAAAAGGATCAAAACCAATATGATGACACGATTGAAGTATTTTGGGCAAGCGGTGGGTGTATGTTTGTGCGTGCTGATTTATATCATCAATTAGGTGGGCTTGATAAAGATTTATATGCCCATATGGAAGAAATTGACCTTTGTTGGCGAATGAAAAATGCAGGTCATCGCATTGCCTATTGTGGTTCGAGTACAGTATATCATATTGGAGGCAGTGTAATTAGTTACGGAAGCCCACAGAAAATATTTTACAACTACCGTAATAATTTAATCCTACTTCTTAAAAACTCGCCAGGCATTCGCTTGATTTGGTTACTTCCACTGCGTTTACTTTTAGATGGTATCAGCGGTTTAAGGGCTATCTTATCAGGAAATTTCATAGAAACATTCACAATAGTTAAAGCACATTGGAGTTTCTTTACTCATTTTCCATTTTGGTACACGAAAAGAAAAAATCAGCGAAAATTGGTGACGAATCCGAATGATACTGGTGTATTTCCAAAGAGTATAATCGTCGAATATTTTTTAAAGAAGAAAAAAGTATTTTTGGCATTAAACTACCCAACCATTAAAGTTTAAATTAACAGCGTAAATCATAATTCACTTAAACCTAGATTTGCAATTAAAAATGCTTATTTTTTCATAGGTTTGCGCAACAAATTTTCAAATGAGTAATCGACCGATACGCGTTTTAATAGCTAAAGTAGGTTTAGATGGTCATGATCGTGGCGCTAAAGTAATTGCGGCAGCATTAAGAGATGCGGGAATGGAAGTCATTTACACAGGTCTTCGCCAAACCCCAGAAATGGTCGTTCAAGCTGCATTACAAGAAGATGTAGATGCAATTGGAGTAAGCATTTTATCAGGGGCTCACATGACTGTTTTCCCAGCAATTATTAAACTTTTGAAAGAAAAAGAACTTAACAATATTATTCTAACAGGGGGCGGTATCATACCTGATGATGATATGAAAATATTACACGAGATAGGCGTTGGCAAACTATTCAGTCCAGGTACCCCAACTTCTGCAATCGCAAAATACTTGCAAGAAACTTGCACACATTCTTAAAATACATTTAAATACAAACTAAAAATGGAATTCAAAACATTACTATTTTCTCTTGAAAACAACATAGCCATCATTACAATTAACCGACCAGATAAAATGAATGCACTAAATCATGAGGTGATTCAAGATTTGAGCAACGCATTTGATGAAGTTTATGCAAACAAAGAAATAAAGAGTGTTATACTGACTGGTTCAGGCGCAAAAGCATTTGTAGCAGGTGCAGACATTACCGAATTTACTGCATTAGATGCAAAAGGAGGTGCCGATTTAGCAAGAATAGGCCAAGAACAGGTCTTTAATAAAATAGAAAATTGTCCAAAACCGGTTGTGGCAGCTGTCAATGGCTTTGCTTTAGGGGGCGGTTGTGAATTGGCTATGAGTTGTCATTTTAGATTAGCCAGCGAAAATGCAAAGTTCGGACAACCTGAAGTCAATTTAGGTTTGATTCCAGGATATGGTGGCACACAACGTTTGACCGCTTTAGTGGGTAAAGGTAAGGCAATGGAATTATGTATGACCGCTCATATGGCTGATGCGAATGAAGCCCTAAGTTTAGGCTTGGTAAATCATGTGGCAAGTTCTGACACCTTATTACAACGTTGTATCGATATATTACAAATCATAAATAGTAAATCACCAATGGCTTTAGAGAAAGTAATCACATCCATTAATGCTGCAGGTAGCGAACATGGTTATGAAACAGAAATAAAAGCTTTTGGTGAATGTTTTGGTACATCTGATATGAAAGAAGGTGTGAGTGCTTTTTTAGAAAAACGCAAACCAATTTTCGCGTAATCGAATTGGCAATTAGTGATTTTCCGTAACAGGAACTACAACATCATAAGCTTTTTCATCTTTAATTTGAAATGGGATACCTCCTTTTACTTCTTTACTGATCGAAGGGTCATATCCTTTGGCAAATAAATAATACTTACCCGCTTTTAAGCCATCGAATCTAGCAAGTCCAGAAGTATTTACTTGCTGATTCAAATCATAAGTATCATCTGAAGGCGCATCGGAACTATTGAATTTGATATAAACAACTAAACTGTCGATTTTCGAACCATGATGCTGACCTTGTATACTTAAAGTAGCATTGCCACCTAATCCCGCACTACTTTGTTTTTCACAATTCGAGAAAAAGATTACAATCCCAAAAACTACACTGATGATTATTGATTTATTCATGACTAATCTTAGACGTTAGATATTTTAATATTGTTAGATAAGTAAAATCTATCTCGCTTCAATCGCAAAGGTAGTCAGGGAATCCCAAAATAATTCTTGAAAAGTCGCATTCAAGACACACACATATTCTCATTGTTGTAAGAATAGCTTCAAAAAACCTCAGGAGGAGACAACTCAATACACCTCTACCCTTCTGCAAACGTTATAATTTCAGCGATTACTAGAGGATTGAGAAAAGTCGATGCCTGTTTTATCATTTTCACATATACTTAGGTTCTAAATGTAATCGCATCGCATTACATTTGTAGCAGTTCAAAAGTAACTAACCCCTCAAATAATTGAAAAAATTTTTCAAAATTATTGGCATGCTGATACTCATTATCTTGTTGATAATAGGAGTTGCTTTGTGGATGCTTACTAAAGAAAAATATCAGAACATTTTAACACAAGAAGGAACTAAATATTTATCTGAAAAGCTGAACACCAAAGTAAGTATTGGACATGTAAAAATATCAATCTTGAATGATGTAAATTTTCAGAATGTCTATATTGAAGACCAACAAAAAGACACGTTAGCCTATATTGGTGGACTTCATGTGAAAACAAATGAACTTTTAAAAGCATGGTGGTATCAAGAAACGCCAATTTTAGAGAACCTTCATCTTGAGGATGTTTTTGTTCATCTAAAAAGAGAAAGGGATACAAGCATTTGGAACTATGACTTTATCAGTGAAGCTTTTATTGGGAATAAGAATGACACAACAAGAATTTCAGACACCCTTGACATCACACGCAAAGAACCTAGTAATCAGCCCAAATTTGATTTAAAACATATTCATTGTGAAAGAATTAAATTTTATATGGATGATGCCTGGCGTGGGGAAGACATGCATTACGCTTTACAAGAATTTACCCTAAATATTGAATCATTTAACCTCAAGCATAAAAAAATCAGAATTAATGAGTTACTCATTAGTGAGGCAAATGCTTATGTAAAAGAATATGAGGGTGGCAAACCAGAAGATTTAACACCAGATGACACTGCCTCGTGGGGAACACCATTTAACACAGAAAAATTGAACATCGAAATTCGCGATATCGCAATTAATAATGGAGAATTTCAGTATATCGATGGAGACGAAAAACCGAAAGTAAGAGAATTCGATGAAAAGCAATTAGGTATTACGGGGATTAATTTACATCTCAAAAATACAAATATTGTAGACGATACCTTATTCACGAAAATTGAAAACCTAGTTGCGAAGGAAAGATGTGGTCTTGAAATAAAATCATTTCAATCAGATGTCAAACTCTCGCAAATTCAGACTTCGCTCAGTAACTTAGTTTTACAAACTAATCATTCATTGCTCAAGCATCATTATGAAATGAATTATAAAAACTTTCACGACTTTAATGATTACATCGAAAAGGTTAATATGAAAGCGAATCTTCGTGATTCATACATTTCCTCGACTGACCTTGGCTATTTTGCAAATATTCTCAATCAGTATCCTATAAAAATTAAGATTGCAGGCGATGTAAATGGGATTGTAGGAGATTTAGCTGCTCAAAATTTATCATTTTCAACATTAAAAACATCTTTTTATGGAAATGCACATATGATAGGATTACCTGATATTGACAACGCTATTTTTGATGTTCAAGCAAAACAACTAAATACAACTAGTAGTGACTTAAATCAATTAATACCTCAAACTAAAGTAGATGCAATTGCGTGGCAAAAGTTGAACAAAATAAATTTCGAAGGTAATTACAAAGGCAAAGTGGATGATTTTTTAGTAAGCGGAAAACTAAATACCAATTTGGGAAATTCGGCACTTGATGTAAAAATGAATTTTAAACCAAAGATTCCAACTTATGCAGGCAAGTTCGAAACGAACAACTTTGATATAGGTACTTTGCTTAAACAAAGTACTTTAGGCAAGCTAAGTATGAAAGGCACGCTTGATGGCCAAGGATTTGACATGAATGATTTGGATGCGAATGTAAAAGCAACAATTTCCAGCATGGGTATTCGAGGATATAGATATACTGATTTAACAATCAACGGAATCGTGTCTAACAAAAAGTTTGACGGAATTTTTGTTTCACAAGATCCAAATTTAGACGCAAATCTCGATGGTAAATTAGATTTGAGTAGCAAGCAACCAACCCTCCATTTTAACTCACGTTTTAACAAATTTGATTTGCAAAAACTAGGCTTTACTAAAGAACCTATGAGTGGTTCAGTTTACGCATCATTAAATTTCAGTGGCGACAATATTGATAATTTTGTAGGAAACGCAATACTAAAAGAGGTGAATCTTGAAACTCGTGGGAAAAATTTTTATGCGAACAATATCAACCTTAATTCAAGTTACGATAATGGAAAAAAAATACTTCAATTACGAAGTCCTTTTGCTGATGCAGATATGACAGGTAGTTTTAAAATTAGCGATTTGCCAGCAACATTTCAAATGTACCTATATCATTACTTACCGCAATATATTCGGAAGCCTAAAACTAACTTCTCTACTCAATTATTTACGTACAACACCACTTTAAAAAATATTGAACCCCTACTTAATGTTTTTGTTCCCAACTTATATGGTCTCGAAAATAGTTTCATTTCTGGAAATTTAAATACCGAAAAACAACTATTCAGCATCGATGCTTTCCTTCCTTTCGTTGGTTATCAAAAATTCAAAATTGATAGCTTACAAATTATAGGTGCGGGTGATTTCAACTCCTTCGATTTAAATGTGGTTACACAACAATTTTACTATAACGATGAAACGATAGTTCCAAGCATGCAACTTAACTCCTCCATGGCAAAGGATACTGCAAGCCTTACAATCAATACACAAAGCATCAATACCTTGCTAGGTGAAGCTTCGTTGAATTGTAAAGCAACCGCTAGAAATAGCAACTTATATGTTGATGTTTTACCCTCGAAATTAAATATCAATAACCTAACATGGAACTTTAGTTGTAACAAAGAATTAATTTTTGGGAAGCAAATAATTATCCAAGACTTTCTGGTGGAAAGTGGTCCTCAAAAGATTATACTGAATACAGAAGAAAATGAAACTTCAGATTTAATTGCTCAATTCGAGAATATCGATTTAGAAAATATTTCTCAGATTGCAAACGTGGATGGCCCCCAATTTATTGGCTTAATAAAAGGCAATATTAAAGTGAAAGATTTTATGGATGATGCCATCATCGACGCAAAGGTATCTTCGATAAGCAATGTGCGTATAGACAATGACACAGTAGGAATTGTTACCGCAAAAATTTCATATGATGTTAATAATAAATTATTAGAAATTGACAAGGAGAGTAGTATATCGAATTTTGATAGTTATGCTAACATATCAGGCAAGTTAAATGCGAACGATAGCACAATTGATATTAATACAAGCTTGAGCAGACTCAATATCTCTTTTGTAAATCAATTTTTAGCCGACTATATCCAGAATTTGAGAGGTTTAGCAACAGGAGATGTGCACGTGAAAGGAAGTTTAAGTTCACCGAATATTTCAGGAAATGTAAATTTAAATGCTGCTTCTCTCAAAGTATTATTTTTAGGTACATCCTACTTTATTGAAGATGCGAAATTTAGATTTAACAATGAGAAGATTGAAATAATGGACAAAATTGTATTTAAAGATGAAAGAATGGGCAATCACGAAGGAGTGATAAAAGGTGAGATTTTTCATTCTAATTTTAAAAAGTTCAAATTAAATATTAATTTAAATTCACCCAATCTTCTCTGTTTGAAAACAGAAGATGACTTGAATCAACTTTTTTATGGCTATATTCCGGCAAGGGTAAATGCCCGTATCGAAGGTTACTTAAATGAAGTAGAAATGTCAATCAACGCGAAACCATTAAAAGGGGCGCAATTTCATTTACCAATTAATTCAAGCGGCGATGCGTCTACGTATGAATTTATAAAATTTAAAAGTATTGGTCGAAATCAAAGTGATGGTATTGAGGACAAAACAAATTCTTCTTCTCTTAAGCTAGGCATGACTATCGAAGCTACCCCAGATTTAGAAACATATATTATTTTAGATAGAAATACTGGGGAAGAGATTGTTGCGAAAGGCAATGGTTCCATTATCTTAAATATTGACTTAGGCAATTCGATTGACATGACGGGTTCTTATCGAATTACTGAAGGTAAATATAAATTTAACTTCAGAGGTTTGTTACCAAAAGAATTTATCATTGACGAAGATAGTCGGATTGATTGGACAGGAGATGCTTTAGCCGCAGACATGAAGGTAAAAGCAATTTACAAATTACCCAATCCCTTGCCTTTATATCCATTAGTAAACGACCAATTACAAAGTGCTGGTGATAAAGACCCAGACCTAGAAGAGGCCAAAAAGCCTTACACAACATATGTAGATTTAAACTTGAAAGGCTCATTGTCCAAACCAGATATTTCTTTCGATATCCGCCAACCTGAAAATAAGGCAACTGCCTCATTAGGCTATACAGCATTGGAAAGAATAAAAAGCAATGAGCAAGAATTGGTTTCTCAGGCTGGAGTATTGTTGCTACTCGGAAATTTCAAAGCCTCAGAAGGAGGCGTTTCATCATCATCTTATGGACAAGAAGCTATCTCTTCAGCCTCTGATTTAATCACTTCAGCATTATCTTCAGAATTAAATAATCAATTTCGAAATCTAACCGGCATAAAAGGAATCAATTTGAACGTGGATCATCGTTCAGTCAATTCAATTGGCGGTGACAATCTTAATAATCGTGAGCTGTTTTCCTTAAATGTAACTGCGAACTTATGGAAAGATAAAATCATTCTTGATGCGGGTAATACCGTAGACGTAGGCAGAAATACAGCAAATGGAGGCACTAGTAGCAGTTATCTTGGCGACTTTAAAGCTTACTATATGATAAAGCCAGATGGTAGATTAAGATTAAGTGCATATCGTACACCTAATACGAATTTGGAAGGTGAAAACTTTTATAAAAGTGGATTCGGATTATCCTATCGAAAAGTATTTAATAGTTTCGCAGAACTTTTTATCTCGCCTAAACGTAAAACGAAAATTATTGATAGCTTAAAAACCAACTCATAAATTATTTTGAAAAACTATCCCATTTATTTTATTGTAGGCATACTTATTTTTCATATTGGGGCCGCTTCTTATGCTACGCTAACTTTCCCGAAGGAAATCGATTCGCTGAGTATTTTTCATGCGTACCCCATTGGCCTATGGCTTTTCACATTAACATGGACGGGTATTGTCTTTCGTAAAAAATGGTGCATGTTCGTTTATTTTACCATGATGATGATTGAATTATTAAATCGATTATTGTTCAGAGGAACTGAGTATGCGAAAGTTTTGGGTGATATCTTATTCCCCATTGATTTAATTTTTGCATTTGTAATATTAATCCTATATCGATTGCATTTTCACCATAAAGAAAACAAATAGTATCTAAAATCATTTATTAGGACATTTGTCATGTTTATTAAATGTTCCATGCGCAATCGAATTATTTCTACAGTTCCGTCTTTAACCGAATTGCTTTACCATTTAGGTTTGCAAGAAGAGGTTATCGGGATTACAAAATATTGTGTTCATCCTAATCATTGGGCTACCGAAAAAAATATAATCGGTGGCACTAAAAACTTAAATTTAGATTTAATAGAAAGTTTAAATCCTACTTTAATTATTGCTAATAAAGAAGAAAATGTAAAAGAGCAAATTGAATACTTACAATCGAAGTTCAAAGTTCTGATTACCGATATTAAAGATTATGATGATGCCTTAGAAGCTATCCTGAAAATTGGGAGAATTACAAACTGTTCGGAGAAAAGTAAACATCTTACGCAAGAAATTGAGCAGCTTGCTTCGAGTTGTAATGCTAATTTTAACTATCAAAGTTTCTTGTATTTCATTTGGCGCAAACCATATATGATAGCAGGTGATGATACATTTATAAATGCGATTTGTAATAAGCTAAAGTTGAGAAATCTCGCCATGCAGAATCGTTACCCTGAAATTAATTTGGATAAAATTGTTTATCTGTCACCTGACATAATTTTTCTTTCGAGCGAGCCCTTCCCTTTTAAAGAAAAACATATCAACGAGCTTCAATCACATTTGCCTTATACAAAAATTGTATTAGTAGATGGAGAAATGTTTAGTTGGTATGGAAGCAGAATGCTAGAAGCTTTTCCATATTTCCAACATCTAGCCAAGATCTTAGCCAATTCGGGAATGACAGTCTGAGTAATTTGTTAATCCAAAAGCACTACGCATGCTCTTTCACCCAATTAACAATTTTTCGAACATAATCATAATAACCAATGTATAATCTATAATACAATGTAATGAGTATGATACCTGCAATACCAATCATTATATAGGCCGTGTTGTTATAATTACCTCCACCTAATTTGAGAAGTAGAAAGGCTGTAATAAAAGCAAACACAATAAATATCATCAATAAATAAGGACCTCCAACATCTATTCTTCTCGGTTGACTCGTTATTTTTATGTCTGTGGTATTCCCTGCAGAAGAAAAATTTAATTGTGTAACTGGCAAGGTGTACATATGGCTTGAATCCGCGATATTCGGAACCACATGCATCACATCACCTAACTGGGTAATCTCAAAATCAAGTTCATGTATCGATAGGTGTTGACCTAAAAAAAATTTACGTAATTCATCCGCTGATTGAGTACTTTTCACGGTACTTGAACTATTAAATATCATGTGAGGGTATTTTATGAAAGAAATTTACAACTACTTTGCCATTATCTCATCATAATTCAGTTAGAATTTAATCACATAATATTATTTTTAATGTTTAAAAAAGGATTCTATTTTGCTATTTTAATATAAAATAGCCCGATAAAAATAGAAACTAACTATAACTCATAAAGCAAGTGTGGCGGCAACAAAAATAACAATCATGAATAGGTTTCCTGTATGCAGGGCCTCACTAATCAAAGTTCAGGAAACAACCTACCTGACACAAATACCCAAAGTTAGTTTTTCCTTTTATCCTCTATCATACCAACAGTTTGCCCTTTACTTAGTTTCATCCAATCTAATAGTACATTGCTAGCTTCTGAAATGTATGGATCTTTTCGCAAAAGTTTTAGCCACTCCTCATTCTTGCTTACACTTACTGTATCCATATTAATTTTAGGCAAATCAACTTTAGGATTTTTAATGGTAAGCAGTTTCTTACTTTTATCTAACTCTTCTATTTTTTTATTTAATGCCTTATTTTCCTCTGTCTTCTTCACATACAATTTCTCATTCAAAGGATATTTGTTATCGTCATATTGACGCTTGAGGCGTGCCGCATTTTGTTTAATTAATTTGAAATTAGAATTTGCGTCAATTCGTGATTTTGAGTTGGCAATTAAAGCCGCAAAGTTCGCGTTTGATTTTATAGGTTTATAATCTGCTTTCGCTACTTGATCCCAAGCAAGCGAATTTGAATCTTTTCTTTCACCCATATCAATTTGTTCGTATAAATCTGGGAGTGTAATATCAGGCGTAACACCCTTTAATTGTGTAGACCCACCATTGATACGATAAAATTTTTGCAAGGTAAGTTTTACCGAACCAAAGGGTAGTAAAGATGCATCACCTTTAAAATACTCTTCCAACGGAAATATTCTTTGCACTGTGCCTTTACCGAAAGAAGTAGTACCTAAAACGATAGCACGATTGTAGTCTTGCATGGCAGCCGCTAAAATTTCAGATGCAGAAGCACTACCTTGATTAATTAATATGGCTAAGGGGCCATCGTAAACTGTTCCGCTGCTTTCATCAAACAAAGGCTGTGCAGCAAGTCCTTTTGACTTCACTTGAACTATAGGTCCTTTATCGATAAAGAATCCACCAATATCCACTACATCACTCAATGAACCACCTCCATTATATCTCAAATCAATAATAATCCCATTCACCTTTTCTTCCTTCAACTTTTCAATTTCCTTCTTCATATCTATTGCACAACGTCGTCCACCTCTCGTATTAAAATCCGCATAAAATTCTGGTAGCAAAATATAACCAATTTTACCTGCATCCGTTTCTACGATAACTGATTTGGCAAATGTTGCTTCTGTCTCTACTCTACCTCTTTTGATCCCAATGACTTCAGTACTTCCATCTAAATGCTTCACGGTTAGATTAACTGTGCTGCCTTCTTTACCTCGAATAATCGATACAATATCTTCTAAATCCCATCCTGCAATATCCACAGGCTCATCGTCGGCTTGTGCAACTTTTTGAATGATATCACCATTTTTCAATCTTCCGTCTTTCCAGCAAGGACTACCGGTAATAATTTGCGTTATTGAACAAACACCATTTTTTTCACTCAATTGTGCACCAACTCCAAAAAAACTACCACTCATTTCTTCATCAAATCTTTGCTTGTCTTTGGGTGGCAAAAAATCAGTATGCGGATCAATAACATGACAAATCGCATTTATATAAGTAGCAAAACGAGCATCATCATTAATCTTATTTAACCGCTTAAAATAGCTTTCCATACTGCGCTGCACATTAGCTCTCGAACGAGATTCTAATTCAGAATAACTAAATAAGGTATCAGTTTTATCTTTTATTTTCTTCTCTGATATTGTTTTTTGTGACTCTTGCATTTCTGTTAAACGCTGAATAGTTCTAAATTTCATGTTCGTAACCCACCGAGATTTTAACTCTTCTGGATTCTTACACCATGCCATTTTTTTGCCATCCAATTCAATTTCATCATTCCCATCAAAAGTAAATGGCTTAGCTAATGCTTCTTTGTAATAAGACTCTGCATCTTTCATTCGTTGCTTGATACGAGCGGTAACCATTTCTGGGAAAGCAGTTTGACCGTTATTAATTGCGTCATCAATTTGCAATTTGTATACTTCAAATTCATTTATATCAGATTCTAGTAAAAACAACTTTCCAAAATCTATAACTTCTAAATAAATTTTGTAAACTCTTGCTGAAAAATCATCATTAATATCTTTTGGAGAATAATGACCTTCTTGTATCATACGCATGACAGTTTCTTGTATCGCAAGATTCTTACTTACTTTTTCATTGTCTTGAGGTTCATATGGTTCAATATTTACTTCCGCTTGCTCTACCGCATAATTCATGGAACCTCGGTCGGCAGTCATGCGAAAAGAAAAAAAGATACCAATACCGACTAACAGCAATAAAGGAATAATAGCTTTCGTATTCATAATAATTTGTCTAAACTTAATTGTTGGTAAAGTTAAGCGGATTGACGTTAATAAATCTATAAAAAAGCTTTATTTTGTATGCATCTTCATGCAAAAAAGTAGTTACAAGAAAATTATAGAAGCCAAAGCTATGCAGCTTGGATTTGATGCATGTGGGTTTGCAAAAGCTGAACTATTAAGTGAAGATGCCAGAAAGCTAGAAAAATGGTTGCATCAGGGGAGACATGGTAAGATGTCTTATATGGAAAATAATTTTGACAAACGAATAGATCCAACTTTATTGGTAGAAGATGCAAAAACAGTGATAACACTTTTATGCAATTACTTCCCCGAAGATCAAGTAAAAAATGACTCTTATAAAGTATCGAAATATGCTTATGGTCATGATTATCACAATGTCATCAAATCAAAATTAAAAAATCTCCTTCTATACTTAAATAATGAAATCGGTGAAATTCATGGACGTGGCTTTGTAGATTCAGCACCTGTATTAGAGCGAGCCTGGGCTGTCAAAAGCGGCTTAGGTTGGGTAGGTAAAAATGGAAATTTAATAAGCAAACAACGGGGTTCCTTTTTCTTCATCGCAACACTTATCGTAGATATTGAAATTGAAACTGACAAGGAATTTGCAATAGATTATTGTGGTACATGCACAAAATGTATTGATGCTTGCCCAACAGATGCAATTTTGCCCAATAAAGAAATTAATGGAAGTTCATGCATCTCCTACTTCACCATTGAATTAAAAGACACTTTGCTGCAGACTGATAAGCGCTGGAATGATTGGATATTTGGTTGCGATATTTGCCAAGATGTTTGTCCTTGGAACCGATTTTCCAAATCGCATCAAGAACCACTTTTTGAAAAAAATGAAATTATAAATTGTTACTCAAAGAAAGATTGGCAAGAAATAACAGAAGATATTTTTGTGCAAGCATTTAAGCAATCGCCTCTTAAACGATCAAAATTTGAAGGACTTAAAAGAAATATTTTATTCTTACAAGAGAAATAAAATTTACCTTTTTACATAGAGCATATACTTTTCCTTGAAAATTTCTTCATGAAACAAATCGTAGATATGCGACATGGTTGGTTTACACCCAGACTGAGAAATTTCTTCGCTCAAATCACCACCTTTCAAACAAATTAATCCATTCGGCACGTCTGCTTCATGACCCTTTCGTAACAAAGGCGCTGCCCATTTCCATAAATCACCTAAAGGAGCAACAGCTCTGCTTACCGCAAAATCAAAACCATTTTTAGCTTGAATATCCTCTACTCTGCCCCAATGAGTTTTCACATTTGATATTTGCAAATGCTTACATACTTCATCAACCACTAAAAGTTTTTTCTTGATACTATCGGCCAATACAAACTCCACTTCAGGAAAAAAAATTGCTAAAGGAACCCCAGGGAAACCTCCACCTGTTCCAATATCAACAATACGATGTTCGGGCTGAAAATCAAAAGTGGTAGCTATAGCCAAACTGTGCAATACATGCTTGATATAAAAATTATCCATATCCTTACGGGAAATCACATTGATACGTGCATTCCAATCATGATAGATAGATGACAAACCACTAAATTGCTTTAATTGTTTCTCTGAAAAATCGTCGAAGTATTTTAATATTATTTCCAATGTAATTTCTGTTTAAAAAATATAGCAGGCAAACTTTTGAAGTTATACCAAAGCAACCAAATATCGAAAAGCCAAATGTAATTTATTAAATCACCCTCACGCAAACGACCACATACTCTTTGAAAAATATACCATTGCACCAACCACCGCAATACAAAAGCAGAAGCCGCATAAATTATAATAGCAGGAAAAAAACAACATACTGCAAACAGTAACCATGTGGCAAAATGCGAAAAGGCATAGAGTCCAAGCAAAAATTTATGCTTCGAACGATAATACTTACCTGTGCTTAAATGTCTCTTTTTTTGATACTTCCAATCATCTTCAGTTTGCTTTGCCTTAGAATACATAAAGGTATTCGGCTCAATTACTACAGCAACATTTTGCGAGGTTGCCACTTGATTAATAAATAAATCATCATCACCCGATACAATATGATGATGTGATGAAAAGCCCTTATTACGGTTGAATAACTCGCGATGATAAGCCAAATTTCGACCAACACCCATGTATGGCATTTTTGCCAATGCGAAGGAAAGATATTGTATAGCGCTATGCAATGTTTCAAATCGGATTTTTTTATTCAACCAACCCTTTTGCTTCATATAAGGCCCATAGCCTAATACAATTTGTTTTTGCCAATCAAATTGGGATGTCATTTCTCGCAACCATTGGTTCGTTCGAGGCACACAATCGGCGTCGGTTAACAGCATATGGTCGTAGCGAGCTGATTTGATACCCATGGATAATGCAAACTTCTTACCGGGAATGAGCTTGGCATCTTGGGTAAGATTTACGATACGTAAATGAGGATACTTTTCTTTTAGCTGATTTATAATAAAAAATGTTCCGTCTTCCGAATTATCATTTACGACTACAACTTCAAAATTTCTCCGACCATTTAGTATATAATCTTGTTCCAACAAGTTGGGAAGATTTTTTGTTAAATTTGCTTCCTCGTTGAAAGCACAAACAATAATACTTATAGGATAATTGGCTTGCGCCTTCTTTAAGGAAGAACGTTTATAAAATGCTAAACGAGCAAAAAAGAATAAATAAAAAAACAGCTGAATTACTACAACAACTAAAAAAACAAGTAGTACTAAGACTGGTAAACTTGGCATAAGCGACAAAAGTAACACCCAAACATGAATTTTGAACTCATTGCAAAAGATAAAGACTCGAAAGCGCGAGCAGGCATCGTGGAAACTGATCATGGAAGAATCGAAACTCCAATTTTTATGCCAGTCGGAACAATAGGTTCTGTAAAAGGCGTTATGCAGGAGCAACTGAAATTAGATATTCAAGCACAAATAATTCTAGGCAATACTTATCATTTGTACCTACGACCTGGTACAAATATTCTTGAAAAAGCTGGAGGATTGCATAAATTCATGAATTGGGACAAGCCGATTCTCACCGATAGTGGAGGCTATCAAGTGTTCAGCTTAAGCGAAATTAGAAAAATTAAAGAAGAAGGGGCAGAATTTCGATCTCATATTGATGGGCATAAAATTATGTTTACCCCCGAAACGGTTATGGATATTCAACGCAGTATTGGAGCTGATATTATCATGGCTTTTGATGAATGCACGCCCTATCCTTGCGACTTTGAATATGCAAAAAAATCGATGCAACTCACGCATCGCTGGCTCGCAAGATGTGTGAAGCACAAAAACGAATCGGAACCATTATACGACTATCAACAAAGTTTGTTTCCCATTGTTCAAGGCAGCACTTATAAAGATTTAAGAAAAGAAAGTGCCGAGTTTATAGCAGGTATGGAGTGCGATGGTAATGCAATTGGGGGCTTAAGTGTAGGCGAACCTACCGAAATGATGTACGAAATGTGCGAACTAGTTTGTGATATTTTACCACAAGAGAAACCACGTTACTTAATGGGTGTAGGAACTCCAGCAAACATTTTAGAAAATATAGCATTAGGTGTGGACATGTTTGACTGTGTGATGCCAACCCGTAATGGTAGAAATGGCATGTTATTTACAACACAAGGTATAATCAATATTAAGAATAAAAAGTGGGAAGATGACTTTAGTGAATTAGATCCAGGTTTAGATTGTTTTGTGAGTAAAAATTACACTAAGGCTTATGTTCGACATTTGTTTACCGTTAATGAAATTTTAGGATTACAAATTGCCAGTATTCAAAACCTTTCTTTTTATTTGTGGCTTGTAAAAGAAGCTAGGAAACATATTATTCAAGGTGATTTTACTACTTGGAAGAATAAAGCAGTTAAACAATTTGGCGAACGATTATAAATTTAGAATTATGGTACAAAAACGAGTTATAGGTCACATCTTTCTTGTGTTGCAGATTTTTGTCTTGCAGTTATTCGTAACACATGCTGTGTTCGCACAAGAACTTGATCCCATCATTACGAATCATATTTTAGCAGTTGGCGACAAATCGAAATGGGACGCCCTAAAATCAATCACGCTAGAAGGAAAAATAAATGATGAAAACTTAGTAATTAGTTATACAAAAAGTGTCATCCCCGGAAAATGTTTACGTTATAATTACTCTTTCGAGAGTCGAAGCGACTTTTACAAAGATAAAAAGTATTTTATTCTGCTCTCACCGACAGGTGCTTGGCGTTCGACACCCGAAGAAAAGGGCGACACAGTTAAGCTTAAAGAAGACGAAATACTAGTAAGTAAAGACGAAATGAATTTGATAGATCCTTTTGTGAATGCTATATCAAAAGGAATAAAAATAATACGTCTAGGTGATGAATTTTATTTAGATAAAAACCACTATAAATTTCAAATCGACTACAACAATAAAAGCTACTATTACTATTTAGATGTAGATAATTTTCACATCATTAAACGCGTCCTGGTGAATGCCGACTACGACGAAATTATTGAGTATGAAAATTACGAGAAAACCGCGCTGGGCATTTCTATGCCTAAAAAAAGTACGCAGCACGGCACGCAGAATGTAATTGAAAAAATTAAAATAAATGATGGTTTAAAAATAGAGCAATTTAAGCTTTAACTCTACTTGGTAATTTAAAAATAGAAAATCATGGTTAATTCGAAACACATTGCTACTTTTTTACTTGGCGCTGCGGCAGGGGCTGCCATTATGAAATACAATAGTATGACGCCTGAAGAGCAAGAAAAGTTCATGGAAAATTTAAAGGAAAAAGCGAATACGCTAAAAGATGAAGCCGAAAAAGCAACTGAAACAGTCAAAAATTACATGTCAGAGCTGCAAGAAAAAGGTATGGAAAGCTTAAAAGACTATATCGGTGAAACAGAAAAGTCGTTTAAGGATTTATTTAATTCTAACAAAACAGCTTAATCGGTATATTTAACATTCGTGAGAAAAATCGAGCCAAAGATTGTTTGATGTTAAAAAATGAGGTCATAAACTGATTCAATTATACTACATGGATTGAGTCAAATAACCTTAATTTTAAGCACGGTTATGAACCCCAAAGCAAACTTTGGAAACAAAATCAGAATCGGAGCAGAGCCAAGAGGTATTCACCCTCCGTTAGCTACTTCCTCGCATCAGGATTCAAAAATCTAAAATTCGTACCTGATTTTGATTTTTGTGATAAAAAAAGTTTTGTTTAATACAATTCTTACGCTACTTTTGCACCTCTAAAAAAAATAAAAGGTAATATATGCCTACAATACAACAACTTGTAAGAAAAGGAAGAACAATTATTCGTGCTAAATCTAAATCACGTGCTTTGGATGCTTGTCCTCAGCGTCGTGGGGTTTGTACACGTGTTTACACTACAACACCTAAAAAACCGAACTCAGCATTACGTAAAGTAGCTAAAGTTCGTTTAACGAACAAAATTGAGGTAATTGCTTACATTCCAGGTGAAGGTCATAATTTACAAGAGCACTCGATTGTTTTAATCCGTGGTGGTCGTGTGAAAGATTTACCAGGTGTTCGTTATCATATTGTTCGTGGTAGTCTTGACACTGCAGGTGTGAAAGATCGTAAGCAAAGTCGTTCGAAATACGGTACTAAACGTGAAAAAGTAAAAAAAGCTTAGTATAAATATTTATAGTTCAGAGTAAAGTCGTAATACTTGAAGAAAATCTGAATAAAATTCAACATAAAAATTACAAAAAATGAGAAAACAACAGGCCAAAAAAATCCCTTTAGCACCAGATCCTAAATTTGGAGATACATTAGTAACACGATTCGTGAACTGCATGATGTGGGATGGCAAAAAAAGTACAGCGTTAACTATTTTCTATGATGCGCTAAACAAAATTGAAAAAAATACTGGAGAGCCAGGTATAGATGTTTGGAAGCGTGCTATGGCCAACGTAGCTCCAGCGGTGGAAGTTCGCAGCCGACGTATTGGTGGTGCAACATTTCAAATTCCTTCAGAAGTTCGTCCTGATCGAAAAACTTCATTAACTATCAAATGGATTATTCGCTATTCTCGTGATCGTAATGGTCGTACCATGGCAGACAAATTATCAAATGAACTTATTGCAGCGTCTAAAGGTGAAGGAAACGCAGTTAAAAAGAAAGATGATACGCATCGTATGGCAGAAGCGAATAAAGCGTTTGCACATTTTAGAGTTTAATAATTCCATAAAAAAATAATAGTAAAACCGGTTCGAAAGAAGCGGTTTTTTGTTTTGCAAAGAGAATAAGAGCAAAGGAGTTTTGTTTATCAAACAGATACATACTTTTAATAGATTAATTATTCTTTAGCAAGTAGTTGATGTTAGCAACCTTTGAGGTAGGTTTCGAAGGGTGATGAAATAACAATCTATTGAGGATCTAAAACAATTCACCTGGAGTAGTTCTTATTGCTTGATTTTAAAATAATACTAACAATTCTTCTGCCGGTTACGTCAATAAATTAAACTTACATCATGCGAAACTTGCTATGCTTACTGATTTTAATATTTAGCCACAAATTAATGCTTGCTCAAAATTCATTGGTTGGTGACGGATTTGGAGGAAGAAGTTGGTATAAACCTATGAATTATACTACGGGTTCATATAGTGCTTACACTACTTGCGGACCAGAGAAGCAATTGTATGGATGGGGAGTAAATTCACTTGGGCAATTAGGTGTTAGCAATATTAATGAATCAATTAAACCCTTGAAAATTCCGGGCATGGATAAAATTGAGTACTATTCTACAGGTTACCTAATGGGTGCCATTCGAAATGGAGGTGAAGGCTGGATCTGGGGTGGTGAACCTTGGGTACTAAATTTTAATCCTCCTTCTAAAGTTATTAATGATGCTTATTTTTTAGATGCATCAATGACTGTTGTATCGTTTGTAAAAAAAGATGGGACAATTTGGACAGTGGGTAGCGGAGGAGGATACTATTTTGGATTGGGAGATACTATGGTTAATACAAAAACTCCGATTAAAATGAATAACATTTCGAAAGTAAAACGAACGGCAGTAGGTTTTATTCACCATCTTATGCTAACACAAGATGGACATGTATATCGTACAGACTCTGCAAACACAACAATACCTAAAAAGTATGATGAGCTAAAAGATATTGTTGACATTAAAGCCTGTACTTGGAGTTACATAGCCTTAGATAATGAGGGCAATGTATGGAGTTGGGGCAAAGCAGACGAAATTGGG
>JBIIJE010000134.1:0-6635 GCA_044234005.1 Chitinophagaceae bacterium | reverse complement strand
ACAACGGCTTTACTTGAAGTTTCAGCAGCATTTTCCAAATTCACATATCCGCCTTCAGGCGAAGTAACAAAACTAGCAGGTTGTAAATTTGGAATTGATTGCACATCATTTTGCGCTAAAGAATTCCCAGTAAAAAAACGATTCGCACCCCAATACGTTGCAATTGAAGTAGCAAAAGCGATAGCGACTAATCCAATAATTTTTTTCATATTTATTCTTAAATTTTAAAATGTTGACACAAAATTAAAGGCAAGTTGATTGATACAAACACCTTATAAAAAATTTAACAGAGCAAGAACTCTAAGCAGGTTGCATCACATCTATGGTGACATCTTATTATTTATCGAAATCTATTGGTCAGGAATCTGTTATTCACCTCTATATAATGAGTAGCAAAGCGTCATTGAAAATGTATGTATGAAAGGAATAGTGCTCTTACCTTGATAAACTATTTAAAAAATCGATGGTATTCATTCCGTCTGCATAATCTATTAAACTCGGTTGTTGAGAGCTACCCATCTTAGCGTAGTTATTTCCTACAATAACCTGAATATCATTTGCTTGTTCTGAAAAATCAAGGTCTTCCTCGTTGTCATAAAACTCATAATGCAATACACCAATGGGAGAAAAAAGACTTGAATTTTCAACCATCATAATACTCTCGTTACTCATATAATATTGATTATTGAGCATATAAATCGCCAAATGGTAATCAATATTATTGCGGTACTTATTATGGTTTTTTAATTCATCATACTTTCTGAAAGCATTCAACATAGGCTCGAAATTGTATCCTTGAGGTACATATACTTTTGTAACATTTCTGCAACCTAATCCAAAATAGATATACACATCATCAGCTAAATTTTCCAAGTTTTCTGGTGTTTCTTTGCCATTAAGTACAGCTATTGAAGTTCTATTTTTTCGAATAATGTGCGGGTACTTCGCAAAGTATTTCTCAAAATATTGTGCACTTGAATTACTGCCAGTTGCAATGTAAACATCACAAGCCTTCAACATTTCCGATATCTGAATATCTTGCTTCGCTTCATCATCATGCTCATATAATTTTTGCAACAAATGAGTGAGTAAAATATTATCCTTACTCGACATTTTAATTCTAACATAATGTCCACTTAGATAACAACAGAGTAAATCATGAAAACCTACTAATGGGATATTACCCGCCATCGTTAAACCAATATTCTTTTTCGATTGGACATCATGCACGTAATGGATATTATCTGCAAATAAATTCAGCTTCTCTTCATCTAAAAATACTTGCGAGATCTGCTCACAAGCATGCTCAATAAACTGCTGCGTGAACCAACCATTTGCGCGTTCAGCGAGTTCTTTAGCTAATTTCCAGTCGTCATGATTGCTTTCGATGTAAGTTTTGAGAAATTGCAGGTTTGCGATTCGTTTTGCAAGCATTTTGAAATATGATTTTTTTTTGTAGTTTTGAAACTGTTAAAGAAGCCAACGCAATTTAGCTTCAATTTAGATAGAATTAAAATTTAAAGAAAATGGCAATTAAAATAACTGACGAATGTATTAACTGTGGTGCTTGTGAACCCGAATGTCCGAATAATGCAATTTATGAAGGTGGTGTTGAATGGGCGATGGCAGATGGCACTTCAGTAAAGGGAAGCTTTCGCTTGATGAATGGTCAAGATATCGATGTTAACTTTAAAAATGGTCCCATCGCTGATGATACTTATTACATCACACCAGATAAGTGCACTGAATGTCAAGGTTTTCACGAAGAACCACAATGTGCAGCGGTTTGCCCAGTCGATTGTTGTGTACCTGATGAAGTTTATCGTGAAACGGTAGAAGCTTTGCTCGAAAAGAAATCGAGAATGCATTTATAGTATATGGATAATATTTTAGCTTATTTTAAGCCTGTTAAGCATTTTGTGTTTGACATTGATGGTGTTTTAACAGATGGCAGTTTAATTGTGGACCCCGTTGGTAATTTACTGCGTACTATGAATATTAAGGATGGTTATGCATTACAACTTGCTATTAAAAAAGGGTATTCAGTTTCAATCATATCAGGTGCAAATAATGAATTGGTAAAAAACAGATTACTAGGTTTGGGCATTTCAGACATACATCTAAAAATTCCAGATAAATTGCCCAAGCTCCATGAAATGATTGAAAGGGGAAGCTTAATAGCTTCTCAAATATTATACATGGGTGATGATATGCCGGATTTAGAAATCATGAAAAATGTAACATTCCCAACTTGCCCAGCCGATGCTTGCGATGATATCAAAGCCATATCGAAATATATTTCACCCTATGCAGGTGGCAAAGGCGCTGCGCGAGATGTTATTGAAAAAGTATTGAAATTGAATAATGATTGGGAATAGTTATTGACTATTTAAGCGATAATTTAAGCCCAATGAAAAATTTCGCCTTGGCATGATTCTGCCAATGACACCTTCGCAATAACTATTAAAAATATTATTCAACTTGACATTCAACACAAAATGCGCTTCTTTATCTAATGGAGTTGAACCTAAAATATTTGTCGTATAATAAGGTAGTAAATATTGACTCTCGTCCGTTGTTACAAACCTATATCCAGTATAAGTTTGCCATAACTCGATATTAGAATTTTTATAAGAAAATCCTAATTTCCCTTTTGCTTGATATCGTGGAACATAAGGTATTTGTTTGCCGATGGAATAATCGTTTGGAATCGCGGAGGACGCAGTTGTAGAAATTGTATAAGCATAAAACGCGCCTCCTGTCAAAGCATAATTTCGATTAACGCCAAAAGCATACTTTCCATGCCAAATTAAATCTAACCCTTTACTACGTACTTCTTGAATATTGCGCGGTGTTAGGATGGCATTGCCAAACCAAACAATCCAATCGTTTACTGAACGATGAAAAATATTAGCATCAAGGTTTGAAGCAAATCGCCCGAAATTAGTTTGATGATGTAAACCAGCTTCATAGTTGATACTCTTTTCAGGTAGTAAGTTTGCGTTACCACCTGGTGTAAAATAAAGTTCATTTAAAGTGGGTAATCTTACAGCTTTGCTTGCACTGCTATAAAATTGAATAGATTGCCTGGGTTGCCATGTAAGTAAAGTTTTGGCTTGTAACGGCACATCAAAAACATTTGTAACTTGATACTGAAAATTTGTGCTGAGCGATAGATGCTGTTCCCCAAAATTGTAGGTGTGTTGAATACCCAAAGTCGATTGTTGCAAATTTTTATCGACAATATTTAATAACTGGCTATGATTAGCTTTAACAAATAAATTTATGCTTTGTTTACGACCTGGTTTTAATGTAAGATTTAATTCAGTTGAAAGTTGTATTGACTTAGTCCTTGCGGAAATATTGTATAAGGAATCTTCATAACTATAATCATCAATAATTTGAGCAGTTTGAAAATGCAATTTTAGCTTTTTACTCAATTTAGTTTCACTTTGAATTACATTTCGCAAAGCAATCATATTCTCAGATTTTGCACTGCTCAACTCAAAACTTGCAGCTGGAATTTGGCGAGCTTGCGTTTGTAACCAAGTATGCATTGAGATTACATTTCGTGCGTTTAGCTTAAAAGCGAAATCGTTGATACACCCAAACTGATATTGCTTAGCATGCTCCAACCACTCTAATTGCTGTGTTTCAGGATTATAAAATTCATATGAATTTAAACCATAACTCGTAAATAGTTTCGTTTGATTTGAAAACTTAGTATTCGCCTTTTCATATTTTAATAAAGCCGCTGTGTTGAATAAACTTTCAAATCCAATACTTGCTTGGAATTGAGAATACTTGCTAAATTTTGCGGATTGACCCACCAAATCGATTGAACCACTAATTTGACTACTCTGAGATTGGTTTCCATAATTTATATGAATACCATCAAAAAGTCCTGTTGGGATAGAGTTAAAATCTGTGATACCTGTGCTTGCTTGATTAATATTTACACCATGCCAATTCACCGAAGTTTGAGCGGCGGAACTACCACGAATACTAATCGTACTTAAGGTGCTAATGCCGTAATTCTTCACAAATACATTGGAATGCAATTGCAGCAATTGTTGCAAATTATTGGTTTGATACTGAGTCAATAAAAGTGAATCGATTTTTTGTTTACTCGCCAAAGTCTCAGAAGATTTCTTCGCTAAAATAGTCACTTGCTTTAGCTTCTTTGACAATGAATCTTGTGCGTTCAAGTTATCAGTCAAATACATAACTATGATAAAGAAGCAAAAACACTTAAAATTGCATCCACGCAAAAAATGAGACCATTTTATCATATTAGCGAGTAAATAAAAATTGATTTGCACCGATTCCTGCTCTGTACTCGTACAAGAGTTTAGCTTGATTAGAGTACTCGTAAATTGAACTTTGCTGCGTAAAACCCTTAGGATCAGAAATAAAAATATGTTTACTTACACTGTCAATACCATAGGCCCAAAAATAAGAGTTCTGCATGGCAGCAATAAATGCCTGATTTGGCAAATCCACATCGTCAATGGACATTCGATATAATCCATTATGGTTTGCTCCGCCATCATAATTTACTTGAATAAAATACAGCGTATCTTTTGTCGCGTTCATTTGTAAACGAATAGGTTCAGCCTCTTCAGGAAATTCAAATTGCTGAATGATTTGATGTGTAGTAGGATGAATTTGCATCAATGCAGATCTACGATTTTGGTATTTATTGCCAGCCAAAATCCAAACCATATCGTTTCGATCTTGTACAATAGCATGTGAAGCATAGTAAGGCAATTCAATTTTATCTTCCATCTTGCGTGTTTGCGTGTTCAGAATAAATACTTGTTTACGCTGAATATTCCAATGTGTAATCCAAATCTCATTGCCCACCAGCATCATATTTTCGGCACCTTTATCATCTATCAAAACCTGATCAATCAATTGAAATGAATTTGCATCCACCACATAAATAACATTTTGAGATAATGAACTTATAAAAATTTTACTATCCGCGAAGACCATGTATCGCGGTGAAACTATTCCTGAAACAGTTACCTTTAATTTCCAGGTAAGCGCATCTAGCACCACTAATTTATTTGAATTGTTTAGGAGGATAAAAAAATGATTTTCATAGAACTGAACATGCTGCGCTACATCACCCAGTGATTTATCATTGGCGTTTCTGTAGATAAGATTGCTTAATTTATTTTCACTTAAATCTAAGTAAGAAATTTCGGCATTATTATTTCCAAAGGAGCCTTCATTTAATATGACCACTCCCCGACTAGAAACACTAGGCAAGTACTTAACATCAGGATTGGGCTTATCTTTTACGCATGATATGCAACAAAATATAAATAGTATAAATATGAAATATGCATATTTCATGATTAAAATTTCATGATTTTTTGAATGCTTTTATTTCCATTCTTTTTTTGTAATTCAATAAAATAAATGCCTGAATTCCAATTCTCAATATTGATTGAACTTGGTATATGATTACTTAAGAATATTATTTTACCCAAAGCATCTCGAACTTTGACATGTTGTATCATGGAAGAAGAAGTGAGATAAATAATACTTTGGCTTGGATTTGGATAAAGCGTTATCTCGTCATCAATTAAACTTTCTGTTTCTATCGAAGTGGGATACTTAGGATTAATTATTCCTATCGCATCAATATCAAAACCTGCAGAAATAAAAGGTGTCGGGAAAGGGTCATTAATTTTTCGATTGTCAGCATCGCGGGTGCAAACCGTTTCGTCCATCGAGCCTACAACATCTTTAATTTTTACATAATGAATATTCATTACATTAATACTTGATAGCATTGAGAAGACTTCTAAATCGAAAGGAGTTCCGTAATTGAGTAAATACTTTCCGGCAAGATTATTTATCTTTCGACAGTCGGAATAAACACCAAAACCAGGTATTTGAGTAGTCGTATCTAGGAGGCAATTCGATGGAAACTTTACGTAATGAATACCATTTTCGCTCACCGAAACTTCAGCTAATTCTAAAAATGCTTCGTTCGCTTCAGCAGGATTTGCAAAACCATTTTCAAAAATAGCAAAGTCATAACCCTCGCCATTAATAATTGGATTCGCAAATGAATAAACTATTTCGCCACCATCACCTAAACTAATAATGGATCCATCTGCTTTTCCCTGCGCATTCAAAGGATTATAAAATTGCACCTTGCCTAAATTTGTATCTAACGCATTTATCCAGCCAAGATTTAGAGAAAAATCGCTACCCCACGCTAGGATGATGTTACTATCTTTATACACCGCTGTACTCCCTTGCAAGCCCGCTTGTGGCGGATATTGTGCGAACAAACTACAATGTATAAAAATGCAAATAAGTAGTATCAGGTTAGACTTGTTCAATTACTTTACTAATTTAAAATTTAATGTACGATGATCCATCAAAACTTGCATCATATAATTTCCTTTCGGTAAAAAATCAGTTAAAATTGTTTTTGAAGATTGTTTATCTACTTCTCCACTTAGTACTTTTTTACCGTTTAAACTATATAAATGAAATGTTCCATGTTGAAATCTTGTATTCTTTACAAGGAGTATATCTGAGAATGGATTAGGTGTCACTGAAAAAGCAATCTCCTGCAACAAATCGCTTGAATTTAGTGGTTCAAACTG
>JBIIJE010000133.1:0-6649 GCA_044234005.1 Chitinophagaceae bacterium | reverse complement strand
TGAAATTGGGTAATTGGCTTGCTAAATCAAATCTAGCAAACCAAGCCATGATAAGAAGCACGACGAATTTGACAAACATGCCAATAGAAGCATTCACGATATTGAGCCACATATTCATGGCAGAATCTTTTAAAGCATAATACTTTCTCTGCTGATAAGTAGACAACAGCACCTCCAATGTAATGAGTACAACATATATAGGAGTAGAGATTGCTATAAGCCAATAATCCGTAAAATATGCGGATAGATTAGACCACATTATACGGTCAATAACTCCTTCTCTTTGCGAGAAGTATGTTCATCAATTTCAGCCATTTTTTTATCCGTAAATGCTTGAATTCTGTTCTCAGTATCCTTACAAATATCTTCACTTAAACCATCCTTTTGTAATTTCTTCACAGATTCCATGCCATCACGTCGAATATTTCTAACGGCAATTTTCGCAGTCTCTCCTTCAGCCATGACCTTCTTTACAAATTCCTTTCGGCGCTCTTCAGTAAGCGGGGGCATAAATAATTTAATGATTGCTCCATCATTTTGCGGTGTAACACCTAGGTTAGCTTGCATAATAGATTTTTCGATAGCACCAACCATGTTTTTCTCAAACGGCTGTATCGTAAGTGTACGTGCATCAACTGTTGAAACATTAGCAACTTGTGATATAGGTGTTGGTGAACCATAATACTCAACCACCAAGCCATCCAACATGGAAGGTGAAGCTTTTCCTGCTCTTATTTTGAGTACTTCAGCTTCTAAATGCGTCATGGCCTTTGCCATATTCTCTTGTGTGTGTTGAAGTATATTTTCTAATTCTTCTGCCATTATCAAAAATTTTGTTGCCAAATTTAAGAACATTTATTGCATAATTTTTTAATAAAATACTAAAATCATCTATCGCATTTCTACTGATGCCATTCATTGAAATCTATAGTATCTCTTCGTCATCTTCAGCTTGATACGGTTTCATTGGAATTTACTTATACTTATTCGACAGCAGTCATAGGCATAAAGTAGATAAAATTATCCTAAAATATGCCATATTATTTAGGGTAATTCAATTTTAAATTGAGCTCCAGCCAAATCAGTTCTTTTCTTTGATCGATGTTCGCCATGATTGAAATCATCCAATTAACATTTGTCGATTATATTTGCAAACGTGAGTTTTCTATTCCCTTTATTTACAATCGCAGCGCTAGCAATTGCTTTCCCTATATTGATTCATTTATTCAATTTTCGGAAGTATAAGAAAGTATTGTTCCCTGATATTCGTTTTTTGAAGGAACTTGTAGAACAAACACAAAAGCAATCTCAATTAAAACATTTCTTGATTCTCGCTAGTCGCATACTTGCTATCCTTGCCTTAGTAGCTGCATTTGCTCAACCTTTTTTTACAAAAGATAAAGACAAAATAACACGCGGCCCCAAAGCAATCAGTATTTATCTCGACAATTCGTTTAGTATGGGCGTTGAAAAAAATTCTCTTTCTCAGTTGGATTTAGCAAAAATAAAAGCAAAAGAAGTAATAGATGAATTGGGCATAAATGACAGAATACAGCTATTGAGCAACGATTTTGGATACAATGAAAATAAATTCTTAAATAAACAAGAAGCTTTACAACAACTTGGCAACATCAAATTATCGGCGAAAAGCAGACAGGCTCAAGTGATACTTGAAAAACAAAAGCAATTGCTCAGTACCGAACCTGGATACTCGCGTACAATAATTTATATTTCGGATTTTCAAAAAAGTGGTTTCCCAGCAAATCTTAGTATGATAGATTCTACTGAGAAATACTTCATTCCCATTAAAAATGACCAATCAAATAATATAAGCATTGATACCGCCTACTTCGAAACCCCTACTTTACTCATGAATGAGCCCAATCTGTTGATAGTAAGATTGAAAAATAACAGCTCAGAAACCAAGGGAACTTCAATCACAATGCAAGTAAATGGGCAGCTTAAAAGCGCGTTAAATGTTGAATTGAAACCCGATGAAGTAAAAAATGAAACATTATCATTTAGCACTTCAACCGCCGGCAATCAAGCCTTTGAAATATTTATTCAAGATAATCCAATAAGCTTTGATGATACATTTTATGTTGCGGGTAAAGTCACATCAAATTATTCCGTGTTAGTGCTTAATCAAAGTAACTCAAATGCATTTTTAAGCTCGGTTTTTAAACCAGGTATACAATTCAGAGTAGACAATACAAATATTGATGGCTTTAACATAAATATGCTAAACAACTATTCACTCGTGATATTAAATGGTACAAGCCGTCTTAGTGCTGCTATGTCTGACGCCTTAGAAAAGTATGTCAATTTAGGAGGTAACATGCTTGTCTTTGCTCCGCAGATTATGAACAACCAAAATTTAAACTCATTGCTGGGCAAAACTATTGGATGTACTTACGGTAGGTTAGATACAGCAAAAGTCTTTGTTACAAACTATAATAAATCACATGAATTGTTCAAGGGTATTTTCGAGAAAACGCCAAGCAATATTGACCTACCTATTGTTTACAAGCACTATTTACTTGAAAGAAAAGCCTTGAGTAGTGAGCAAAAATTATTTTCATTCTCGAATAATGATGCTTTTTTAAGTGCCTATCAAATGGGCAATGGCAAGATGTATATCTGTGCTTCAAGTGCTGAAATTAGCGCGAGTACTTTCCCGAAATCATATTGGTTTTTGCCCCTTCTATACAAAATGGCTTTCATCAACAAAAATTCATCAATAAAATCTGTAACACTCGGAAAGAATAGCAGTCTGCAAATTGATAATGAAAAAAAAGGAGATAAAGCGATTTATCACATTTACAAAAACGGGTTTGATGGAATTCCAGAACAAAGAGTTATCGCCAATCAAGTACAATTAAACTTAAACAATGCAGTTGCGCAAGCAGGTATTTATGGAATTGCGTTAGAAAAAAGTAAGGATACAAATTTTGTGGGTGTAAATTATGATAGAATCGAATCCGATTTGATTTATTGGAATACAGATGAATTATCGAAAAGTGTAAAATTAAAAAATGCTAAATGGTTGACAAGCGAAATCAACTTAGGAAGTAACTTAAATGATTTACAGCTAGGTATGCCATTGTGGAAAATTTGCATTGGGCTTACACTTCTATTTCTCTTGATTGAGATATTATTGATACGTTTTCTAAAATAATACTTCAATTAACATGTTTCAGATTTTTCTGCAACTACTCAATTGACTATGTGGTTATACCAATGTGATTTGTGTCGCAGACCAAATCATAGAGGAGTTAATGCCGATGGTTATTTTGTTATACCATTTTGACATTAATTTTATATTATACATTTCGCTTGACGAAAATGGCGAATGCCGATGGATAGAAATGTTTAGATTAAATGAAGGAACGAAATTTCAATCTATCACATTTGTCTAATCGGTACTAAGAGCAATTTGAGGCACGAAAAATTGGTCTGCCTGTGCCGATGATATTCATGTTGATGACGAAGTAAAATTAAAGTAATACCAGTCGGTGTTACAAAATTTCAATTGGTATAAATTAGTAAATCCTTAGATATTATTTCAAACTCATTCTTCTTTTCCAATTATCTTGTTTAGCATTAATTGGCAAAGGCAAGCTTGTTTGATCTTTATAGATAAGTGTCGCTAATGAAGCTAATTCATTTGCTTCCGCATCGAGAATCTCTTCTAAATAAATAGGTTTATAATACTTCTGAATAAAGTGAGTATCAAAATTTCCTTCGACAAATGCTGGCTGATGAATAGCCCATTTACCAAAAGGCAAAGTAGTTTCGATGCCATTAATTCTAAAGTTTGAAATCGCTTCTGACAATCTTTCAATAGCTTGAGTTCGATTTTCACCCCAAGCAATTAATTTCCCAATCATAGGATCATAATAGATCGGAATTTCCTGACCTTGCTCATAACCATCATCAACTCTAATTCCATCCCCGGTTGGTCTAACGTAAGTTTTTAGGCAACCTGTATCAGGCATAAAATTATTCAACGGATCTTCTGCACAAATACGAAGTTCAATCGCATGTCCATTTATCTTTAAATCCTCTTGCGAGAAACTCAATTTCTCACCTCGTGCTATTTGAATTTGCTCTTTGACCAAATCAATATTCGTAATCATCTCCGTCACGCAATGCTCTACTTGGAGTCGCGTATTCATCTCGAGAAAATAAAAATTTAAATCATCATCTACTAAAAATTCAACTGTACCAGCACCATGATAATCGCAAGATCGTGCAACATTTACAGCAGACTCGCCCATAGCCTTGCGTACCTCGGGTGTTAAACATGAAGAAGGCGCTTCTTCAATTAATTTTTGATGACGGCGTTGTATAGAACATTCACGTTCAAATAAATACAAGCAATTCCCATGCGTATCGCATAAAACTTGTATTTCGATATGCTTAGGAGATCCAACATACTTTTCGATAAATACACTGTCATCATTGAATGAATTTAAAGCCTCACTCTTTGCCATTTGTAATTGTTCTTGCAATTCACTTTCTTGATGCACAATGCGCATACCTTTACCTCCTCCACCGGCACTCGCCTTTATCAAAAGTGGGAAGCCCGTTTGCTTAGCTACTTCGATTGCTTCATTCAAATCTTTCAAAGGTTGATCTGTTCCTGGAACCATGGGTACTTCAAATTGCTTAGCGGCTTGTTTGGCCGCAATTTTACTTCCCATAGTACGAATAGAATGAGGTGTTGGTCCAATAAAAATCAAACCAGCATGTTGGCAAGCTTCACTGAAGTTTGCATTCTCGCTCAAAAATCCATAACCAGGATGTATACCTTGTGCGCCACATTGCAAGGCTGTTTCAATAATCTTGTCGGCAAGCAAATACGATTGCGATGAAGGTGCTGGACCGATGCAATAAGCTTCATCCGCGAATTTAACAAATGGCATATTGACATCAGCTTCGCTATAGATAGCAACTGATTGTATATTCATTTCTTTTAAAGTTCGCATTACACGTAATGCAATTTCTCCACGGTTAGCTACTAATACTTTTTGCATAATTTAAAGTCGAAATACTCGAATAGGCACGAAGATATAACTTTCATTCACTCTGAAAAATAGATTTTATACCGATTCTTCTTTAAATCTAATCTCGTTCATTTAAACCTCTTTAAACCGCTTTTATCTGGCAATGGCATAAACCCATTCACAACACGAAAAGAATAGTCGACCATGTATTATTGCATCTTGAATTAGCTTCGCGAAGTAAAAAGTCTATTGAAATAAAGTCTATTAAAATACTGTTGCATATAGACTTTGAGTAATGGCACTTTCACTGTTTGAATATAGTTTAGTCTTTCTAAATCTATCTCCAATCGGATTGTATCTTTCTCACCGATTCTATATATATCCAGTACTTTTTGATTGATTATATCGTATTGCAAAAGCATTTCTGCGTCAATCATTTGAATAATATTCTCAGAATATCTGTTCACAGTAAATCGATACTTCGTGGTATCATTAAATGGTAATCCAAAACTAATTACAGAATCTTTAATCCCTGTATAACTTGCTATGGTCGAGGGGAAATCCGTATGTTGAATAATTTGGTTATAAACTTTTGATACCGGGTTTAAAGGATCGAAGACAAAAATAGGAACGTGAAAATGTGAATTTGCGTTAAACTTTTCTTTATCATTCTCCTTTGATACATGATCACCGGTAAAGAGAAAAATTGTATTATTATACCAACTTTGCGTTCGTGCATAATCGAAATATTTCTTAAAAGCATAATCAACATAGGAAACTACTCTTTCATTCGCATAACTATGTCGAGTTGGAAATTTAGATAGTAATGAATCTGGTAACTTAAATGGATAATGTGACGAGATCGTAAATAAAGTAGCGAAAAATGGTTGTTTAAAATGATTACTTTTCTCTGCAAAGTATTGTAAAAAAGGCTCATCATAAATACCCCATGTACCATCATGCTTATCCTTTGGCAATGGTTCTCCACTCCAATAATTTTCAAGACCCATTAATTTTGTTCCTTTCTTAAATCCAAAATGATCGTCATTTGCTCCCAAAGCAAAATGTGTTTCATACCCATTTTGTTGAAGACGGATACCAATCGCATCAATCGGATTATTTGCATAAGCTGAAGAAAAAATAGGTTGATTCATCAGTGAGGGCAATCCACTTAACAAGCTTCCTAATCCATTTGCCGAGGTCATATTATTTGCGTAAGCCCTTGTATAAAAAGCGCTGTGCTTAATTAGTGAATCGAAAAATGGAGTCGAAGGCTTTTCTAAATTCGTAGGATCTAAATAAGAATAAGAAAAACTTTCAAGAATAAATAAAACAACATTGCGATGGGTTGGCTTTGCAGTATCAGCGTTCGCATAAAAAACAGGATACGCTTTATTCGCTTCACTATCAGTCACAAATTGTAACGGCTTGACATAAGTCCACCCGGAACGAAAAGAATACAAAAACGTCTGCGGACTATTAATATACAAACCAGTATATCCTGGCTTTACAAGCAATGATGCTGAAAGCGGAGATAAATATTTTGAAAAGGAAAAAATAAAAACAGCAGAGAAAAAAACAACTGCTCCTATAAATTTAATGTAAGAAGATTTTGGAGTTAGCTGTATCGGAAATTGTTT
>JBIIJE010000132.1:0-6698 GCA_044234005.1 Chitinophagaceae bacterium | reverse complement strand
TTTGCCATCATTTATTTTATCGCCGATATAATTACCAGTGTACTTGTAATCATCGTTGTATGAATTGGTAACTGCATCATACTCTTGAGATAATTCGTTAAAAATATTACCTGAATAGCTAATGTTCGTTCTATACCCGTTCAAATACTTATTGAGCGTTAAATCATAGTTCGAGAGGCTACTATCTAGCACAACACGATTTTGTGCATCGTATTGATAATATTGGGCGAGAGATTTATTCCAAGTATTGGCAACACCATCAAAATTTTCATACAGCTCACTTAATAATTTATTAGACGCATTAAATGTTCTAATTGTACGTGATAAATCCATCCAATTATTAATTCCAGAATCCCAACCCTTTTCCAACTCATTGATAATGTTTCCATTAGCATCGTAAGTATAAATGATCTTCGTAGAATTATCCCAGGTTGTTCCATTCCACAAAAGCATAACCATTTCAGTAAGTTGGTTTGTTGCATTGTATGTTTTTACGTACTTGTCGGTTTGCTCTAAAGCCAATGGTAATATGGTATCATATGCATACCATTTGACTTGTTCATTGTCTTTTGTAAGCATGGCATACTCATAATAAACAGGTTGAAAAGCATTGTAGATTAACTCAGGTTCCATCATAGTACTGCCATAAGAAGCAACTGAGTATGAATAGGTTGATGAATCTTCCAAATTATAAGTTCCGTAATAACCTTTTTTATTTGTACCAATCAATCGATAATCGTTAGCTCGGGTTGCTTTACCTGTTTTTGAAGATTTGAAGGAGGTATTATTTCTCATCGACTGAATAAACTTACTCTTTTGGTGTTTACAATCTAGGCTTGATTTTTGAGCTGACGCTTCAAGTAAGCAGCAAGCTGTAAATAATACGAATAAATATTTTTTCATATAATTTTAATTTAAGCAAATCTGTGAAAAAAAAACAAGCTAAACAAGTTAAAATACGTTAATATGTGTTTTCCGTGTAGGAACTGATTGGCATGGATACGTGCACCAAATAAAATCCTTATATCTTATTAACCGCTGAAAACACTAGATTAACCGAATCATACTTACATTTCAACTATCACAAACAATAAAATTTTTAATTAAGAGTTAAGTAAATATTGAGATGTATTTTTGTGGAAATTATTTCAAGCTATCATCAATTCTAATAAAATATGCGTTTAACAATTTTTAGTTATTTACTATTTATCTTGCTTGGCCTACAAGCTTGTGACGAACCTATTAAAGACAATCAAACTTCAGGAAGTATAAAAATTAGTGTGGATGAAACCTATAAACCTGTTATGGAAAATCAATTGAAAGTTTTTTTGGGTAGATTCCCGAATGCAAAAATTAAAGTTGAATATAAACCAGAAAGTGATTGTATTCAAGATTTCTTTAACGATACCACACGTGTAATTTTTATCACAAGGCAATTTACAGAAGATGAAAAGAAAGCGGCTTATAGCAAGGAAATGGAAGTGCAGAGTAAGCCAATGGTGAGAGATGCAATAGCTTTTATTACCTCAAGAGATTTTAAAAATCCATACTTTAAGCTTGCCGATTTGAAGCAGCAGTTGCAAGGCTTAAACAATCCAAAAAACTATCAGTTTGTATTTGACAATAAGGGTTCGAGTACGGTGAGATATGTGAGTGATAGTCTATTGAAGGGGAAAAAACTAGGCGAAAACATTTTTGCAACTAAAAGTAGCGAAGAAGTAATCGATTATGTTTCAAAGAATGATGATGCAATTGGAATTATTGGCGTGAGTTGGGTGGCTAATCAAAGTGATTCTACGACTGAAACATTTTTAGACAAGATACAAGTAGCAGGCGTTTGGGGAGATAGCGATTCGGCGATAGATTATATTAAGCCTTATCAAGCATATATTGGGTTACGCGATTATCCATGCACACGTAATTTCTATTTTGTTTCTAAAGAATCTTGGATTGGATTAGGTACTGGATTCTGCAATTTTTTATGTCGAGATGGCCAATTAATTTTTAAACAAGCAAAATTGTTTCCATTGCAAGTTCAAGTATTTCTCAGAGAAGCTCAAGTGATACAATAAAAAGTTAAAATTATTCTTTTTCGACGTTAAAATTATTCAATGTGAGAAGATGTATTGTGGCAGCGATAGAAGTGTAAAGCCCGCATGCCGATGCAGAAAAAACACGGCGAGGAAGGAGCCGCATGTTTTTAGTATTCGGGAGAGGACTTGAAACGGATAGCGCGATTGCCACCCAAGAAAATGAAAAAAATTTTAAAACCTAAATGATCCTTATTTAAAACAAAGTGAAGTAGCTTAATTTTAACGATTGAATTTAAACTATTTTATACATTCGCATTCCAAACCCTTAAACATTTATAAAATAAATAATGAAAAGAATCTCATTTAAAATTGTATGTTCCTTGTTCGCTTTATTGGCTTTGCAAGATTTAAAAGCGCAAACGATTGAAGATGCCCTTAAATATTTTAAGTATGAACGTTATGCAAGCGCAAAAGCAATACTTGAACCGATTTCTGCTGGTAATGCCTTAGCAAATTATTACTTAGGGTTATGTCAAATTGGTTTAGATAAAAAGGAAGAAGCTAAAGCTACTTTTCAGAAATTTCCGGACGATGTCGCAAATCAAAGCGGAATCGCTAGGTTGATGTTCATGGAAGGTAAAGCCAATGATGGCAAAACTTTGGTTGCAAAAATTGCAAGTAAAGCCAAGAAGAAAGATTATATGCCTTTAAAATTTGCTGCAGATGCGATTACCTATTCGCAAGGTGGCGATCCGAATGAAGCGGTGGCACTTTACAAAAGAGCTCTAGCCATTAATAGAAACGCAGATTTACTGTTATCGATTGGAGATGCTTATCGTAAAATCCAAGGCGGAGGGGGTGATGCCATGACAAGCTATGAGTATGCTGAAGAAGTTGAAGCTTTCAAATCTATTGCGAACTATAAAATGGGTAATCATTGGTACGCAGCAAAAAATTATGATTCAGCATTAGCTAAATATGCCAAAGCAAGTTTATATGATGACAAAAACCCATTGCCTTATCGCGACTTAGCGAATGCTTATTATAAGGTTGGGAAATATTCTATTTCGAAAGATAATATTGAAAAATACTTGAAATTGTCTGACAATTCGATTGAAGATCAGATACAATATGCGAATACTTTATATCAAGCACGTGAGTACAAAATGGCAATCGATAAGATGAATGAATTGATTAGTAAAGGCTCTGAAAGACCCTATATGTACCGTGTAATTGGTTATAGTCAGTATGAAATGAAGGATTATGTGGCTGCGAAAAATAGCTTGGATATGCTCTTTAAAAAACAAGAAACTTCAAAAATTATTCCTTTAGACTACATTAATTATGGAAAAATATTAATGCAAGATTCTACGAAAACCGCAGAAGCGAATATGAATTTTGATAAAGGATTGGCTATAGATACTTCAGAAGATAAAAATTACATTTATCGCGAGTTAGCAGAAGCATTTAAAACCAAGGAAGATTACAAGTCGGCTGCGAAGTGGTATAGCAAAATTGTAGATTCAGGTTTACCAACTATTCAATCTCTTGATGCATGGTGGGCTGGTGTTTTATCTTATTTTGCGGGTGACTATCCACAAGCTGAAATCATGCTAAACAAAATGGCTGCTAAATATCCTGATTATAAATCGACCTATTTTTATTTAGCACGTAATAAAGTAGGTTCTGCCGACAAAGATTTTCAAAATGGGGCAGGCGTGGAGCCCTATAAAAAATGGCTAGGAATGGTAAATGATGATCCTGCTGAAAATGACAATTTGAAAAAAGCATATTCATATTTAGGTAATGTGGCTGTGGCGAAAGGTAATAAAGAAGAAGCTATTATGTACAGTACAAAAATGAATGCGATTGATCCAAACGATGGAACTGCTAAATATTTAATGCAAATTATTGCAGCAATGAAATAGACGATAATTCGTTTAAGAAAGAGAAAAATGAGCAAAAGGTCAATGAAAATTGGCCTTTTTTCTTTTTCCACAAATTTTCCTTTTTGAAATAGGTAGTGGGCAAAATGAAATAGTTTGTTTACTTTTGCGCCCAAATTCAATTGCATAGTATATGTCAGGACAACTTAAAGAGGTAAGATTACGTATAAAATCAGTAGGCACAACGCAGCAAATTACAAAAGCCATGAAAATGGTAAGTGCTGCAAAATTACGAAGAGCTCAAGATGCCATTACGCAAATGCGTCCTTACGCGGAGAAATTACAAGAGATGTTAAGCAATATTATAGGTAGTGTAGATGGAAATTTAGGAGGCGGCTTGAACATTGAACGCCCCATTGAAAAAGTACTATTTATCGTTATTACAAGTGACAGGGGATTATGTGGAGGTTTTAACGCCAATTCCATCAAGCTTACCAAGCATATTATTAAAGAAAAATACCAAGTTCAATTTGAAAAAGGGAATGTGAGCATTTTACCTTTAGGTAAAAAAGGCTACGAAAGTTTTCTAAAAGCGAATTATCCTTTAGTGGATAAATTTTGGAACATATTTTCAAATGTTAGTTTCGATAATGTAAAATTAGCTGCGGAATATGTTCGTGAAGCTTTTACTAACAAAGAATTTGATAGGGTAGAATTGGTTTACAGCAAGTTTAAAAATGCAGCTACCCAAGAATTTGTTTGTGAGCAACATTTGCCTATACCTAAACCTGCTACTTCAAAAACGGCTAACAATGATTTTATTTTTGAACCCTCAAAGGAGGTCTTAATTGAAGAACTAATGCCGAAAATTTTGAATACACAAATTTATAAAGGTGTGTTAGACAGTAATGCCTCTGAGCATGGTGCACGAATGACAGCTATGGACAAGGCTACTGAAAATGCGGAAGAATTATTGAAAAACCTTCGCATTTCTTACAATCGTGCACGACAAGCGGCCATCACGACTGAGCTTACCGAGATTGTAAGTGGCGCTGCAGCGTTGCAAGGATAGCCTCCTGATGCTTTGCGTTTGCTTCATTAATTCAGTTTTTTCTTTAAATATTTTTTCGATTTCACGCATATTCTCTTATGTTTTCTTCTCATGTATCATGAATTACACTTAGAATATGAATAAAGAAGAAATAATAATCGCAATTGATAGCATATCTAAATACGCAAGTCAATCTAAATTCAGCAGATTATTCGCGACACCTTTTAAATACGTATATGGTATTTTTTATCGCAATATTTATTATAAAGTAACCCAAAAAGGCAGACTGAAATCCGTAAAAACTTTTTGGGGTGACACAATTAAAGTTTTATTACCTGCTTCTATGGATATTTATCTAATTGGCGGTAAAACACATGATTCAGAGATTAGATTAGCCAAGTTTTACGTAAACTATTTGAATACGGGTGATGATGTTTTAGATATTGGTTCACATATTGGTTATTTTTCTTTGCTATCCGCCACACTATCTCCTAAGGGGACGACTGTTGCCATTGAGGCTTCACCTAGCACATTTAATTTGTTGAATGAAAATGTAAAAAATAAGAAGAATATAATAACGCAAAACATCGCAATTTCAAATGAAACAGGGGCTATTGAATTTTTAGAGTTCCCAATTTTATACTCGGAATATAATACGCTTGAACAAACGCAATATGAAAACGAAGATTGGTTTAAAAGCATTCAACCTACTAAAGTGAAGATAAATTCCAAAACAGGAACAAGCATCATTCAAGAATTTAATTTGCAACCTCAGATCATCAAGATAGATGTTGAAGGAGCTGAAGAAAAAGTAATACAAGGTTTGATTGAATATCTTAGAAACAATACATCATATGTCGTTATGGAGTTTGCGAATGAAGAAAGAGGTAATGTCAATCATATAAATGCTGAAAGACTTTTAAAAGCAATTGATTATTTTCCGTTTAAAATTAACTCTTTAGGTAAATTAGAAGAAATAGGGCTTGAAACCTCAGTTTATGTTTCAGAAAATAAATTGGAGTCTGATAACATAGTTTATTGTAGGGTTTAGATTATTTAGATTGATTAGCGTTTCAATTTAGTGCAACTCTTCAAATCCTTATTGAAAATATTGAAATCGTAACCAAACTTTTTTGGAAAATCCTGCCGAAGTTATCCCAATGTCATTGTGCAGGAAAAGTTGAACAGATCATCAACATTGAAAATTAAACACCCAGTAAAGCAACAGATGAATGCGCAGATATAGAGAAAATCTTTGGGGATTCAACTTTTTGTTTAGTTCCATTTAAAATATAAAACAAATGACTACATGTCATTTAAATTTTATAGAGTAAATGCACTCTCCACTAAAGCTTTTTGTTCTTCGGCATGTTTTTTTGCATAGCCTGTGGCTGTTGAAGCACTGGCTGTACGTGTTAAATAACCCAACTTAATTTGGTTATCATCAATATTCATTTTTAAATAGGAAGCAGCCCCCATATTCCTAGGTTCTTCTTGTACCCATACCCATTGTGCGCCTTTATACTTTTGTTGATACAAATCCAAAATCTGGGTTATTGGTAGAGGGTGTAACTGTTCCAATCGTAAGATGGCAATATCGCTTCGCTGATTATTTGTTTTATACTCTAGCAAATCGAAGTATATTTTACCAGAGCAGATTAATACACGCTTAATAATTTTCCCATCTAAAATTGTAGCATCATCTATGAGTTCGAGAAACTTTCCTTC
>JBIIJE010000034.1:0-22287 GCA_044234005.1 Chitinophagaceae bacterium | reverse complement strand
TTGTGGAAGGAGAAACGCTTGGAGAACCTACTAAATTTCCTGGCATCCATTCGTAAGTATCTGCACCAAATCCTGATAAAGTACTTGTTCCACCTTCGCAAATTGGAGAAGTACCACTTGCTGATACAAGAGGCAAGGGATTAACTAGCACTTCAAAACTAGCTGTATTGCTACAACCATTTGCATCGGTTCCTGTAACGGTATAAGTTGCTGTTGTGGAAGGAGAAACGCTTGGAGAACCTACTAAATTTCCTGGCATCCATTCGTAAGTATCTGCACCAAATCCTGATAAAGTACTTGTTCCACCTTCGCAAATTGGAGAAGTACCACTTGCTGATACGAGAGGCAAGGGATTAACTAGCACTTCAAAACTAGCTGTATTGCTACAACCATTTGCGGTTCCAGTAACAGTATAAATAGTTGTGGAAGTTGGATTTACATTAATTATACTACCTGATAAATTACCAGGCATCCAATCGTAGGTTGAAGTTCCTGAAGCTGTTATTTCAGAAGATTCTCCTTCACAAATTGAAGAAAATGTTGCACTTACATTCACTACAATTGCGTTGCTTACGGTAACCAAAACAGAAGAGGTATTGCTGCAACCATTTGCATCAGTTCCAGTCACTGTATAACTATCAGTAGCAGCAGGTGCTTCAGAAATAGAAGCCCCCGAAATTGTCCCTGGCTCCCAAATATATGAATCAGCTCCTGTTGCTTCTAGAATTGTTGCACTACCTGGGCAAACAGTCGATGGCGTTGCAGTCGCAGTCAGACTTGGTAATGCATTGACTATGATTTCTATAGTATTGCTGCTTGAACACGAATTGGCATCTACACCATAAACAGTGTATGTTTGGGTTGAACTAGGATTCACAGTTGGTGTACCATTTAATCCACCAGGATACCAATCGTAAGTATTAGCACCATTTGCTGACAAAGTAGTTGTTTCGCCTTCACAAAGAGCTGAATCCGTTGCCGAGGCAACAATAATAGGCAAATTATTCACCACAACTTCAATGGTTGAAGTATTGGCACATCCATTTGCATCTGTTCCTGTGAGCGTATAGATTTGTGTCGCTGAAGGCGTAACTATCGGAGATCCTATCAGAGAGCCTGGCATCCAATCGTAGATATCAGCACCAGTTCCTTGCAGTGTGCTTGAATTACCGGCACATATAGGAGAATTACTTGTTGAAGCTAATACAATCGGTAAAGCATTTACTTGCAACTCAATTGTCGCTGTGTTCGAACATCCATTACCATCTGTGCCTGTGACAGTATAAATCTGACTGCTTGCAGGATTTACAGATGGAGAACCTGTTAAACCTCCTGGCATCCAATCATAAGTCGTAGCACCCGAAGCATTCAACACACTTGCAGCACCCACACAAATAGGATTTACACTAGTACTCGGTGCTACTGTTGGTAACGCATTTACGACAACTTCAATTGTTGCAGTATTCTCACAACCATTTCCGTCGGTACCAGTTACTGTATAGACTTGACTACTTGTCGGATTAACTGCTGGGGTACCTGTGAGTGAACCTGGCATCCAAGCGTAGGTAGAAGCACCTGATGCTGAGATAGTGTCCATTTCGCCGAAACAAATAGGAGATCCCACAGAAGAAGCTGTTATGGTTGGTAAGTTATTTACAACTATTTCAATTGTAGAAGTATTTGAACAACCGTTCACATCAGTTCCAGTTACTGTGTAAGTTTGAGTTGCGGCTGGTGTTACATTTGGTGAACCTACCAAGGAACCCGGCATCCAATCATAAGTTGAAGCACCTCCCCCATTTAGTGTAGAGGATGCACCTTGGCAAATTATGGCTTCATTAGTGCTAGCGGATACAGTCGGCAAATTATTCACAACAATTTCTATAGTAGCGGTATTTATACAACCATTGGCATCAACTCCTGTCACTGTATATGTTGTGGTCACAGTAGGATTAATAGATGGAGAACCTGTTAAACCGCCTGGCTGCCAAGTGTAAGTGTCTGCACCTGTTGCTGATAAGGTGGTACTCCCTCCTATACATATTGAGGTTTGTCCAGCACTTGGTACTATTGTAGGCAAGACATTTACAATTAATTGCGCTGTAGATGTATTGGAACAGTTATTAGCATCAGTGCCAACTACAGTATATGTTTGTGTAACACTTGGATTTACTATTTGTGTAGACCCTGTTAAATTTCCAGGATTCCAGTTGTAAGACGAAGCACCTGTTGCTTCTAATGTTGCGGTACCACCATTACAAATTGGAGAAGAGTTTACACTTGCACTCACCACGGGCAAAGCATTTACTTGCACGGTAACAGGAGTTCTAGTAGCATTGATGCATCCAGTTCCATTTGTTACATAAGCTGCATAATAAGTTGTTGGACCTGTGCTAGTTGGAGTTATTGTGTATGCGTTTGTATTCAAGTTAGTACCACCCGTTAAATCGGTAAAGAAAGTGGCGGTACCAGTTAATGGTGCACTCGGGCCACTAAATGAATTGATCACCAAGGTTGCAGTTCCAGTATTATCAAGTGTTAATAAGCGTAAGTATAAAGTGTCGCCCGCATTTACAGCGATGGTTTGTGAACCATTTTGAGAATTACCTCCAGAAGGATTATAACTTGTAAATTGTGTAATAGCTCCAGAGTTTCTTCTAAATTCTGGTGTGAACGAAACGGCTGCATCTGTAGTTGTAAACGACCAATTAAATGATATGTTACCCGCACATGCAACAACGACTCTATAATTTGTGACACCATCAAGAGATGCATTAATTTTTCCAGATGTGAGTGTTAAAGTTGTAGGATTAGCTACTGTAGTGATGGTAGCTGTACCAGGTGAATTGATATTAGCTAAGGTCCAGTTGGCACTTGCATAAGGTGGCACAAAATTACTTACTGTGGTACCTGAACAGTTTGCAGGTACACTCGCATTAAATGTTACTGGCTGCCCTAAACAAATAGAATTTACGGAAGAAGAAGCGATACCATTTACTATAGGATTTGGCGTAATAGTAATGGAAGAAGTAGATGAACAACCTGACGCTGTGGCCGTAACAGTGTAAGTAGAAATGCCACTAGGTACAAATGGTGTACCATTGCTAATACCTCCTGACCATACATAGCTAGGTGTTATACCACTTCCACTTGCAGTTAAACTCACGGTATTACCTTGACATATTGTAGTAGGTGAAGTAGCGATACTAATGCTAGGTGGTTGTGACACAGTGGCCGTTACTGCGGTCCGTCCGCTCAAACATCCACCTGCTGAACCTTCTGCAACATAAAATGTAGTTGTAGTGCTAATAGGAGTTAGATAAGTATTATAACCAGGTGAATTATTGCCGATTTGCAGTTGTAGATTATCAATGGAAGTAGCCATGGATATACCGCCGGTTCTACCTTTTAAAATATATCGCCATGTTGTGCGACTTTGTGCCAAATAATTTGGCATAGTAATATTATTCATATTTGCTAAAGGAACATCATTTAATAAAATAGTTGCCTTTCCAAAATCATCAAGTTTAATAGTAACATGCCTAGTTGCGTTTATCCAACTTGTATCATTTGAATACGCCAATACACCAGGCGTTGAAGGGCCTTGTTCATTTGTGGTGCAATTGTACATGAGGTAAATTCCTCGAACGCTAATTCCATTAGTATAAGAAACAAAAGCTAATTTAAACTTTGAACCTGTCCCATTTTCTGCGTTCATAGCTGCTTCTGAGTTTCCCACACCATCATCACTATAACTTATGCTAAAGCCATCTGCCAAATTGCCTGGGGTACCGCTAGTTGTTAGGTCAAAATCAACTTGTTGGCGGGAGTTAGAGCCAGTAGCTGATAATACCAAGGACCCATATTGGCTCCCAAGATTTGGATGCAATGAAAGAACACCGTTCGCAACACTAGCATTCACGGCTAAAGTAGCGGTTGGTAGGCCGCCTATTAATCCAGTACAAGTGGTGGTACCAGGGAAGCTGCAATTATAAGCCATAGTCATATTAGGGCCTTGCAATAAATTACCCCCTGTTGCTGCATCATACCAATACATTTGTCCGTTACCATTGCCTCCAACTGATACTGAAGCTGTTGGAATGCCTAGTCCACATTGTGATGAATTATTCACTAAAACGGGTGAAGCAACATTGGTTACGTTCACACTCACTTGATTCGAATTAATTGAACAAGGTGAACATGTAGCGCATGTTGTTTCCATAACATAATAATAAGTACCCACTGCCAAAGGTGCTGTCGTATAAACAGGGGTCGTAGCACCAGTTCCACCGATTACATTTGTGTAGGGGCCTCCTGGTGTTGGAGAAACTTTCCATTGAAACGAATAACCAACTACTGAAGGATCAAATCCAGCATAAGTAAGTACGGTCGTTGAATTAGGACAAATAGTTGTTAAAGAAATACTCGCGGTACCACCAGCGGCAGCCGTTGAACAAGCAAACACGGATAAAAAATTACCTGCATCAGCGCCCATATCCACAGGCGTCAAGCCGGAACGGACCTCATTGTCATAATCAGTTGTGATAGCTGCTATATTGATTCCTGTGGCCTCAACAGGTGTTGGAACTGCTGATTGAATATGCAAATCAAGGCTTGCATTATTACCATTCTGATTTACAAATTTCGGGTCTTGATTTCGGCTATTGGCATCACCAGTTATCCATCCACTTGTGTAGCTAGCAACATCTGCAGCTACATTTAACCCCATTACAGATCCTGTACCCGAACCGAAATAATTGTTGTAGTTAAGTGTTAAAGTGCTCGTTACTGTGAAAGCTGCTTGATAGTGTTTACCACCCAAACTTGCATTAGACCTATTATTAACGAAAATATTATTTCGCACATCATCGGTCCCAGCGGTTTGACGCCAAAAAGCATAAGAATTTTTCGCAGTAGTTGAAGTAACATTTCCCCCTCCTATATAGATACTATTAAAGTAAATATTTGTACTGGCTGCTCCATTCTTATGAATACCTTGAATATTTAAAGGCGTTGTGATTGAAGCACCCGTAGAGTCTAATCCCAAACGTATCATGTTATTATTATAAGAAGCTGGGCCTGAAGTCCCTATTCCGATTCCAGTTAAAGAGGCATTCGTATTTAAAGCCGTAACATGTAAGCCATAAATTAAATTTCGAGCTATCGAAACTGTCCCAGTAGAAGCAATGGAATTGGATAGACCAACTACATTGATCGCGTTCACTGCATTCGAAGAAGTTGATACTAAGTTATAAATTTTATTAGAATTGATATCTAAGCTGCCATTAAATGAAGCATGGGTTGCTGCTATACCGACTATGCTTGGATTTGCGAAGGTACCTACTAAACTAGTTGCTGATGACAAATCACGAATTATGTTATTGCTTATGACATAAGGTACTGCACCAGAGGCTATTCCGGACGAATTGGCTAAGAGTATCCCACGAACTGCTGAACCCGTGGTTGGATTCTCGCTAGCCAAGTTAGCAATCGTATTGTCACTCACCATGCAAGAAGTAGTAATTGCTGTTGAATTAGAAATTAACATGCCAACCATACGTGCTGATGTAGTTGCTGTTGTATTTGTATTTGCATAGTAAATACATTTTGGCTTGGTTAAGCTTCCAATCAAGTTATTCCGAGCAATTACAGTAGAACCACCAAGCATGGATATACCTTGAAACTCAGCGCTTGAGGCAACAGTAGAGGCTGCTAATCGAATACCCGCGATAATATTATTCTCTACACGATAATTACCAGAACTCATTAATATCGGGTTGTATATAGCATAATTTACAGATTGATTTGTGTAGGAAATGGAAGGCAAAACAGAAGCGTTTAAATCTTCTCCAATTATATTTGGTGATGAGGTACCAACATTTACCAACCCATTAAAGACATATATATTACTCATATATACAGTAGGTGAGCTAATAGCTGAATTAGTCATACTAATATTCTTAAACACATTGCCTTGAATTTGTGTAGTATCACTAGGATTAGTGCCACTACCTGCATTTACAAAAATGGAAAAGTATGTAAACCCACTATTTCCAGTTAGTGTATAAGTACCTGTATTGTTTGAGTTATTGCCACCAATTGTATTCCCAATAATTTGAAATCCATTTCCTGTTGAAGAGTTGATATTAATATCCTTATGTCCGTTCGTTAGATCCCCTGAACTAGTCATGGTTGGCACAGATACTTGATAAAACTTATTATCAGTAATTTGCCACTTACTTGATCCTACGTTAGCGGAAACACCTGCATAAAAATTGATTGGATGCGAGTAATTATAAAAATTATTATTTCTGATAAATATATTATCATTCATCGAGGTTCCAGTAGCTGCCCACCCCTGAATACAAACGGCAGGATTCCCTCCCGGAGCATTGTGTAAATCGCAATATTCTATCGTAATACTATCATTACCTGAAGTACCGGTGGTACCTGCTATGTTAATAATACCAGCCCCACTCGAATTATTAGCGGTTGGTATATTCGACATAACATCACAATATTGGATTAATATGTTCTTTGCATCATTTTCTATTCTAAAGGCATTTCCTGTTGTTGTGTTTACAATTCTTAAATTATTACCCAAAACAAAAGAACCTATACCACCTGGTCGGCCATCAAATGTCACATTCAAGGCACTATTCAAATTAATAGTTGCTGTAGCAGCTGGGTTCGTGATAGACAAGCCTGTAACCCCTGCTGCAGGTCTTATAGTTATTTGTTTCCCTACACCCAAACAAGCATTGTTACTAATTGTTATAGGGAATGTCTCATTAGATGCTGTGCCATTATAGCCCGATTGCAATTCAAAAATTGTGTTACCTCCTAAACCTACACTGTTCAACATGTTAATCGCATTTGTAAGGGAGGTATATCCACCCGAAACTGTGTTAGGCAAGCCAGGTCCAATAGGAATTGTTCCCGAAAAGGACGAACAACCAAGCGTAGAAGCTGATCCAGTTAATGGAGTAGGATTTATTAAATAAGTAGGGCCTCCAGCACATGATGTATTGTTGTAACTATAAATATAAAAATCGTAAGTTGAACTTCCTAATAGGTTGGTATTACTAAAACTAGTTCCAGTTCCTACATGCACAACAGTGCCAAGCCCCAACGATTGTCCTACTGTGTAAGCAGTTCCATTAATCGGGTTGCTTACAGAAGAACCTGCTGGATAGCGGACAGCTAAATAGCCAGAAGGTGCCGATGAAGCCGCTGAGAATGAAACATCAATTGAGGAAGTTGAAATCGGAGTAGCAAAAAAGGCAGTAGGCTGATTGGCAGGTGCAACACATGGCGCTGGCAATGTAATATCAAAACCAATATCAATTGGCTGACTACTTGCTGTACCTGTAGATATAGAAGGATTGACTGTAGCTGTACTTGAAGTTGAATTTAACCTTCGCCCTGGCGCTGAAGCCGGGCAATAAGATGTTAACTGAGTTCCATCTTTACCTGTAAAGTAAATCTCTACAATTAAGGTTTTGGTAGGATCATTAAAATAATATGGCGTTCCTCCATTTGCTGTTGACAAGTCGATACTAAACCAATCTCCTGCGGTGGATGGTGTTGTTAAAGTTGTGGAAGAAACCGTGGCATTACATTGCTGCAAGCCTGTGAAATAAGTAGTACCAGAAAATGCCGTTGCGCTGGTTTGTCCAATACTTATTTTTAAATTATTAATCACCGATGAAGCGGAGATAATACTACTTCTAAAATACAACCTATTAATAAAGCCACCACCTGAAGGCAATGCAGGTGTTAAATCGCTCGGCTTGTAGAGTAACTGCATTTTTAAACCAAATGGAACTACCGTGGTAGCAGCCGAACTCCAAGGGAAGCCAGTTGTGTTTGTATTTAAGACAGTTCTATATTGGGGTGTTTGCGCTTGCAAGTTTGCTAATAAAAGGATGTTCAACAATGCAATGAGTAGTAGAATTCTTTTGATCATATTGGTAAAAATTAAATTAAAAAAATATGAATTTTGATAATTTCTTAACAAAAAATTATTGAGATTCAGTTGTTTGTTTTATTCGTTGAACCAAATTTAAGGATAAAGATTTAATAATATGTCAATAGCCTAATTTTCTTTTCTTTTTAAATAAAAGAAAATCATGCTTGAAGTTTTGGTATTGAAATCGCTTTTTTACCCAAAAAATACAAGTAATTGAAAATGTGCCACCTAACCCTGTATAATTTTAAGACGGAGATAAGTTTAAATAATCAAGTTTAATAGGATGAATCAAATTTTTGAATTACTTGATTTAACACTTCAGTAATTTGTGCTTCATCAAATATTTGCGGTGTGAAAACTTCCCCTGTGATATGCTCATAAAGCTCAATATAACGAGAGGTTACACTTGCTACAAACTCATCGCTCATTGCTGGTACCGATTGTCCTTGCTTCCCCATAAAATCATGTTCTATGAGCCATTCACGAACAAACTCTTTGGAAAGCTGCTTTTGGCTCTCTCTGTTTCGTTGCCTCTCTTCAAAACCTTCCGCATAGAAGTACCTTGAGCTATCAGGCGTATGAATTTCATCCATCAAATAGATAGTATCCCCTATTTTTCCAAATTCATACTTTGTATCCACTAAAATGAGACCTTGTTTCGCGGCCATTTCTTTCCCACGCTGAAAAAGCTGATGCGTTATTATTTCTAATTGCAAATAATCACTTTCTTTCACGATACCCTGTGCAATAATTTCTTCGCGAGATATATCCTCGTCATGCCCTTCGTGCGCCTTAGTGGTTGGCGTTATAATTGGGCTTTCAAAATAGTCATTTTCCTGCATGCCTTCTGCCAAAGTAACACCACATAGCTTACGAAGCCCTGACTTATACGTTCGCCAAGCATGCCCTGTAAGATTTCCTCTGATAACCATCTCAATGGCAAAGGGTTCACACTTGAGCCCGAAAGCCACATTAGGCAGAGGCGTTTGCAAGAGCCAATTAGGCACTATATCGCGAGTAGCGTACAAAAATTTAGCCGCAATTTGATTCAATACCTGTCCTTTATAAGGAATTTCACGCGGCAATATCACATCAAAAGCAGAAATTCGATTGCTTGCAATCATCACTAAATATTTTTCGCGAATTGAATAAACATCCCGAACCTTGCCTTTGTAAAAATGAGTTTGACCCAAAAATTGCATACCTATTTTTTTGGCGAAAGTAATTCGAAATATTAAAGTGAAGCCTTTGTCAAAAGTAATTTTAGGAAGCAATGTAAAATTGGAACCAGAAATATACTATCTGATTTTGATTTGGAACTTCCTAGAAGAGGTATTTGGCTTGATTAATAATCCTATTCAACCCAGATTCACGAATAGAATTTGAAAATCAGAGACGATATTCTAGGTTAAGCAATACTCATAAGATAAGCTTGAATGGAAAATTTTTAATAGCCTCATCTATGATTATAGGTTAAGATCATTAAATATTCAGATATAATTCATGAAATAATTTACATTCAATTTAGAAACTATTATTTTGAGTTTGCGAACAATACCTGATCATGAAAAAAATAAAACTATCTCTCCTATTTGTTTGTATAGTTTTAATGTTTGGTATTCAAACACAAGCACAAGCTTTTGAAAAAGGAAACAACTTTGTCTCATTAGGCTATGGATTTCCAAATTTTAATACAGCATTATTCAAGGCATTCGATGAGAACGAAGGCTTCTCTTATTCTGGCATTGGCCCCATTCATGTAAAATTTGAACACGCAGTGAGTGATCATTTTGGTATAGGATTAAGCATCAACGGTGTTTCCGCATCTGCGAGCTATAAAGAAAATAATTATAATTACGAATTTAATCGGTCAAGTATTAAATTCAATGCTCGTGTAAATTACCACTTTGGGGAAATGGAAAAATTTGATCCGTACATAGGTATGGGCTTTGGATATGGCACTTCGAGAACAAAATTGACAACAAAGGATCCAAATGGCTCGAATGAATCATTCCCATCTTTCTTTCCTATTGGCTGGGAATCAACTATTGGCACACGATATTTATTAACAGATAATATCGGCATTTATACTGAAGTTGGTTTAGCAAAATCGTTAATACAGTTCGGAGGTTGTTTTAAATTTTAATCAACAAATTTTATTTATTCAAAGCCACACATCTGAGAGTTCTTTTGTGTCTAAATCACTTAAAATTAAAACTCAAAGCACGATGCGATTTTGCATTCCGAACTGAGAAATTTGGGTTGAATTTCGGCATACAATTATATTTTATGAGCTCAGTTTTTATAAGACATCGTATTTATTGATGCTTGAAAAAACTAAAGACGGTTGTGCCATAATTCTTGACACGAAAAAAATGAGGATGCTTCTCGTAGTTATTTCTCGGAGTATGCTCCAACACAAACCAACCATTTGTTTTTAGTAATTTATGCTCAAAAACTAGATTTGGAATTTCGTCAATCGATGCCAAGGAGTATGGCGGTCCTGCAAATATAAAATCATAATCCTGATGGCAATTCTTAATGTAGTGAAACACTTCCATTTTTATCATCTTCATATTTTCAAACTTTAACTCCTCAATCGTTTTCTTAATAAAAGCATGCATTTTCGCATCTTGTTCAACAAGTGTTAGTTGTTTAGCACCGCGTGAAGCCAATTCATAGCTTATACACCCCGTACCACCAAACAAATCAAGGGTTGTTAAATCCTCAAAATCTAGGTTGTTTTGCAAAACATTGAAAAGCCCTTCTTTCGCTATATCAGTTGTTGGTCTTGTGTGGGGCATATTTGTTGGCGGATGAATACGCCTACCTCCATGAGTACCGCTTATGATACGCATTTTACTAAAGCAAATAAATTAAAAAAATAATGTGCTGGCTGATCGCTTAGAGTCTCAGGATATTGAATATCACTAATACGGATACAATATTTTACTACAGGGAAATAATTTTGTAATACATGAAAAGCATGCTCAGTCATTGTACTCTCCCCATGGAGATGTATCCCCAACTTATTAATGTTCCAACCCTTCGCCTCCATCAAATGAGTTGCATGGTACAAAATATCATTTACATGTTTGTATTCGTAAACCTGGTGCAACACTAAATCATTTTTTTGATAAGCACTAATTGCGAATGATTCGTCTTTACATGAAATAAAAATACTTGCTTCATGCTCAAGAATGATATGAGCTTGATAAATAGCAAGCAAGCTAGCATGACTATCAAAAAACTCTACGTTCTCTAACTTTGAAATTAAAAAATTTTGAGTACTTTTTTTTATGGCAAAAATGTTTGTTATCTCTTTAACCAAATTCTGCTTCATAATCACTTCTTCTTGATCAACCTCACATAAATTCTCTAAATATTGATGAAGGAAACTTTCATCGAACATGCTTGTAGGAAATAGTGTTGACTTGAGCGTGTCGATAGCGACATAAAAAGTTGAAACTCTAGATACATTCATATCATTAAAAATGCTCTCAAAATCGCTTTTACCTATAACTTGATTCGCTGAATAATAGTATCGAATTGAGAAAACTTTCTTTGAAGATTGATCAGTCAATGCATAGCATACGTAATTCTTACCTAATATTAAAAAGCTCTTATGAGACTTTTTGTCCTCAAGCAAAAGCAAATTGTTATCAACAGAAATACTAGGTTGCAAAATCATTCTTTTGAAGTGGACACAATAATATACATTTTTAAGAACACTATCAAGTTGAATTTTTAATTTCAAGCACGAAATAAGGCTCTACCTGCAAAATAGCATGGATTAGGCGGAGCCAATTCAAGGTGAAATAGCTAAAATCAAATTCCTCCTTGCCATCTAGCATTTTGAAAGTGGTAAGATTCATAAAATCAATTTTTTCAAATATCGCAGTATTAATAAACACTACATTTGCACCAATTCATCGGAAATATTTTTGCTCAAAGAAGATTCTATAAAAGTCCAAAATAGCTATGCCAATATTGTAAAGTTAGCGCTACCCATTGCGGTTTCTATTCTCATTCCGCAAATTAGTATGCTTACCAACACGTATTTCCTTGGGAACTATACACCTACTTTAGGTCTATATCAGAAACAAGATTTACTTTCTGCATCAGGTATTGCGGGTATATTCTACTTAACATTGGTAATGGTTGGATATGGCTTAGTTTCTGGCCTACTGATGCTTATGAGCAGAAAAGCAGGTGAGAATGATAAAGTTGGCTTAGGCAAACTCATGTCAAATGGCATTATTTTATGTTTCTCACTTGCTATTTTAACAAGCATTAGCACATACTATTTAGCCCCATTATTGTTTGATCTAAGTATTCATGAAGAAAGTATTCGCATTTCTGCCATTCAGTTCATACATATTCGAACCTGGGGCTTACCATTTATCATTTTGGCACAATTGGGCAACACTTTCTTCTTAGCTACTTCCAATTCGAAGTATATCATAGCTGGCTCAGCGGTTCAAACTCTATTTAATATCATTTTCGACTACTTACTTATTTTCGGCAACCTAGGCTTTACAGAAATGGGATTAGCAGGCAGCGCTTTAGCATCTGTAATTGCAGATATAGGCTTCATGGCAAGTGTATGGTTGATTATTAAGTTCAAAGATTACTTAAAAATCTATTCAATTCACATTCGCAAAAATTGGAATTGGAGTTTAAGTAAGCAAATTTTGTATAAGTCATTACCCCTCATCATACAGTATTTTTTAAGTATTGGGGCGTGGGAACTCTTTTTTATTTTTGTCGAACATTTAGGCAAAGCCGAATCTGCATTATCTCAAATTTTGCGCAGCGTTTTTGGCATTGTTGGCGTGGCAACTTGGGCGCTGGGATCTACTTGCAACTCCATGGTAAGTAATGTTATTGGGCAGCAGAAAATGAATGAAGTAATTCCACTTATTCAAAGGGTTGTAATCGTAAGCTTCTTCGTTTCACTCAGCATTGGGTTACCACTTTTACTATTTCCGAATTATTTTTTAAATCTGCTAACAAATGACGCTAGCTTAGTTGAGATGGGCACAAGCTCATTGCGTATAGTTGTGGTTGCCACTTGGATGCTTTCAGTGGCAAGTATTTATTTTAATGGCGTTGTTGGAACTGGCAATACCTCAGTCAACATGATATTTGAGTTTGTAGCCATAGTTTTATACTGCATCTATATTACTATTGTAATTGAATATTTGCAACTCCCTTTACCTTTTGCTTGGGCATCTGAATTTGTTTATTGGTTAAGTTTGTTCGTTATGAGCGCATATTATTTGCATAAAGGGAACTGGAAAAAATATAATAGTTCAATTGTAACATCATGAAATTTTTATTTTATCGTGACACCCCTTTTATTTTAAATACAAAAAGTACCCTTTATAAGGTATATGTTTAAACTTATGTGAATATGCTTAAATGCACAACACGACAATGTACCTTTGTGCTATGTACACGATTATATCTGCTACTAACAGAAAAGGAAGCAATACATTAAAGGTAGCTCATCAATATCAGGCATTGTTCAAAGAGTTCGGCCTTGAGTCTAATTTACTTTCATTAGAAAATTTCCGGTCATTTGAAAGAGATGAAGCCTTCAACTTATTAGAAGAAACATATCTAAAATCAGCCACAAAATATGTTTTTATCATGCCTGAATATAACGGAAGTTTCCCAGGCATATTTAAACTCATGATGGACATCAGCGACTTGGCTACGTGCTGGAACCATAAAAAAGTAATGCTTGTAGGAGTCGCAACTGGCAGAGCCGGCAATTTGAGAGGTATAGACAATATGACGAATATGTGTCATTACATGAAAATGAACGTGTTGCCAAATAAATTATCCATTTCAAATATTAATCATGAATTGCAAGAGGGTGTTCTTATGAATGAAAATACAGTTCAAACAATAAAAACTCAAATAGAACAATTTATACATTACTAAGATGAGGAAGTTTAACGGTCTAGGTGTTGTCCTATTTGTTGTTGTTATTTGTATCATAGAATACTATAGTTTTTCAGCAATAAAGTTTTCTGTCAAGAACTTAAAACCGCTCACCAAAAACCTAATACTTGGCACTTACATCGCCTTGGTAATTGCATGGATAGCCACGATTTTCATGTTTCCAGCCATGCGAAATGATAATTTCGATAAAACTTGGCGTAACATTCTCATCGCTTTTGGCATGGGTTTTCTCATTACAAAAATCATCATTGCATCCATCCTTTTGCTCGATGACTTGAGGCGACTTCTATACACAATCTCTTCCTTATTTTTTCAAAAAGAAAATTTACCTAATGCAGTCCATGAGGGCATGACACGTTCGGAATTCATGACAAAATTTGCTTTAGCATTTGGGGGAACCCTTTTTGGCACAATGCTATACGGCATGGGCAATCGCTATAATTATAAATTAAGAAATATAAAGTTAAGTATCGAAACATTACCTGCTTCATTTAAAGGAATGCGTATTGTACAAATTTCGGATCTGCACTCAGGAAGCTTAACTAATAAAGAAGCAGTAAAAAGAGGTATCGATTTAATACTCGCGCAAAAACCAGATATTATTTTTTTTACAGGAGATTTAGTAAATAATAAGAGCGATGAAATGGATGATTATATTGATATTTTCTCTCAACTTAAAGCTCCTTTAGGGGTTTATTCTATTCTAGGAAATCATGACTATGGAGATTATGTTGAATGGCAAAGTACTACCGCAAAAAATGAAAACCTAAACCGTATTAAATCTATTCATCAGCAAATGGGCTGGCAGTTGCTCTTGAATGAAAATAAAATGATTGAAAAAAGTGGCGAGCGAATTGCCATCCTAGGGGTTGAAAATATTTCGTCGAAAAGATTCCATTCTTATGGTGATTTATCGAAAGCCTATGAGGGCAGTGCAGGAATTCCTTTTAAAATATTATTAAGTCATGACCCATCCCATTGGGACGGCGAGACCAACAAGCAATATAAAGACATAGATTTAACATTAAGCGGCCACACACATGGAATGCAATTTGGCGTTGAAATACCATGGTTAAAATGGAGTCCTGTTCAATATGTATACAAGCAATGGGCAGGCTTGTATCAACAAGACAATCAATATTTATATATAAATAGAGGATTTGGATTTATTGGGTATCCAGGTCGAGTAGGTATTATGCCAGAAGTTACCCTAATTGAGTTAAGCTAGTACCAACTATTTCGCTGACGATTAAACTGGTCAAAACCTAATTTCAGCTGAAATGGATTATTATATTTATTAGCCGCACTTCCAGCAATGTAAACACCAATTTTAAATCTCTCACGCCAAAGCGGAAATGATTTTTCAACACCTGCGAAAGCTTCTATAAATCGCAAATCACGTTCTGGTAAAATCAATATGCCACCACCTACTACCTCAGTGAGTTTTAATTTTTTCAGTAAAGGAATTTTATTAAGTAACGCACCATTAAATGCGTGCAAAATATGCCCTTGATAAAATCGATTGAAGACATTAAAGCTAGAATCTATGGTTTGAAAACTTCGCATTGGATTATTAAACAAAAAAGGGTCTCCGCGTCGAATAAATTTATAATCTATAAATTGCAATTGCTTCTTGTTTAAAAAATCTCCAGAATACAGTTCATATTGCATAATACCAGCTAAACCTAGCTTCATGGTTTGATGCATACCAAATTCTAAATAGTCGAAATTTGTTTCACTTTGAAATACATTAGGAATTCCCTTTCGATAGTAGGCATAGAAAGTAGGGTAATTAGAACCTAAAATAATTTTTTGTTTAGGCTCTCGTATATACATCTGATTAGGTGTAAACTCGAGTCGTGTAGATAAATAAAAAACATTATACGAGTTAAATTTTATCGGTTCATTATTAATCACATAAAGACTATCTAACTCCCTGCCAAATGTTAGTTGAGATAAAGGATCTCGCTTGGCAAACTCAACGTAAGTTGTCCAAAACAAACCATTTGTAATTTCAAAACCTTGATAAAAACTAAAATTATTTCGTATATAAATATTGCTTCTCCGGAATAAATTAATATAAGCATCTCCGGCAAATATAAAATCGAAGTTTCGCCCGAATGTACCCCCTATATAAGCTCTATTGAAAGGATTATACATGTAAGACCATCGTGCGTTTCCTTGAAAATCTCTATTTCGCAAACCATAAGACAAATCAGCATCAACTCTAATTTGCTTTTTTGATGGGAATATTCGATAATAACTACTCGCGCTCCCAATCCGTGTACCTCCGGGAAAGAGTGGTCGAACAAATGAAATCAAAGGAGCAAAAGTATATTCCTCTTCACGCTTTCTTACATAGTGTTCTACACCTGTAAAAAATACTCGCTTCCAAGTAATTTTGTTGCGATATCTATCAATCGAATCGAGATAAGGCTTCGAAGTAGTCACTCGTTTCAAACTATCTGACTGAATCACAAATTTGATTTCATTCTCGGTCAAAGGCTCTTTTCGAGCAGTCTCCCAGAACGAAGAATCTTTGTCATAGGCCTCTTTAGTAGTTTTACTAACTTCCCTATTAAAATACTTCTTTGAAAAACTGGTATCTAACTTATAATTATCATATACAACAACCGTTCTCCCTGAGCTTGCATGCTTACCTTCTTTTACTTTATAAGTTAATTCTTGCTTTACATATAACCATGTCTTGCCATCTACCCAATCATATTGCTGTTTAACCTGAAAATAATTATACTCAGGCATATGAAATTTAGGAATCGTAAAACTACTTCTTAGAATAGTCCAGCTCGTATCTATAATATCCACTTCACCTTCGACCAATGCATTACTTAAACCAATGGGTGTAAATTGAATGGTGTAAATCGTATAATTTCCCTTCTTATCAATTCGTTTTGTTTTGTATTTATATCCAACCAAACCGCTATAGCTAATTGGCGATAACATCGGCGTCTGCGACAATGAAGGTAATTTTAATAAATTGTTGTACAAACTAAAATCAGCTTCACTTGTTCTTAAAAAAAATAAACTTTCGCTATTACCTCGAATATTCACACCTGTTCTAACTTCCTTCGTTTTATTAGGATATTCATAATCTAATCTCAATGTAATTTCTGCCATGGCCATTTCAGGTAGTACTGAATTATATGCTTGACGAGCAGAATCTGTCATTTTTCTTAACCGCTTTTCACTAATATTTTTTTCATCCTCTTGCGTGGCTCGAATGTATATATCTACCGCATAAGATTCTATTCGATTGTGCAAACTATCTTTATGTTTTATCACTTTTCGAATGATCTCTTCTGCCCTATCCTTTTTAAAGCTAACCACTTTTACTTCTTGCAAATTCTTATCTTCTCCCGCTAAAAGAACTCGCTCATTTAAGCCTTTTTTAGAGAGTACGACCTTGATACTTTGCTTTACAAAACCAAGTAATGAAAAAACAATTTCATACTCACCCTCTTCGAGCATAAATTCGAAATGCCCTTCATTATTGGTTTTAGTTCCAATTTGAAGCTCCTTAATTTGAACCGTAACATAACTTAAAGGTTCAAGCTTCGCATCAAGCACAGTACCCTGCAACTTATAGGGCTGAGCCCATACAGTGACACTCGTAGCTAACAAGATAAAAATAATTAAGAAATGCATAATAGGTCTCACAGTTTAAATGAAACGATTATTAACGATTATTATTACCGCCTTCTTCACTATCACCATCTTCCTTTTTTAAATTCTCATCTCTACTCTTAGCTTCTTTGTCTTTACTTTTTCCTTTAGTTGCATTCCGTTTCATACTTTCCGCCGTTTTCGCATCAGGATTTCTCATAGATTTACTTGCAATACGCCACTGGAAATTTAAGCCGATAGTACGTGTCAAATTCTTACGCAATACTTCCTGATTATAAGCTCCAAAAAAATTATAAACTGTACGTGTTTGCAAAGTATTGAATACATCAGTCACATTGAGTGATATACTGCCTAAGTTATTCTTGAAGGTTTTTCTGATCGCAAAATCAATATTTGCGTAAGGCTCTACCTCCCCTTGCGCTATGGTAGTTGTACCAAAAAAATTACCAACTACTTGGGCACTCAATGTCTTGGTAAATTTGGTGTTAGAAATAAGCTTCAGAAAACCTCCATAACCATTTCGCTTTAAGGTGGAATCTAAATTGCTACCATCAATCCTATTGACGAAAAAGTTAAAGGTGCTTGTCAAATCCCACATCTTAGTAATATTATGTTTGTCAATTAATTCGACACCATAAGTCTGCCCATTGGCTAAATTTTGATTTTGCGAAAATGTTGTCCCATCTTGATTGAATCTGCGATAACGTTGAATCAAATTGGTTGTATATTGATAATAAACACTACCAATTAATGTATTACCATTTCCATAGCGATAGTTATAAGCTATTTCCACAGAGTGAATAAATTCAGGCTGTAAATTGGGATTACCCACTACAGTATCTTGTGGATTGGTTACATCTAAATAAGGAATAAGTTGAAAAAAATTAGGCCTATTCACACGTCGCGAATAGTTCAAAGTCACATCTTGATTTTCTTTTAATTTTCGATTCATAAAAATTGTTGGAAACAAACTTAAATAATCGTTCGATGCCGATGCGTTATATTGATATATGGTGCCCTTATATAAAAAGTACTCTGCGCGCAAACCAATTTGCACATTGGTAGCACCATATTGATTTGCTACATTGCCATAAGCAGCATGCAATTGTTGATTAAAAATAAAATGATTCTTCAAAATAGGTTCAGCATACTCTGCTTCGCCAAGTAACTGCCTAGTTGGCTGATTCTCCGATTCAAATTGTATGAAGTAGCTTCTTAATCCTGCATCTATTCTAGCATTTTTTAAAACTGGCTTCGTATAATCTAATTGCAAAGTTCCATTGTAATTTCCACCACGAATTGGAATCCGCTGAATATATATATCTGTAGGATTCAAATTTGCGTCGTAAGATATATTTTCTATTTCACTCTCTCGAATATATCTTGATATACTAAAGTTTGCTTCAACATTTAATTCTTCCTTTGGCTTGTCAAATTTATGGTTGAACTGCAAGTTGGTTGTTGAATTTAAGGGCTTACCTGTATATTCATTATCGCGTACTTGCCGACTTAATAAAGTTAAAAAACCTATTTCATTTGAAATGGTATTCCGACTATCTCCTCGCATATTAGCATTGAAAAAACTTTGACTAAATGAAATCTTATCCTTTTTATTTAATTGGTAATCAAGACCCATATTCATAAATCCACTTAAAGGTCTCCTATCGTTATGTGTAAAAGAACTAAAAGTAAAATCATCGCTATAATTATTTCGCCTACTGGTTGTCTCTTCCCAAGTTTTTGAAGTTCGGGCATTGGCATTTATAAAAAAATTCCATTTCTTGACATTGGCATTAAAATTTATTCCTCCATTCAACCTATAAGGTATGCCAATACCCGCATTCAATAAAGCATTATATCCCGGCTTTTTATCTTTCTTTAAAACAATATTCAAAATACCACTCATTCCTTGCGCATCATACTTGGAAGATGGATTCGTAATTACTTCGATACTCTCAATACTTGAGGCGGGAATACTTTGTAATGCAGTTTGTACATCGCTGCCAAACATAGCTGAAGGTTTGCCATCCACTAAAAACATGACATTATCCTTACCTCGCAAACTTACATTACCATCCATATCCACACTAACTGAAGGTGTATTTCTCAAAACATCTTCCGCAGTTCCGCCAGCACTTGTAATATTTTTATCGACATTAAATATTTTCTTTTCACCCGTCATTTGTATCGTTGCCTTTTCACCCGAAACAGTAACATCTTTTAATACTTTACTATTAGGAACCAATGATATTTTACCCAATGAAACCTGAGCATTATTCACCGCAACCACAGCGACCTCCTTTGCCAAGTAACCTAAGGAAGTTGCTTGCAATTTATAATTTCCGTAAGGCACATTTTCGATTTCAAACTGGCCTTTTTCATTTGACTTAGCACCAAAAAACTTACTTGAATCCTTTAGATTCTTGATAGTAATTGTTGCCAAGTCAATAGGTGATTTCGACTTAGAATCTAATAGAACACCTTCTAATTTTGATTGTTGGGCGAATAAATGGGTTGATAGTAAAATGGGAAGAATTATTATCCAGACTAATTTCATTCCTCAAATATAAAACAATCAATACGGCAAGCTACTTTACTAAGTGTTAAAGACAATCGCATTTACGAATGCCTTATCATATAATCAAAATCCCAATCATCATCTTTATCCTTTCTGCAATATGCTATCTCTTCTACCGCATCCAAATTGATAGGTCCATAAATATGCGGGAAATCTTGCTGTAAACTCAATGATAGTTCAAACTTAATAGTTGAAACCAATTTACTTAAATCTATGATTAAAACTACAATCTCTTGATGTGCTTTGTAATAACGATTCGCGGTAGCATTTAATTGTTCAGCTATGCTTGCGTGAATAAAATTTTCAACTTCGAAGTTTGAGGAAAAATACTCCTTTTGATTAGAATTCTCTTCCCAATAACTTCTTTCAACAATATGATATATTTTATTCATGGTATAAGATTTAAAAAGCCTACATTTCTGTAGGCCTTTGTGATATTATTTACTAATTTTTAGATTGTGTATTTTACCATTTTGCTCAGCAACTCTAAGTATATAGCTACCACTTGCAAGATCTCGAGTTTCAACTTCAAATCTATTGGAACCAGAAGATGCAGTAAATACATTACTGATAACAACGCGCCCTGATAAATCTACAAGCTGAACATTCAAGTATTGCGCCTTAGTTGCATAAAAATTTAAATTCAAATTGTCCAAAACAGGATTAGGATAAACAGTTATTACATTGTTAGAGATTACATTATCTATCTCTACAATTCTTTGATAAAATGAAATTATTCCATCTTTATCTACTTGTTGTAATCGATAAAAATTTCGACCTAATTGCGGTGCTTTGTGCGTATAACTATACGCTAATCTTGTATTTGAATTCCCTAATAAAGCCTGAGTTTGAACATTAGCGATTACACTAAACTCTTTCCCATTTTGACTATGAAGAATTAAAAACTTCTCATTATTGCTTTCAGAAAGTGTATTCCAAGTTAGCAAATTATCATCTTTGACCCTCTTGCCAACAAATTCATCGATAGTAGCTGCTAAAGGTGCATTTAAAGGATTACAAGTATGGCAATAAAACGTTGAGAAACTATTCACATCAAAGCAAACTTCAAAACCATTAGTGATTGGAGTAATCGACATGGCAGTATTTGGAATTACAGTCACAGAATTGTTAGAATCACCAAGCTGCCCATTGCCTCCGATTTTTGTGATACAAATGTCACCTGGATTTAATATTCCTGCTGATTGTAAATCTGTATTTGTATAGTTCAAACAAAGTGTTGAATTGATATTATTGTTGGTTGGAACAACAGAATAAACTCTGTCACCATATGATTGTCCATTCCAAGTTTGATTTGAACCTAGGCTTACGCAAAATTCAGTTGGACCTAAATCGGTAGTTGAATTAATACTTCCAATTAATTCGCAGCTGTTTGTATTGTAATCATTCAATCCATTTTGAGAGTTCAATATTACACAATTATTACTTGAAGGTAAGGTATTATTAGCGGCGTTTACAGTCACATCAACACTCGTTGTCGCTGAACAACCATTTCCATCTGTACCTGTTACAGTGTAAGTAGTTGTAGCCGCTGGTGAAACAGAAATGCCATTACCACTTTGATTGATAGGTTGCCAATCATAGCTTACAGCATTGCTACCTGTTAAGGTCGAACTTGCTCCATTACAAATAGTTGCAGGATTAGCACTGACTATTACTTGTGGTAAATCATTTACAGTCACATCAACACTTGTAGTAGCTGAACAACCATTTCCATCTGTACCTGTTACAGTGTAAGTAGTTGTAGCCACTGGTGAAACAGAAATGCCATTACCACTTTGATTGATAGGTTGCCAATCATAGCTTACAGCATTGCTGCCTGATAAGGTTGAACTCACTCCATTACAAATAGTTGCAGGATTAGCACTGACTGTTACTTGTGGTAAATCATTTACAGTCACATCAACACTTGTAGTAGCTGAACAACCATTTCCATCTGTACCTGTAACTATGTAAGTTGCTGTCAATGTTGGTGAAACAGAAATGCCATTACCGCTTTGATTGATAGGTTGCCAACTATATGTTGCAGCACCACTTCCCGTTAAGGTGGAGCTTTGACCGTTACAAATAGATGCTGCATTTGCAGAAGCTGTTACATTTG
>JBIIJE010000107.1:0-8601 GCA_044234005.1 Chitinophagaceae bacterium | reverse complement strand
TTTCACTGGGATTAATAATACCACACTTTTGAATAAAGACGATAAAGCTTTTGGTGATTTTTTGCCAACCTTCAAATCCAATGTTGGGATTGATGGCGCTTACCATTTTACTCTTTTTAAAACTTTGGCCGCTGGTATTGGTTCGGAAATGAGCTACACGAGCACCGGACAAAATTATAGTGGTTCGTATCAAGATAGTACAAGTTACTATGCGTATTCACGACTCCAATATGTGCGATTCGGTATGTTTCTTCATTTGGGTACACCCTTACGTCGATCTGTGGCGATTAGTTATGGTAGTGGTTTTGCTTTCGGATTTCTAACGGGTTATCAAGATCGATACGAACTTATTAGATACAATAATAGCCGATTGATAGCAGATGTAAGGAACCAAAATATAGATTTAATTGATTCTTCGACAACCAAAGCAACCATTAATGAGCCATTATATAACAGAACAGATTTGACTCTATTTAATAAGCTTGGGCTTGATTTTTTAATCGGCGATAACTTTGTTTTAAGTATTTATGGTAGATATGACATGGGTATGTCATCCGTTGAAAATCATATGAATCACAAGATTATCATTCAATCGGAACCTGCGACCACACAAGATTTTGTATTGCATTATCAAAAAATAAAGTATCGTCAAACTTCTGCATTACCATCTGAAAGGAGCATCACAACCAATAATTTCGGCGGTGTTTATTTTTCATTGCGCTATCGAATTTGGAATAAGGATAAAACCGAGTTTTGGTACAAACAACGCCAACTTAAGAGTAGATAATTTACCGGCTAGCGAGGTGATTATTTAATACCCATGATTCTTGCCCAGAGTTCACTAAAAGCTTTTGCGAAATTTTCTTTGTTTTGTTCAGGCTCCACAAAAGCCATTTGCCATTTCCCATTCTCATAAAATATACCATAGTGAAAAACGAATGATTTTTCTAGTGTGGTATCTTTCAAATTATTTTTACCAAATTTTACCGCATAGTAATCAAGTGTATCGCCATTTTGTCGACAAATAGAATAGTCTTTCGAAAACCATGCTAGACTTTTCATGTCTTCTTGATCTGGATGATTGTTTGCTAAATGTATTTGCCTTGGATAAGCTGTCCATTTAATATTTTTATCCTTATCAAAGTATGAGTATTCGGCCGTATATAAAACAGAATCATTCACTGCATTCGCATACCACAATATATTATTTAGAATAAATGGATTCGTCATGAATTTGATATGTGGAATTTTATTTTCAGCCAATGACTTTTCAAATAAATTATTCATGTATAATTTATTCACGAACGTAAAACCTAAATAAGCCAAGCAATACATCACAACATATTTGTTTAGCTTGAAACGAATATTTTCCCGATTGGAATAAAATAAACTGACCAAGCTTAAAATCAACATGGGGGCTGTAAATACTAAATCAACAATCGAAATATTATTAAGTGCGTAACTTTCGTTGGTGAACGGTAACCACAACCTTGTTCCATAGTTTGTACACCAATCTAGCAATGAATGCCCCCATAGGCATGTCATCCATAGTATGAGCATTTGCTTGAAGCTGACTTTATTTTTAAAAATTAGATAGCTCAAATAGGCTAGGGGAATACCATATAACAATTCCCAAAATAATGAATGTGTATGTCCACGATGATGACACATATACATACGTGCATCTTTAATGCCTGTGTAAATTAAATCGAAATCTGGAAACGTTTTCGCCAGTGCGCCAATAAGCATACCCCAGCGACCTATTTTTTTCCCGACGGTTAATTCGCCTATGGCGGCTCCAATTAATATGTGCGAAACTGAATCCATGTTTTACTTAATTATAAATTATTATCTATCGCTTCTTGTGTTCGATCTATTCCCCAACTCATAAACATACCTAGAAAAATAAATTGCCTTGCGGTGGGGGTAATTTCTTGGCGGAAAAATTGCCCATCATTATTCAAATCTTGTGCAGCGTAATTGTAGCCATATACTTGTTTGAAATTAAAAGGATTATTTACGCTCAGCACAAATACAGTAAATGCTTTTTTTATATTCCGCAGATAATTAAGCGATAAACTAAAATTATGATAATCCATGGTTCTGTCTTGCAGAAAAGCATTCTTATTTGCCATTGTGTTTCTATTGAAATAAGGACGTCCTGATGAATAAGTATAGGTACCATTTATTCCAAACATTCGTTTTACCCAGAATTTTTTAAATACCAAACTGCCAACATGATTCGCCACAAAATCAGGTTGAGCCTCTCTGATATAATTCTGAAAATCTCGTTTCGAATCGATGAATGAATAAGAGACCCAAAAATCAATGCCTTTAATTGATTTTTTATCACGATAGAAAAGTTCAATACCTCGAGCATAACCTGAACCTGTATTTGATATTTGTGTTGGGGCAAATGCATTATCATTGTGCTTAATTAAATCAGCATAATTTTTATAGTAAGTTTCAAGGCGGAGTAATCTATCTTTTGGTTGGTATTGATAATTTAATATAAAATGATCTGCACGTTGAAAATTTAAATTGCTTTTATTTATCAAGTAAATCAAATCTGGTTTTTGATAGAATTGTCCAAAAGCAAATGAAAATTGACCTTTTTTGTTGATTTTATAAGCTGTTGAAAATCTTGGCGCAATATTCCATCTGTTCAATAAGGCTGAGTGTTCTGCTCTAACGCCAATTTTACCCGCAATATCATTAGAAACATATATATCACCTTCAGCAAATGCTGCGGTGAGGTGATCGTTTTTCTCAGGTGTTGGTCTTTCAATAAGTGCTCTTAATTGTTCGGGGAAGGCATCTACTATATCATGACTATAAATGTATTCAGTTCCAAATCGAATGGAGTTCAAATTATTCAAGTCTTTTTGTAAAACTATTTTATTCGTAATCATTACATTTCTATTGTGAATGCTTATCCAATTTGAAGCGCCAAAATTAGAATCTACAATTAACTCGTTTCGTGTATTTAAGGTTTTCGTATTAATATTATCTTTATTATAGCTAGCACTTGCACCTATGTTTAGTTTCCAAGTACTATTTAAATATTCTTTGTAAGATACGTTTCCATATAAATTATTATTTGCAACACCATATTCATCATTGTACGATAATAAGTCGTTGTTATAATCTCGGCTCGTAATATTCGCTCTTTGAATATTTACATCTGTATGGTTGATATATCCATAAAATTTTATGATGCCATTTTTTGAAGTCTTCTTACGATAATTCAAATCTATTTGATGAGCGGTTGGCGCTTTTTTAAAATTGATATTTTGTTTAATGAGCGCGAAGTAAGGAGTAAGATTTGTATAATTATATCCGATGCCGAAAGACTCCTTTCTTTTTTTATTTAGAGTTTGAATATTGCCTCCAATGCCTACGGTTGAAGCATTAAAGTTCGCAGATGCTCGATCGGGTAAATCAATAGTTTCCAAAATAACGGCTGAAGAAAGTGCTTGCCCATATAGCGCGGAGTATCCTCCAGCGCTAAATACAGTTCCCTTAAAAATAAATGGGTTAAATCTGCCTCGTGCACCTAAATCTGGGATGGCAGCTGTAAACGCATTTCTTACAAATGTGCCATCGATGAAAGTTTGTGTTTCGTTGCCAGTTCCTCCTCTTACAAACAGACCTTCTCTATCATTTACTTGTTGTGTGCCTGGTAAAGTTTTTAAAGCACCATAGCTATCTCCGTTACTTCCAGCAGTTGTAACTATATCAAGTGCTTTTAATACAGTTCCCTTTTTTTCATCGCTGGCTTCAAATGCTCCAGCACTAATTACAACTGCTTTTAAGTCGTTCACTTTTTCTTTAAGCACAAAATTTACTTCGATTTGTTTTTCCGACAAGAAGATTTTTTTTTCAGAAGATGCGAAACCTGTATAAGTTGCTTTTAATATAAGAGAATCTTTTTCTGAGATTGTAAACAGAAATTTCCCATCAGCCTTCGTAGTTGCACCATCAAAACTACCTACTATACTAATGTTTACGCCTGTTAAAGGTTCATTTTTTGTATCAGTTACCAATCCGCTAATGGTGGTTTGTGTAAAACTTTTCAAACACCATAGCATAACTATTAAGAAAGTAAGAAGATTTTTTTTCATTTTGTTTTTCAAATATTGGATGCAAATTAGTTCATCAAAAGTGATTTTATGGCCATCTTATGCATTTGATTGTGTATCCATTACTGTTCATCCCCCATATTATGTAACCGGTATTTCGCAAGTAGATAAAACAATTATTGATTATTTTCATTCTTAAAAAATACACTAACAAAAAAACAATTGTTTCGCCATAAGCTCAAACAATTTTTATTTTATAAAGAGATATATTCTCACAATATTTCTTACACTCATTTGTGTTTTCAATTACTGACAAAGTAAGTACCCAATGCCAGGCTTGCTTCACCGCAACCATTGATTGCTCAAATACCTCTAGCATATAGATGAAAGCTATATGCTATTAGAATGTTTTTCTGGAGTTTCGCTAACATACATAAAAAAGGGTTCGTCATAAATCCAAACAATTTTAGTATTATGAAAGGATATATTCTCTCCGCAATTCTCGCACTAATTTCTATTTTCAATTCAGATAAAATGAGCGCCCAATGTCAATCATGCTTTGTAGCTACCATTGATCCTCAAAGTCCGTACAATGTAAATGTAGATGCAAGCTGTTCGACACCTAGTGTTTATAACTACGAATGGATTGTAGATGGACAATCCTATATTTCATTTCCACTCCCTTATATGCAAATTCCATTTTATACGTTCGGTAATCATACCATTACATTAGTGGTTTATGATGCAGGTTGTGTTGATTCTTCAACTCAAATTTTAACGCTTGCTCCTAATTGCCAAGCAGCTTTCAGTTACACGGTTGCAAGCAATTTAGTTTATTTTTCTAATAGTTTTAGCTCACCCTATTCAGTTTATACCTACGATTTTGGCGATGGAACCACAGGCATTGGTGCGAGTCCATATCACAATTATCCAACACCAGGAACTTATATGGTAACTTGCATTACAAACGATAGTATTAATAATTGCACGGATACTTCTTCATCAGTTGTCACCGTAACTGGGAATCCTACGACATGTCAAGCGAATCTTTTGGTTTATACAGACCCGTTTACTGGAACTCTATACGCAGATGCAACCTCAAGCACTTATGGTCAGTTTAGCACTAATTTCAATTTTTACTTGAACGGTGTTTTACAAACAACAACACAATCTGGCTATTATTCTGGATTTCTCCCTTCTGCTGGTGCTTATACAGTTACTGTGGTTCTTACGGACATATTTGGCAACAATCCATGTGATACCGCAACCCAAGTAATTAATTATTTAGGACCAAACAATGGTGGTTGTTATGCTTGTTTCTCATCTTGGAACAATATGACAGGAGATTCTATTTATGTGGATGCTTCATGCGCTTACCTGCCAACTGGTGGTTCCATGGAATGGGTTATTAATGGTATTCCTTCAAGTAATAATTCCTCATCTCAACTTTTAGGGTTTCCTACCTTGGGTTATCAAACAATTGGATTATTTATTAAAGATAGCTCAGGTAATGTTTGCGATAGTAATTACCAATATTTTTATACTTACGTGATTGTACCCCCATGTAACTCATGTCTGGTCATTTCACAGGTTGGGGGTTCTACGAGCGATTATATCTTTGATGCTACATGCGCGAATAGCAATGCTTCATTTTACTACTTTAGCGTGAACAATAATTACATAGCTTCTAGTCTTAATCCTGTATTCAACTATTCGTTCACACAAAGTGGCACTTACGATATTTGTGTACAAAGCTCGGATTCATCTGGTACCGTGTGTAATCAAGTTTGTCAAACAATTGTTGTAAACACACCAACGGTAACCAATTTTACGCTTGCTGGAACTATATTTAAATATGATAATAATACTTTTGCGCAAGTACCAACTACAGCAAATGAAGCTAAGGTCTATCTCATTAAATTAGGTACTGGTGGTATTTTAAATGCTATTGATTCTACTACAACCAATGCTTTCGGGCAATACGCTTTCACCAATAAACCCATTGATGATTACCGTATCAAAGCGGCTTTAGAAGTTACAAGTCCAGACTATTCATTCAATGTACCAACTTATTATCAATCTGGTAATATGTGGTTTGATGCTCAAGTAATTACATTATTTGGCAATTCATACAACAGAGATTTTGTTTTCAATTTTGGGTACAACACAGGGGGTAATGGTTTCATTGGTGGTAATGTTTACGCGGGTGCTAACAAGCCAACACGAACCGCATCGGCTACAGAGGTGACATTAATATTAATGGATGTATCGACCAATAAGCCAGCAGCTTATACAAAGCCTGATATTAATGGCAATTACTCTTTCCTTAATATTGCTGATGGTGCCTATAAAATTTATGGTGAATTGTTGAATCGCGCTAGCATACCAGAAAATATTGTAATCGGAGCAACCACTCAAACACATACAAACAAAAATTTCGTATTCACAGACAATGTAATTCAACCAACCTCAGCACCAGCTTCAGTAGATATTGTAAGTCTTAAAAGCGATTTAGTCATGTTCCCGAATCCTGCAACCAATGAGTTCACAATTATAAATACAAATGATGCTTGTACTCTCAAAATAATGGATATGGTTGGTAAAGTGATGACATCGTTTGAACTAAAATCAAATGAGCGTAAATCAATAAATGTTACACAATGGACAAAAGGAATCTATGTGGTTCAAGAAGAATCAAAGGGTACTGTAAAGTCTAAGAAGATAGTTGTTCAATAGTTCGTTAGTTTGTTTAATAAAGAAAAAAGTCACGCATTTTATGTGTGACTTTTTTTATGGGTACCAATATGTTCAAATCATGAAGATTTCAATAAGGCAAGATTCGGAAACTTAGCTACATATTTCTCAAGTCAAATTCTTGCGATAGGTTCATCATCAATAATTATACGTGTCATAGATGTAGTTTGAGTTATACTTTATTTTCGAAATAGTCATTAGATTCATTGATGTTGAAAATATATTTTTTGGGGTAAAGCAATTCTAATCTTTTTTGAATGTTTGCTAACCCAATTCCTTTCATGTCTGTTTGTATTTTAGGTTTAGAGGCATGACTTTTTTTACTTGAAGCGAGAGCTGATTGCCATTTGTTAGTATAGAAGAAATATCTATAAACAACTCACCTTTACTATTCATAGTTGCATATTTAGATGTATTTTCAACAAATGTGAGTAGCAGCATTGGTGATATAAGAAAAGGCAAATGAGGATCTTCAATATGGAGTGTTACTTTATGTTCATCCGATTTCCGAATTCTTCTTTATCAACTGAATCTCGTAGAAAATTAATTACCGATCAACTCGAAAATGGTAATTATTTTGTTCAAATAAACTTGGGAAAACATGAAGCAATCAAAAAGTTTTGTAGGTAGTAGTTTTAGAAAAATAGGCGCAAAAAGGTAAGCTCTCATTTAATTGTAAAATGGGGTCTTATTCTTTTATTTGCGTGAGGTAAGCAGCAAGGATTGTAATTTTTCCAATTCGCTTTCCGTTAAATGCCGCCATTTGGCTATTGGCAATTTTCCTAATTCGATATTCATAATTCTCACACGAGTTAGCGATTGTACTTCATAACCTAAAGTTTCACACATACGTCTTATTTGTCTGTTTAATCCTTGTTTGAGTATAATACTAAACTTTTTGCTACTTAATTGTTTGAGTTTACAGGCGAGGGTGGTAGTGCCTAAAATTTCTACACCTTGCGACATAGTTTTCAAAAAAGTTTCATTGATACTTTTGTTGACAACAACAATATATTCTTTTTCATGATTATTCTCTGCGCGTAAAATTTTATTTACAATATCGCCATCATTCGTGAGCAGTATCAAGCCTTCAGAATCTTTATCGAGTCGCCCAATAGGAAAAATTCGTTTCGGATAATTTAAGTAAGAAATAATATTGGTTTTGTCTTTGGTATCAGTTGTAGTTGTTATGCCAGTTGGCTTGTTATAAGCGATATAAACACACTGATTGCTTAGCGTTCGTTTTATCTTTTCAAAATCAACAAATACATTGTCACTTGGTTTAACTTTATCTGTTAATTTCGCAACCCTTTCATTTATCAGCACGCGTCCCTGTTCTATTAGTTTGTCAGCTTCACGGCGCGAGCAATAGCCCGAGCTACTCACAAATTTATTTACTTGAATCAGATTTTCATCCATACAACCACAAATATATAACCTAGCAAGTTCGAAAGTATAAATAGAATTTTTGAAATGTAAAAGATATTCGCAAGTATGCTTATCTTGCTTACTTATCGAAATTTAAATATATGCGAAGTTTACGAATCGATGTTTTTATCATTCTCTATTTATTTATATTGGTGGGTATTCATGTGTTGGCAAGATTTGTGAATATTTCTCCTGACTCGCTTTCAATTCTGCGGCTTTTAGGCGTTGCATTTTTAGTTTATTTTGGGTGGAATAAAAAGAGTTTGCCAACTTGGATATTGATTGCCATGCTCATCGGTGTTGAAATTGGATTAGATTTTCCAAAGTTCGCAATCAA
>JBIIJE010000069.1:0-13972 GCA_044234005.1 Chitinophagaceae bacterium | reverse complement strand
GCTGAGTAAAATATTTATAAAGCTGATTAAAACTATTGTGGCTCCGCTCATTTTTGCAACTTTAGTGGTTGGTATTGCAGGACATTCTAACTTGCGACAAGTGGGTCGTTTGGCCTGGAAGTCACTTTTATATTTTTATTTCGCTACAACGTTGGCATTGTTTTTAGGTTTAGCAGTTATCAATTTTTTGCCAGCCGGCAAAGGAATTAAACTTACACAGGATATTGTACAAGAAATGCCAGAGACAAAAAAGCAAACTTGGCAAGAAATAATTTTACATATTTTTCCAGACAATATAGCAAAGTCGATAGGCGAAGCTCAAGTATTACAAGTCGAAATTATTAGTATCATTATTGGAATGGCATTGGCCATGTTAAATGAAAAACTACGTAAGCCTATGTTAGATTTCTCCGAGAGCTTGGCAGAAACCATGTTTAAATTTACAAATATCGTGATGTATTTTGCGCCTTTCGGTGTAGGTGGAGCCATTGCATACACAGTTGGTAAAATGGGTATCAATGTTTTGTGGAATGGGATTATGCTTATTGGAGATTTGTATTTAGCACTTATCTTGTTTGTGATTTTAATTTTAGTTCCAATTTGCATGATCGCACGTTTGAATTTACGCAATTTGCTTAAGTCAGTTGCTGGTCCTTTTACACTCGCATTTGCCACCGCAAGCTCCGAAAGTGCGTTGCCGAAGGCTATGAAGAATATGGAATATTTTGGAGTACCACGTAAAATAGTATCCTTCGTTATGCCATTGGGTTACAGTTTCAATTTAGATGGCACAACTTTGTATTTATCCCTAGCGAGTATTTTTGTGGCTCAAGCTTGCGGATTAGAACTCAGCTTTGGTAATCAATTACTCATCGTGTTTACCTTGATGATTACAAGTAAAGGTGTTGCCGGTGTTCCGCGAGCTTCTTTCGTAATTTTATCTGGAACCATTGCTTCATTTTCTTATTTAGGCTTCAAAGAATGGCCTTTGTATATTATTTTAGGTATCGATGCCATGATGGATATGGCTCGCACGAGTATCAACGTCTTGGGTAATTGCATCGCAAGTGCGGTTATCGCGCGATGGGAAAATGAACTTGATGATAGCAAAATGAATGCAACTGATTTTGCGGTAGAAAAGACAACCTAATTTGTTACGAGTGCTTAACTTTTGATTTCAGCAGAATTTATAAAACATATACTTTAGGGCGGCACACAGGCTATCCGCTGCAATCTTTGCAACCAAGCGCATTGTTGGCCATGCTTTGCAAAGGATTTCCGCTATTATCCTTGCCGCAATACAAAATTTCGTTGCTGATTTAAGCCAAATTACGCAATCGGATTTTACAAAGTAAAATTTTAGTGTGTTAGTTGGAGTTAAGCTCAGTATTCTGGATTGTTGACTTATCTGGTCGTTCTTTTCAATCTGAATCTTTCAGCCCTATCGCTTGGAGTTACCTATCCGGAGGTCGTTTTTAGCGGGTAATTTGCGCACTAAATGGCATTCCTTTGACACTCATTCAAGAGTAATATTAATTATTTTCATCATCTATTAAGACCTATTCATCAGCGTATTTAAGCTTTTGGCAGACTAATTGCCTTGAAATATCACATAAACCCTTTGTTATGCGATTTGCTGTATTCATGTTTATTTTTAGCTTGTTCGCTAACTAAACTTGCGCAAGCACAAAACAATAGCTCTGAAACGCTTTTTCGCAAACAGATAGAACTATTAAATAGTGAAAGCACTGAGCAATACTTTCACACACTAAAAAGGGCGATGTGCAAATGAAACGTAGTACAGAATTGACTATGATTATGCTTCTACGAGAGGGACATTGGTATCAATATATTGTTGTAGGCGATCCGGAGGCAACTCGTTTTGAAATGAAATTCGGTTTGCAAGGTGTAGGGGATATCATCACCGATAAGTATTACAATCGCAAAACAGGTGAATTTTGGACTAGCTTTTCCTTTGTTTGTTCAAGAAGTAGAAAATATTTAATGACTTTTTTCCAACGTGGTCCCCACAAACAAATGAAAGGTTCTATTGCCATCATGGAAAAAGAAGGTGGCAGTCCGAGTGGATATTACACCATGAAATAATTTGTTTTTGAATGAGTGATTGTCATGGTATATTGTCAATCGTTTTGCACTTAAGCACATTATGAATTGTAGTATTTCAATGAGTGTGCAATAAACAAGGTAAAGTGTATTATGAATCGCGTTCTATTAGGAACTCATGAGCGTTTTATTAGCTTTTTAATTGAACATAACGCGGGTAAATTTCCATTATGGTTATCACCATTTTAGGTTAAAATATTACCCATCAGAGATAAATTTATGGACTACTGTCTAGCTGTACAAAAAGCAATTGAAAAAAGCTGGTATTCGAGTTGAGATTAATGATCGAAGTGAAAAAAATGGTAAAAAGATTCGCGATACAGAAATAGCGCATATACATTATATGTTTGTAATTAGCGAAAAAGTAATGAATGAGTAAGAGCGTGAGAAGTAATTAAAAATCAGAATGAGAATTTTTTCCGATTGCTCGGCTAACTTCTCTTATTCTCACTCTGATTTTGTGCGCGAGAGGAGATTCGAACTCCCAAGTCCTTTCGAACACAGCCACCTCAAGGCTGCGCGTCTACCAGTTTCGCCACCCACGCATTTATGCAAATATCAAATTTCAAAATGCAAATTCCAAACTATCTTTTTAATTCAATACGAAAAGTTGTGCCTTTACCTACTTCAGATTTTTTTACATAAATATCTCCGTAATGATATTCCGACATAATTCTTTTAGAAAGTGATAGTCCCAAACCCCAACCGCGTTTTTTAGTCGAAAATCCAGGTTTGAATACTTTCTTAATATTTGATGGTTCAATACCTTTACCTGTATCAGTGATGTCGATATAAGTTAGTAGGATTTCATCCTTCACGATGATTCGAATTTCGCCAGTTCCGTCCATTGCATCTAGGGCATTTCGGATTAAATTTTCGATTACCCAATCAAACAAGGCACCGCTAATGAGCACTAGAACTTCTTCTTTATTAGATTCTATTGTGAATCTTACATTTTTAGAAGCTCGTTTTTGCATATACCAAACGATGCCATCAAGTCGTGCCATGAGTTCTTCTTGTTCCATTTTAGGCTTACTACCTATTTTAGAAAATCTATCTGCGATGAGTTGAAGTCGTTGCACATCTTTTTCCATTTCACTCATGGCTTCAACTTCGATATTACTAGATTTTAAATACTCAATCCATGCCACAAGGGAGGTGAGGGGGGTGCCTAACTGATGCGCTGTCTCTTTACTCATACCTACCCAAACTCTATCTTGGATTTGTCTGCTAGAAGTACTAATAAACGTGGCTACTATCAATAAAAATAGGAACAAAATTACAAGTAAGACATAAGGGAAAAAACGCAACTGCTTCAGTAATGCTGATTCTCCATAGTAAATAAATTGTGGTGGTCCGTCAATAATTTGTATCGAAATAGGCGTATGAGATTTCTTTATTTCTTCTAATAATTCTTCTTTTTCTTCTTTATTTAAAAGTTTAGTATCAACGTTTTTCATGTCGATGATATTAGCCTTATCGTCTGTCCAGATAACAGGTATCGTGGTGTTTTCAGAAATTAATTTTGACTCGACAATGTTCGCCTGTTCATCCGTTGACTTGGCAGTAGATTCTATAGCCTGACTAATTAACTCTACTCGTTTGCGTTCTTCTATGGCTAATTTTTTGGTTAGATTATTTGCAAAGTATAGGGCAAGGATAGCGATCATGCCAGCCACTAAGACAAGGAAATTTTTCCAATTTAAATAATTCTTTATCAAATGAAAATGATTGTTTCAAAAGTAAGATAAATAATATTCATTGTACTAAACATATAATCATTATTGCACTAATTTGAACGATGCTTATACTTAACCATTAATGATCTGATGAGTTAATTTTTTCCAAGAGTACTTTTGTTTTTCTTCATCAAAGTGAAGATCCAAATCAATAAATTTATGATTCGTTATTTCTTGAATCGCATGAGCTAAATCACCTACTTCTGGTTTGCATACCTTGCCCAGAGAGGGTGGTACCATATCGGGTAAGGCACCTACGTTTGTAACCAATAAAGGTTGATGGAAATGATAAGCTAAGGGTGTTACACCACTTTGGGTGGCACTTGTATAAGGTTGAATTACGCAATTACATGCGCTAAAATATTGAGCTACTTGAGAATCTGAAATAAAATTGGTATGTAAAATTAAAAATTCTTGTATATCGTACTTTTTTATAATATCTAAATAATTTTTCTCATCTTCATAGAACTCTCCAGCAATGAGGAATTGAATCTTTTCAGGTAAAGCACCATATTTTTCTTTTAAAGTGTGTATGCTTTCAAATAAGAGATTTAAGCCTTTGTACTTTCTTATAAATCCGAAAAAAAGAAATATGAATGCGTTGGAATTTATTTCTAAGTTTTTTCGAGCTACTTCCTGACTAATTTTCTCACCAAATGTATCATAGAGAGGATGATTCACTTGTAAAATTGTCTTGGTTGTAAATTTCTTTAAATCACTTTTTACTTTTTCACTCATAGTTATAAAAGTACTAATTGGACTCACAAAATACTTAGTGAATAAAGTATCACCCATCCTTTTCTCATGAGGAATGATATTATCGGCAATACATGTGACTTTTGTATGTTTATTGGCTTTCACGATTCTTAATATCGTTCCTAAACAGGGTCCCATGAATGGAATCCAATATCGAACTACTACAATATCTGGCTTTAACTTTCTTATTCTATTTCCAATTTTTATCCAGTTAAATGGATTAATTGAATTGATACAAACTTGAATTGATAAGTTATCGGGGGGTGGTTCCGTCGAATATTGTGTTTTACCGGGGAAGAGGAAAGTGGGATATTGTAATGAAAATGAATAAATATGTGTTTCTATTCCTATTGCTTGGAATTCCATTGCTAATCTTTCATTGAATTTTGCTAGACCACCTCTAAGAGGATAAGCAGGGCCAATTATAATTACACTTCTAGTGTCTGACACTTGTTTCCAAATTTGAAATTAAACATTTTCTATCTTCATTTCCACACCTCTTATCTCCGATATTCTTTCTATAACTCTTTCCACAATGGCATCGGGGCAGGAGGCACCTGACGTAATTAATATTCGCAAAGGTTTTTTAATAGGTAAAAAATTATGGCTCACTTTTACCTGATGTGTATGTAAATCGAAATGAGAAATTGTTTCATTTGATAAAATGCAAGTTTCATTTTCAATATAGTAGGTTGGCAACTTTTCTTCACAAAGTTCTACTAAATGGCTTGTATTCGAACTATTATATCCACCTACTACAATAGCTAAGTCTGCCTCTTGAGCTAATAAACCTTTGGCTGCACTTTGATTATCATTGGTTGCATAACATAAAGTATCTCTTGTATCAGCAAATCGGTCTTGGATATGAGAATCATCTAAGTTGTATGTTTCTTGAATAACTTCTTTTAAATAAGCAGCGATTTCTTGAGTATCGCTTGCCAGCATAGTAGTTTGATTTACAACACCAATTTTTTGTAAATCCTTTTCAATGTCAAAGCCTATAGAAAATTGGTTCGCAAATTCTGTATAAAATTCAGCACTTGGTTTCTTTTGTTGAATGTACAAAGCAAGTTTTTTCGCTTCAGCAAGATCTTTTACAACTACTGATGCTGCATGAATGCTGCTATGGGAGAGGGTTGCTTTTGTTTCTTCATGAGAAGGCTTTCCATGTATAATAATTGTATAGCCTTTCATGCCAATTTGTTCTGACCGATTCCAGACTTTTTCAACAAAAGGACAGGTTGTATTATACTTTAAAGGATCAATTCCAATGAGTTTTAATTTTTCTTCAATATCCAATGTAGTTCCAAATGCAGGAATAATCACAATATCATCATGATTTAATTCATCCCAAGGATGATACATGTTGCCCTGTGTATCCATGATAAATCGAACACCACTTTTTAACAAATCTCCATTTACTTGCGGATTATGTATCATTTCGCTTAGCAAGAAAATTCGCTTATTCGGGTTTTCATAGACTGTTTTAAACGCAATTTCTATTGCATTTTCGACCCCATAGCAAAAGCCAAAATGTCGGGCTAAATAAAATTGAACATCACCAAAATCTAAGTGTGTAGGTGTAAAGTCTTTTTTAAGTTTGTCGCCATCTTTTCGTTTCTGTTTGATGGAACTAATCAATGGACTTCTATAAAATTCAGGTATTTCGAACGATTTCATGAACAAATGCGCTAATAAAATCAAATATAGACAAGATATATGCATTTAACCTGTTTTTTTTAATTCACTTCAGAAATTTACTTTAAATTTGAACGAAAATCTAAACTCTTATATGAGAATATTAATTGTACTTTTTTTATTCGTCAATTCGACAGTTTTTGCTCAAAATCAAGCAAAGCAAACACCCGTTGAGGTCAAATTTTATGGCTTTGCAAACCCACAATCAGACGATTTGGAATTGGTGCCTGCATACAGACAAATCACCTCGAAAAATGAATCTGCTGATGAAGAGGCTTTAGAAATAATAAAAAGAGCAAAAATGCAGTTGAAGCTTCAATCGCTGCAGAATGCAGTTCAAGGTGAGGAACTAGGAAAGGCAACTCGCAGTGGAGGTCCAACAACCCCAGTGCTAGAAGTTGGCTACAATGCCTTAAATTCTCAAGGGATTCCTCCAGATAATTCAATCGCTGTGAATAGAAATAATCAAATAGTTGCCTGCGTAAATAGTAGTGTTCGATATTACAATGCTACAAGCGGTGCAGGTTTAGTTTCTTCGATTGCTTTGGCCAATTTTTTTGCTCCAATGACGAATCCTTCTTTAGCTTCTTCAAACCTTTGTGATCCTAAAGCTTATTATGATCAAATAGCTGATAGATTCATTTTGTTTGCACAAACTTGTGATGGAAACTCCTCAACTTCTCAAATTGTTTTCGCATTTTCTAAAACAAATAATCCTACGCAAGGATGGTTTTTTTATGGTTTTTCAGGAAATCAACAAGCAGCCATTGGCCAAACTGGCTGGTTCGATTATCCAAAATTAGGTGTTTCAAATCATGATGTATTTGTAACGGGAAATATTTTTGATAATAGCATGGATTACATTGAATCGGCTATTTTTCAAATTGATAAGACAAAATGTTTCGCAGGTAGCCCTCTCGTTTCCGGAGATGCAATCATTCATACTAGCTTAGATTTTAATCCTTTTACAATCGTACCCATATCATCTGGTTCCACAGGAGGTTATGGTAACAACATGTATTTTATTTCTACGTCTAACACTGGATTTAGTGGAAACAACACATTTTTAAATATATACGAAATAACCAATATTGTTCAATCGAGTCCATCTGTAGTTGCCAAAAATTTAGATGTTTCAAATGCACCTAGTCCAGCTGAAGCTATACAAAAAGGTACGAATACTCGATTAAAAGTCGGTGATAACAGAGGGCAGGATGGCTTCTTCTTGCATGGAAGAATGCACTATGTATTTCACGGAGACGTAGATGGACAAGGTTATGCTAGTGTGGTATATTATCGTTTAAAACCTAATGGGTCAAATTGGATGGTAGACAAGCAAGTAAATATTAAAGCGACCAACAAAGATTTTTCCTTTCCTTCAATTTGCTCAATGGGATATTTAAATGATGTAAATGACCATTCTGCATTGATTGGCTTCACTTATGCATCTTCGAATGAATTCCCAGGCATGAAAGCAGTGTTTATTAATAACGAAGGAACAGCTTCGTCTCTGATAGAGGTTAAAACAGGAACAGGTTATGCTGACCCATACAATGATGGTTCTATCACTCGTTGGGGAGATTATTCAGGCATGTCTCGAGTATACAATGCAAGTAAACCTACTGCATGGTTCTTCGGGTGTTATGGAAATACCACACATGATTGGACCAATCATTTTGCAAAAATTACTTCACCGCAATGGCCATTTTCAACAAATGATTTGACCAACGAACAAGAAAAAATAACGATGTATCCAAACCCAATACGCGAAGAGATTGTAAGTGTGGATTTAGATTTAGTAGAGTCTGGCAAATTGGTAATAAGTTTAACCGACTTATCTGGTAGATTCATTAAAAAGGTATTAGAAATTAAAACGAATAAGGGTAATAACAATTTGAAGTTTAATGCGGGTGGTTTACCTAGTGGTAACTATCTCGTAAATTTTCAATTGAATGGTAAAACTATAAAGAATGAAAAAATTTCCGTTTTGGGTAAATAGCCTACTTGTCCTTGTTACGATAGGCTTACTATTGAATGCTCATGATTCTTTCGGAAAGAAGAAGCAGAAGAAAGTTACAAAATCTAGCCTATCAAAGAAGAAGTTGACTGAGATGCCAGAACCTGGGGTGCCTAACAAAGCGAGTTTAGACTCCCTGAAGCAAGCAAAAATGAAAACCAAAAAAGCTAGTTTGTTTGCCTCTAGCGATAAAACGATTGTTTCCTTTATAAGCAAAGGTGAAGGAATTGACAATGAATCCTTGGCAATTTTCGAAAAATTAGTTGCGAAATATCAAAATAATAGATCTTGCACTTATTCCTTTGAATTAAAAACATGGGGACGTGAAGGCGAAAGGGACTATTGTGTGAGTGCGCTAAGTAATGATTGTCTTGCCGACTTTACCTATGAAATGCAGCAACAATTCTCTAAAAAGGATCGAGTGCTTATTGAAAAAAATAAAACGTGTAAACATTAATTCAGACTAAGAATGCAAGATGTAATTGATATCCCTGTAAAATTTACGAAAGGAGCCATACTAGAATTGAAACGTCTGTTGAATGAAAAAGAAGACAATTCATTTTTGCGAGTAGGTGTAAAAGGAGGTGGTTGTAGTGGAATGACTTATGTTTTAGAGTACGATACCACCAAGGAAGAACAGGATTTTGAATTTGAAATTGAAGGAATTCCTGTTATCATGAATAAGGCACATGAAATGTACTTATTAGGTATGGAAGTTGAGTTCGAAGGAGGATTAAATTCGCGAGGTTTTACTTTTAAGAATCCTAATGCTTCAAGTACATGCGGTTGTGGTACAAGTTTCGCAGTTTAGTGTGTGAATTGAAGCCAGATTATGCACTTGTGATTCTTTACGAAGTCGAACGCTTCAAATCCAAGAATTTGATATTTTTTTTTAATAGCATCCTCCCTTCTTATACCGATTAGACAAATGTAATAGATTGAAATTTCGTTCATCCATTTAATCTAAACATTCGTATCCATAGGCATTTACCATTTTCGTCAAGCGAGATGTATAATATAAAATTAATGTCAAAATGGTATTACTCAAATAAATCAACCTTAAAATCTTTTCAGTTTCGAATCTTCCCAAAAAATAAAATTTCAAATCTGAGTTGAAAAGTAAAATGTAATAATTAAAAAAAGGCTCCAATTTTGAAGCCTTTTTTTAGTATATATCTAAATCTTATTTTTTAGTTGAATTTTTTTTGCACAATTCAAGTAAAAATTTTGCTTCTTGTTTACCCCACCTAGGAAGTTCGCCTTCAAGTTTTTCCATATTCTTTTCGTCTAAATCCGTTAGCAAATCACCGCTCATGGTTTTTATTTCCGTTAGATTTTTTAACACTACTTCATTAGCTGTGCGATTTTCTGTCATAAAATAAGCATATAAAGCATCTGCATAAAGCATTCTTGGGTTCGAAGTATTTAAGCTTTTGATTTCATTGCTAATTTGAGTGTAAGTTTCTCTAAATACTTTGTCCTCTGCTCTACTTCTATCGAATTTCAACTCATATGCAAGTGACAATAGTTTTAAACAATCAAGTTCTTCTATGATTCTTCGAACTTCAGTGAGTATAGCAATATCTGAATTATTTTCAAGACTTAATAATTGGTTCACTTCCACTAATCTTTCTTTTATTACATTTTCTTCTTCAATAAATAGCATGCCATGCAATAATGCAAAGGCATTGTAGTAATTCAATGCCCATTTAGCGGCTTTGATTCCATTTAAATCCTTTCGAATATTAGCATATAATTCCTGGCTTGGTTTCACAGTCATCATGGTTCTTTTTATATCCTGTAACTTCATTTCCTGGGCCGTAACCGCATAAATATTGAACAATAAAGCAATTGATAGAATAATTTTTTTCATTTAATTTAAGTGTTTTTAGTTAAAAATATTTAGTTCGAACATAAAGCTAATTGAGATTTAGCCATTGAGGCCCCCCAATTTGGCATTAACTCGTTTTGTGGATTAAAAGTGCTATATTTTTTTAGAACGGATTCAAACATTGGTTTGGCTCTTGCTTTACCTCCTCCAAATTCTTCTGGCATATAAAAAACACTTTGTGCTTTCATAAGCTCTGGACGAGGATTACTTGGGTCCATCTCAGCTGATAGATTAAAAGCTTCAATAGCCATTTGGCTATATTTTTGTCCGCGAGCCTCTGGGTCTGCCATGATGCTTGCTTGATGACACATACCTCTTAAGCACTCTATTTCGGAGTTACTTGTGATGGCGGCCGCAGCATCAATATATTGCAATGCGGTAGCCACACGACTATCAATTTCTTTTGCCTCTTTAGACATGAATGCCGTCATCACCCAAGAATACGCAATGTAGTATTTTGGCAACCATTCATTAAGCTTGGTATTACCAACTCTTTCAAAAGCATTTGCAATATTTTCGTATCCTTCTATTGAATTCGCCAAATTGAGTTGTTGAATAAATGCTTTAATGGCTATAACATATTTCTGATCTGATAAGTCAACAGAAACATTGGCTGAATTTTGTTTTTTAGCTTCAGTTTTGTTTGTATCATTTTTAGCATTTTTTTCTGATTTTTGGGCAATGCAATAAAATGAAACAATGCAAAGTAGTGTGCATAAAATGGTTTTTTTCATTCTTTATTTATTTTGTTATATCAAATGTCGATTATTTTAAAAATAATATTAAAAATAAAATGTTATTTATTCTGCATTTATGAGTTTAATTTGTTTGCGATCAAAAATGATTTTCTAAAGATGTGGTTAAATTACGATAAAATTATATTAAAACTGATTATTATAGTCACTTTGACTTTCATAGGGTGGTATGATGCCGCATCGCAAAATCCAACTAACCGTGCTATCAAATGGAATTCCCAAAACCAATATGGTATACATTTATTAAATGTTGGAATCGGGATGCCACATCATCCTGTGAACGGCAGAATCCAGCCTGGCTTGTATCTAAGTTTAAATCATCCCATCAAGCTTACAAAACTCTCGAAGTATGATTATGAACTTGGTTTCGGTTATTTCGCCCAACAAGCCTTGCAAAGGGCTAGCTTTATATCCCTTGGATTAGGTCGAAAAATTGAGTTGAGTCGTAAACTTCACTTTAGACCTGCCATATCACATGATTTAATGCTTGTTCGAAATAGCAATGATGAGTTTCGCTTTATTTCAGGAGGTAAGTATCAAAAGGTTTCGCCTTATCGCTTTCAACAGAGAACCTCTATAGGGATGTCGCTTGGCTGTCGGCTTGCACAATTGAAAAAGTATAATATATCCACTCAAATAGGTTATCAGTTCGGTGTTCAATATCCATTCAGCAATTTGTCTGGAATATTGCCACTTAATCAGATTTCATTTGCCTTACTTCTTAATCTAAATAACAAAAAATGAGAATTTTATATTTTATACTTTTTCTTCTTTTCGTTGGTTTTGTTTCTTGTAAAAAAACTAACACGAATGTTTCTGTCAATTCTTGCGATATGGCAGATTTTCCATTGATTACACCTAATCATCCAAAGGATATAAAATTGCGTAAACTCATGACTGATTTAACAGATATAGGTTTGCCAGGTATTACTTTAATGGTTGAAGATTCAAATGGAATTTGGTACGAATCGAGTGGTTCTGCAGATATTGAAAATGGAACGAAAATGCAACCCTGCCATTTAACAAAAATAGCAAGTGTTACAAAACTATTTACTGCTGTTATGATTTATAAACTTATTGAGCAAGGTAAACTCAAGTTAGATGATAAGATTGCTAACTTTATAGATGACAAACATATCTCGAAAATTGAAAATGCAAATCAAGCAACTATCGCAGATTTACTTTCCCATAGCAGTGGGATTTATGATGTTGTTTTTGATAGTGAGTTTATTTTATACACCTTTAATAATCTTGATAAAGAGAAAACCTATGAAAAGTTATTATCTTTTGCTTACAACAAGAAAGCTGCTTTCTCCTACCAATCGAAAAGGTCATACAATCAAACTTTAAATCATGTGCTTTTGGCTATGGTTATAAATAAGGTAACAAATGTTGAGCAAGCTGAAATATTAAGGCGTGAAATATTTAATCCAATAGGGATGCAACACTCCTATCTGCGTCCACAAGAAAATATTCCTTGGAACCAAGTAGCTAAAGGTTACTATGATTACAGAAAGGAAGGTGTGTTACAAGATTTAACTCCATTATTTACAGGTGATGGTAGAGGTTTTACGGGAATTTATTCACAGGTAAATGATTTGCGATTATTTACAAATGCACTCTTTAGAACCAAGACCTTACTTTCATCTGCATCTTATCAAAACATGATTAATATACCAAGCTATGATACAACATTAGCATGCGCTGGGGCTTGCAGGGCAATGCAGATTAATATAAACAACAAGGTATTTACTTGGTATGGACATCCTGGAGGTGAAGTAAATTATGCAGCTGGGGCATTTTACTGCCCTGAAAAAAAGGCAACTATTACATTCACAGTCAACTATGGAGTCGCATTTACTGATATGGGAAAATATACGGATGCATATTTTGCTTTTCGTAAGAAAGTATTTGAGATTGTAAGCGCTGATAACTAATTTAAGCATGTAAAATTAAATTTATGGGAATTCATGAGTAAAAGCTAACTTGAAAGAAGAACTTAATTCGTGATTTTTTTATTGACGCATTGGCTCTGAGTGGGATAACGGCATTCTTGATTCAAACGGAACTGGAAATTGCAATGAGAGATTTGCATTGGTTTCCTAAATTTAATCAGATTTGGCTTTTACAAGTAGAAGTAGGCGTGAAATTTGTAAATATTAATTATCCATTTATTAGTTATGGTACCAATTTGTTGGTTTTTCATATTTGATAATCGTCATTGCGTTCATAAAACCTTTCAAAATATTTGGTTGATAGAGTTTGGTATGATTGCGTGTATTTGTATCATACCGCTTGCGCTGATTGCAGGCCCAATTCGGTGTATTCCTCTGTTTTGGCAAGTAGATGATAGTTCGATTGGGATTTCGGGTATCATCTCACTTAATAATTGTCGTAACTGCATTAAAAACTAAGAAAAACTGGAAGAAAAAATTTAGCTAATTATCGAATTAGGGTAACATCACCTTTTTTGATTTCTTCCTTCCCCTTAATTTTATATTTTAAATAATAAAAGTAAACACCTGCAGGCATTTCAACAGTTTTGAATTTGCCATCCCAGCCCCAATAACCTGAAGCGTTATTAAATACTTCTTCTCCGAATCGATTATAAATCACAAACTTTAAGAGCTCCGCATTTGATGCTAAAGGTTTAAATTCATCATTTAAATTATCGTTGTTCGGTGTGAAAGCGTTCGGCATAAAAAGATAGGTTGGATCTGGTGTTACTGTGCCGCAGATGACTGATGTGTCGGAACAATTAGCAGGGTTGATTGCAATTAACTTGATACAATAATCTCCAACCTGATTTATCTGGATACTCGCTTGCTGTTGATTTGAGAAAGCAATATCATTTAAATACCAAATAAAATTATTGGCATTGAGGGAAGTATTATTTAATGTGAAAATCGCATTACTTAAATTGGTTGTTGTGGGGGAAAAATTAAATTGTGAGGTAGGGCTAGGGTTAACGATAACGCCAAGTTGTGTCGTG